>NZ_LR134318.1:4077500-4377500 GCF_900636825.1 Pseudomonas fluorescens | reverse complement strand
GACAGCCACTGGATAGTGCTGACGCGCGATGCCTGCCCATGACTATGCTGCAACTTCACATCCCCAGCTTCTTTGCGTTCGAGGACATAAGCATGAGCATGACGTTTTCCGGTCAGGTTGCAGTGGTCACCGGAGCGGCCAATGGCATCGGCCGAGCGACGGCCCAGGCTTTCGCTGCAGAGGGTTTGAGAGTGGTGGTGGCCGATCTCGATACCGCAGGGGGCGAAGGGACGGTGGCGCTGATTCGTACAGCCGGCGGCGAAGCGACCTTCGTGCGTTGCAACGTTACCGTCGAAAGCGAAGTGAAAAATCTGATGGACGAGGTAATAAATACCTACGGCCGACTCGACTATGCCTTCAACAATGCCGGCATTGAAATCGAGAAGGGCAAACTGGCGGAGGGCTCGATGGAGGAGTTCGACGCGATCATCGGCGTCAACGTCAAAGGCGTGTGGCTGTGCATGAAGTATCAGCTGCCGCTGTTGCTGGCTCAGGGCGGTGGGGCGATCGTCAACACGGCTTCGGTGGCGGGATTGGGCGCGGCGCCGAAGATGAGCATATACGCGGCATCCAAACATGCGGTGATCGGCCTGACCAAATCAGCGGCCATCGAATATGCGAAGAAGAAAATCCGCGTCAACGCCGTGTGTCCGGCGGTGATCGACACCGATATGTTCCGTCGTGCCTATGAGGCGGACCCCAAGAAAGCCGACTTCGCCAACGCCATGCATCCGGTCGGGCGCATCGGCAAGGTCGAGGAGATCGCCAGTGCGGTGCTGTATCTGTGCAGCGATGGCGCTGCTTTTACCACGGGCCACTCGCTGACGGTGGACGGTGGCGTGACCGCGTTCTGAGAAAAATCTGCAATGAAAGAACCCGCTCTCGTGCGGGTTTTTTCGTGTCTGGCGTTTAGTTCGGGTGTTCGGCTAAACAATGTGTATCAAAGAGTTAGATCGAGCACTTTTGACGGCGTTGTCGCACAGCCTGTCGAGCGCGGCTGTGATTTACTGCCGCCAGCAAAACGGACAGGAGTTTGTGTGCTCATGGAATTGAGAATTGACCGACAGGCAATGGTGCCGGTCGTGCAGCAGATTGTTGACGGCGTCATTGAGTGGATCGCGCGCGATGCGGTAGCGCCGACGACGCGTCTACCCCCCGTGCGGCAGATCGCGCGCGCCAATCTGCTAAGTCAGGCGTGCGTGGCGCAGGCGTGCGAACGTCTGGTGGCGCAAGGCGTTCTGACTTCGTGTCACGGCGCCGGTTTCATCGTCGCTGCGTCACCCTCATTGGCGCCTGGCAATACGCATTGGCCGGGGAGGGGTGGCAATCAAGGCCATCGCGGGTTTGGCGCATGGCTGAAACTCGGTGACGGCGGCCTGCCCGAGAACTGGCGTGAGTCTGATGACCTCAATTATGCGATTGGCCAGGTCGCTCGCGCCGACATGGCCAGCCTGTTCAATTACAGCACGCCGTTGGGGTTGCCGGCCTTGCGTGAGCAGATAGTCAAACGCCTCGCGCTCGTGGGAATCCCAGCGTGTGAGAATCAGGTACTGACCACCCACGGCGCCAGCCATGCGCTGGATTTGCTGGTCAGGGTTCTGCTCAAGGCTGGGGACCATGTGGTCGTTGAAACACCGGGCTACGCGCCGCTGTTCGATCTGTTGCGAATGCATGGCGTCCACCTGCTGGAGGTGCGCCGAACGCCCGGCGGGCCGGACACGGACATGCTGGCGGCGTTGCTGGATCAGTTTCAGCCTGTTGCGATGTTCATCAACAGCCATCATCACAACCCGACCGGCACCTGTTTAACGCAGTCCGTAGCGCATCGAATCCTGCAGTTGTGTGCAGATCATGACGTACGGTTGATCGAAGACGATGTCTACGCCGATATGCACCAGGGCAACGGCACCCGACTGGCCGCGCTGGATCCGCGAGTGATCTACGTAGGCAGTTTTTCCAAGACGCTCAGCAGTTCGTTGCGGGTCGGCTTCGTGCTGGCTGATGACGAGCTGATTGAGCGTCTGGCCCAGGTCAAAACGGTCACCAGCCTGGGTATTTGCCGGTTTGCCGAAGCGGTGCTGGCCAGTCTGTTGGCCAGCGGTGCCTATCGCAAACTGGTGCAACGCCAGCGCCAGCGTTTGAACACCGATCGTGCTGCTGCCTTGCAGGCGCTGGAAGATGCCGACTGGGAAGTGTTCGGCAAACCGGTTGGCGGTCTGTTCATTTGGGCGCGACCGCCAGTGGTCGATCCGGGGCGACTGCACAAGATCGCGCAAAGCAGCGGTGTGGAACTGGCGCCGGCGAGCGCCTTCAGTCCCGGCGGTCAGCTCGTCGAATGGCAGCGCATCAACGTCGCCTACGCTTGCGATCCACGGGCCCGGCAATTTTTTCGCAACACACGTGCGGATCGACCTCAAGCGTTCTGAAAACGACGGGGGCGTAGCTTTTTGCCATTATTCCGACGCCAGAGACTTGTGCAGTTGGATGGCCGTTGCGAATCTTCGCTTACAGACTATGGCAGGGGACTACGCGCAATGATTTCGGCCATGCAAGGACGTTTTGCCAACCTCGGTATGGCGAAAAAACTGGGTATCGGCTTCGTGCTCGTGCTGCTGCTGACCGCGCTGGTCGCGGCCATTGGCGTCTGGTCCCTGCAGACCATCAGTCACCGGTTCGAGGGGCTTAAACAGATGTCCTCGCTCAATAGTGACCTGCTCAGGGTGCGCTTGCTGGAACAGGACTACGCCCTGCACGGCAATCCGAAAACCGCCGATGCCTTGCGTGAGGGTGTCGATGGCCTGATTGCCCTGGCCGATCAGCTCAAAGCGCAGACCCCAGCGAACGTGGCGGTGATGAGCGATGTGCAGTCATCGCTGGCAGCCTACCGCAAAGCCTTCGATGAATTCGTTTCGCTGACGCAGGCCAAGGATCTGGCGCTGGAAATGGCCAGTTGGTCGGTTTCGAGTGTGGCCAACAACCTTGATGTGTTGCAGGCCGGGCTTGCCGACGATGGCGCCTATACCTTGAAAGACAGCGAGGGCAAGGACGGCGCGCAGTTCATCGAGCAGGCCAGTCAGGTCAGTCAGGTTTCGCGGTTGATGCTGCAAGCCATGAACGAGGCGCGGGTTCGTCTCGATCAGAGCCGCAAAGGCGATGCCGACAGCGGCGACAAGGGCAATATCGAGCAGGCCGCCCAGGCGCAGGCGCAAGCCGAGGAACTGAAGTCCACGGTCAAGGACGAGGGTTATCTGACCGTGCTCAATGAAGTGTCCGGACACATTGCCGGGTTCAACGACAAGCTGGCCGAGTACACCGGTTTGCTGGCCCAGGAGAAAACCGTTTACGAGCAATTGCATCAGCGTGCGAGTCAGGTCGTGGAGCGGGTGGACCAGGCCTATGTTGCCGAAGACGCAGCGATGCAGGCCGAACTGAAGAAAAATTCGTTGTTGATTCTCGGCTCTTCGGCGCTGGCGCTATTGGTCGGGTTGATGGCTGCGTGGGTGATCACTCGACTGATCGTCGCGCCATTGCGCAGTGTGATTCATGTGGCGCAGCAGATTGCCGCCGGTGATTTGAGTGCGACGGTCGAGGTGACGCGGCGTGACGAGATTGGCCAGTTGATGCTGGCGATGCAGCAGATGGGCGCAGGACTTAGCAAAATTGTCAGCGGGTTGCAGGCCGGCATCGAGCAACTGGCTAATTCGGCACAGACGCTGTCGGCGGTCACCGAGCAGACCAATCTTGAGGTCAGCAGCCAAAAAGAAGAAACCGAGCAGGTCGCCACGGCCATGAATCAGATGACGGCCACGGTGCATGATGTTGCGCGTAATGCCGAAGAGGCGGCGCTGGCGGCGCAGACCGCGGACGAAAAGGTCGAAAGTGGCCAGCAGGTGGTGCGCCAGAGCATGGCGCGAATCGAACAACTGGCGGATTCGGCGACATCGGCGAGTTCAAGCATCGAAAGCCTCAGTGCGCAGATCCAGAATATTGGTGCGGTGCTGGATGTGATCAAAAGCGTGGCGGAGCAGACCAATCTGTTGGCGTTGAACGCTGCGATCGAGGCGGCGCGGGCCGGTGAGCAGGGGCGTGGTTTTGCCGTTGTTGCCGATGAGGTGCGGGCTTTGGCGCGACGCACGCAGCAGTCAACCGAAGAAATCGAGCGGCTGGTCAGTGCGTTGCGGGCGGCGGCGCATTCGTCGGTGCAGCAGATTCAGGGCAGTGGTGATTTGGTGAAGCTCGCCGTCAGTGATGCGCTGCAGACGGAGAGTGCGTTGGGCAGTATTGCGGCGGCGGTTTCGTTGATTCAGCAGATGAATCAGCAGATTGCGGCGGCGGCTGAGGAGCAGAGTTCGGTGGCCGAGGAGATTAATCGCAGTGTGACGAGTATTCGCGCGAGTGCGGATCATTCGTCGTTGGCCATGCGTGGCAATGCGGCTTCGAGTGTTGAGTTGGCGCAGTTGGGGGGAGAGTTGCGGGGGATGGTTGGGCATTTTCGGCTTTGAGGTTTTTTTGTTGCTTTGGCGGCCTTTGGGCCGACCAGGCTGTTTGGGGGTTGGGGTTATATCCGTTTTTTTGGGGGTTGCGACTGGCGGTTTCGCCCTTACGGCGAGTCCCTTTTTCAGACGCCAAAAAGGAACCAAAAGGCTTTGCCCTGACGTTCGGCCCGCTCGCTGGGGCTCGGGGTTCCTTCGCTCCGGGTTCGATCCGGGCGCATCGCCTCCGGTTTGCTGCGCTGCACCTCCTCTCGCTGTGTTCGACTTCGTCGAACGGTCGCTGCGCTCCCACGCCCTGATCAATCCCTGCACTCAGCCTGCCGACGGGCTCCGAGATCAAGATCAAGGGCTGCACTCGAGCTTGCGCTCATTGTGTTGAGTGGTGAGAAGCGGATGCGGTTTGCTGTGGTTTGCTTTCCTTGTGGCTTCCCTGCGGGCCGACCAATCGCTCGCAGGCTGCATGCATTCCCACTGTGGGAGCTAGCCCTGCTAGCGATTGCGGCCTCGCAACCGACGATCTCTATCAGATGTACCCCGCGCAATTGTAGGGGGGAGCTTGCTCGCGATTGCGGTCTTCCATTCACTCAATCTCCAGCAGTCACCGACAAAAAAGCCACCTCTGGGGTGGCTTTTCTTTCAACGGCGGCGATCAGTCGTAGATGACTTTTTTCTTCCAGTCCGCATCCGCTTCGACGTCTTTGAGGCCGGCGGTGAGTTGGTTTTCTTCGCCTTCAACCGGGGCAATTTTGTCCATAACCTGGGCGTTGGCGCGGGCCAGCAGTTTTTCCAGGTATTGCAGTTGTTCGGCGTAGATCTGCGGGTCTTGCTGTTTGCGCAGGTATTGCACGCCGCGCTCGAAGGCGAGGCGGGCCTGGCCGGGTTGGTTTTGTTGCAGGGACTGTTGGCCAAGGTTGTTGAAGAATTCGATGTGCAGCAGCACGAGGATGTGGCGCACTTCGCGAATCCAGTGTTTGGCTTCATTCGGCGCCAGGAAGCCATCGTGCGCGGCGCGGGTGATCTGACCGTGCAGGGCTTCCAGCAGGAAGCGCACATCCTTGGCCTTGGCTTCGGTCAGGATCGGTGCCGGCGGGTTGTTGACCGGGATCGATTCGCCTTGGGCCACCAGCGCGCTCAGTTCGGTGATGCGGGCTTTGGTGGTGGCGCTGGTTTTCTCGAGATTCAACAGGCGCTGGCAGACATTCAGCTCAAGACGGGTCAGCAGCAGTTTGAGCGCAGGTGTCATGAACTGGCCGGGAAAGGTTTCGGTCAGTTCGCCGCAGCGCCGCAAGCGATCGTTGAGTTCGACCTTGGTGCGGGCCTTCTCCAGTTTGTTGTTTTCCACCACATGGTTCATGTAGCCGATGGCGATCAGAATTGCGATCCCGGCTACGACGAGCAGGGTGATCATGAGTGGTGTCACCGGTAAGACCTCTTGATAGGGTTCGCACGCGAGTGTAGTGGCTGGGCTTTAGTGCGCCTAGCGCCGTTCGACGCGTTGGATCGGCTGGTTCAATCTGTATCGGCCGCGTGCTGCTTATATGAATGCTGGCGCTTGATGTGCAGATTGCCATCACTGTGGGGTGGACTATAGCGTCTTGGCGAGTGGCGGAATATAGGCGTCAAGGTCTGGGCGTGGGAAAAGTCCGATTGCTCCTGAAAAGCGGGTCGAAGTCATTGATTTAAATAAATTTATATCTGGGGGTTGACGACCCTTCAATCCGTCCATAGAATGCGCGCCACTTGCAGCGTAAAGCACACAGCGAAGCGCGGCAGGGAGTGAATGTTGTAGTGTGTCCCCTTCGTCTAGTGGCCTAGGACACCGCCCTTTCACGGCGGTAACAGGGGTTCGAGTCCCCTAGGGGACGCCAATGCGGGAATAGCTCAGTTGGTAGAGCACGACCTTGCCAAGGTCGGGGTCGCGAGTTCGAGTCTCGTTTCCCGCTCCAATTTTAAACAGCAGTGCTTTCGGGCGGTGCTGAGTGAAACCAGAACCAAGTCTTCGGATGCGGATCTGGACACCGAAACACACACCATGTGTTCCGGGTAGCGTGTCCCCTTCGTCTAGTGGCCTAGGACACCGCCCTTTCACGGCGGTAACAGGGGTTCGAGTCCCCTAGGGGACGCCATTTGCGGGAATAGCTCAGTTGGTAGAGCACGACCTTGCCAAGGTCGGGGTCGCGAGTTCGAGTCTCGTTTCCCGCTCCAAATTCATGAAAACGCCGCTCAGTGAGAGCGGCGTTTTTATTTGAGTGAAAGTTGTAGCCTGTGTCCCCTTCGTCTAGTGGCCTAGGACACCGCCCTTTCACGGCGGTAACAGGGGTTCGAGTCCCCTAGGGGACGCCATTGCGGGAATAGCTCAGTTGGTAGAGCACGACCTTGCCAAGGTCGGGGTCGCGAGTTCGAGTCTCGTTTCCCGCTCCATTTTCAACAAAAACGCCGATCAGTGATGATCGGCGTTTTTGTTTGTGCGCGATTTTTTACGGCCCATAAAAAAGGACCATTACGGTCCTTTTTTCGTTTCCGTTACAGCTTCGGCAGTTGCCCGATGCGCCCCATCATTTCGGTGACGATCTGCAGATCCAGCAAGAACTGGTCAACGGTCTTGAACTCGCCATCGGTGTGTCCGGTATATTTCACCTCAGGACGCGCCAGACCAAATTGCACGCCATTCGGCAACTCATGCACCGACGTCGCGCCGGCAGAAGTGCCGAACTCGTGTTTCATGCCGAGGTTTTCCGTGGACACCGCCAGCAGCGCCTTGACCCATTCACCTTCCGGGTTGCGATACATTGGATCGGCGATCGAGTAATCGAAGGCTACGGCGACGTGAGTCTTCTTCGTCCACGCGCTCAGCTTGTCGGCGATTTCAGCCTTGAGCTTTTCTGGCGATTTGCCCTTTGGCACGCGCAGATTGACTGCCAGTTTGAAGGCTTTGTCGTTTTCACCAACGTAGGTCAAAGAAGTGGTCAGCGGGCCCATGAAGCTGTCGGCGAAACCGACCTTCAAAGTGTTGCCCAAGTAATCCAGGCCCCAGTTGTCGGCGGCGTAGCGGGCCGCGTCGGTAAACTGGTTGTGCTTGAGGGCGACTTTGCCGTTCAGGCTATTGATGAACACCAGCATGCGCGCCACCGGGTTCACACCGGACTCCGGCTCGGAGGAGTGCGCAGAGACGCCGGTCACCGTCAGTTTGACGTCGTTGCCGTCAACCTTGGCCGCCACTTCGAAGTTGCCGCCATTGTTTTTGGCGAACTCGCTGCCGGCCTTTTGCAGGCTTGCCGCCAGTTCTGCAGGTTTGTCGGTCACCAGGGTCACGACGGACGCCGATGGAATCTGGTTGGTCGCCAGGCCGCCGGTCATCGAAGTGATTTCCGCGCCTTTGCCTTCAGCTTTGCGCTTGGGGAAATTGGCCATCACGGTGCCGTAACCTTTCTCGGCAATCACCACCGGGTAACCGCCATCCAGCGCCATGTTGTAGGCCGGCGTCGGGTTGTTTTCAAAGTAGTAAGGAATCGCGTCACCGGTGGTTTCTTCGGTGGTGTCGACCAGCAATTTGAAGTTGCGCGCCAGCGGCAGCTTCTCTTCCTTGATCACCTTCATGGCGTACATCGCGACGACGATGCCGTTCTTGTCATCCTCGGTGCCGCGGCCATACATGCGGTCGCCGATCAGAGTGACCTTGAAGGGATCCAGCTTGGTGCCGTCCTTGAGCACCCAGTTTTCCGGCGTGACCGGCACCACGTCAGCGTGGGCGTGAATACCGACGACTTCCTCGCCTTGGCCTTCGAGGGAAATTTCGTAGACGCGGTTATCAATGTTGCGGAAATTCAGGTTGAAAGACTCAGCCAGGCTTTTGATCTTGGCGGCGATCTTGATGAATTCCGGGTTGTCGTGCTGTGCCACACCTTCCTTCTGGAAGGTCGGAATCTCGACCAGTTCACGCAAAGTTTCCAGCGCGGCTTTGCCGTACTTCACACGGCTGTAAATGCCCAGCAGACGATGGATCTCGTTTTGCTGTTCAGCGCTCAGGGTTTTGTTGTCGAGGAAAGCACTGATGGCCGGGCCGAGGTTCTCGCTTTTGGCGATGTCGCTTTGGGCCAGGCTACCGAGAAACTCGCGAAAATCAGTGACGGTTTTGGCGTCGAAGGATTTCAGAATAACCGCGCTCTGCTCCGGGGTGAGGTTGGCTTGAGCGGCGGTGGTGAAAGAGGCGAGGCTGGCCAGCATCAGGGTAGCGGCGGCCAGTTGCTTGAGGGAAAAGTCCATTACGCAGGCATTCCTTGCAGACAATTGATGAGAGCGTTCCTGTCGGATGCGTCAGAAACATTTTGCAAACTAACACCGCAAGCGTCTGCCGTGGGAGACGCCAAACGGGATCTGTCGCACAGAAACTTAAAAGAGGCGCAGAAATGAAAACTAATCGTGGGACTGTCTCCAATGAAGTGAGAAAGCTCCCGGGCGCTACCTGTCAATGTTGACAGTAGACAGCTGTTTATGGAGGGCGCATACAGATTTTGAGCCCCGGAGCGGGGCGATCTATCGCCGAATGCAAGCATGCGTGGGAGACAGGCAATGGACCGTCAATTTCGCTTTACTGGAAAGTTCGTGTTCGTCGGATTTGGCTCTATAACGAAAGCGGTACTGCCATTACTCATTAAACAGCACGAGATCAGCGTCAACAGGATTGTCGTAATAGCGCCGGTGCTTGAGGGCAGACAGTGGTTCGAAGCGCAGGGAATCACTTGGGTGCAGCGCGGCCTGACGCAGCAAAACTATAAGCAGATCCTTGATGAGCTGTTGGAAGCCGGGGATTTTCTGGTCAATCTGTCGGTGAATGTCAGCTCGATCGATCTGGTAAAGCACTGCGCTGCTTCAGGAGTCTTGTATCTCGACACTTGTGTAGAGCCTTGGGAAGGCGGATATGACGACCCGGCACTGTCTTTGTCCCAGCGTACAAACTATGCAATGCGTCACCAAATGCTGCGCTTGCGTGAGTTGCTGGACGAACCCCCCACGGCGGTGATTGCTCATGGCGCCAATCCAGGTTTGATCTCCCATCTTTTGAAGGAAGCATTGATCTCTTTGGCGAAACAGCTGAAAACGCCCGTGCCCAAAACGCGGGCAGGTGTGGATTGGGCAGCCCTTGCCATGCAGATGGATGTGAAGGTCATCCATGTCGCTGAAAGGGATACTCAGTGCTCGCAACGCATCAAAAAGCCGGATGAGTTCGTCAATACCTGGTCAGTCGATGGTTTTTTGAGTGAGGGGCGCCAGGCTGCCGAGCTTTCACTTGGCACTCACGAGAAAAACATGGCCGGTTGATGCCAAGCGGCATCTGTTTGGATCAGGTAACGCCATTTATCTCGATCGTCCAGGTGCAAGCGTACAAGTCAAAACCTGGACGCCCGAAGGCGGGGCCTGTCTGGGCTTGCTGATCACCCATCACGAAACCGTTTCAACAGCAGACTTCCTGACGGTGAAAAAGGCGGGCAAGCTCATTTATCGCCCGACGGTGCACTATGCCTACCACCCTTGCGACGATGCTTTGCTGTCGATCAATGAGTTGATCGGGCAAGGTTGGCAACCGCAGAACAAACAACGAATCATGTGTGAAGAGGTCGCTCGGGGCGGCGTCGATGCACTGGGTGTGTTGCTGATGGGGCATGCGCAAAATGCGTACTGGTACGGATCGCTATTGAGCGTGGATGAAGCACGGGCCGTGGCACCTTTCAATACAGCGACGAGCCTGCAAGTCGTTGCCGGTGTTCTGGCCGGCATCATCTGGGCGATTCGGCATCCTGACGAAGGCATTGTCGAGGCCGAGCAAATGGATCACGAAGAGGTCCTGCAACTGGCCAGACCCTATCTTGGGACGCTTACAGGCATCCAGACCGATTGGCGTCCCACCGACCATCCAACGCATTTGCTGCGTGGCGAGCCTGAAGCAGTTGATCAGTGGCAGTTCGACCAATTTCGCATCGCGTGACGCATTGCGGGAATCACAAGCCCGCCGAGGGTCGGCGGGCTTTGATTTCGAGGATAGTTACATCGACAGCATCAAACGCCCGGCAAACAGGATCAGGATCACCCCCATGCTGCGTTCGAACCAATGGCCCAGACGCATAAACAGCACGCGCACTTTATGGCTGGAGAAAAACAGCGCGACGATCACGAACCACAAGGCGTTGACCATGCACATCCACAAACCGTAAAACGCCTGAATCTGCAGGGGCGTGCTGGCGCTGATGATCGTGGTGAAAATCGCCAGGAAGAACAGCGTTGCCTTGGGGTTGGTGGCATTGGTCAGGAAACCGGTACTGAACGCCTTGAATGGCGACTGTTGCGCTGGCGCGTCATCCGCCGGTTTTTCGCCTTCGAGGGTTGATTTCGGTTTGCTGCGGATCAGGCTCATACCCAGATACAGAATGTAAGCACCGCCGATGACCTTGGCCAAGGTGAGCAGCCATGGCGTGGTGTGCATCAGCGCGCCGACGCCGAGCAGGGTGTAAAAAACGTGCACGGAGATTCCCGCGCCGATGCCCAGCGCGGTACAGATGCCAACGAGACGACCGAAGCGCACGCTTTGCCGGATGGTCACAGCGAAGTCCGGGCCGGGTGCAACCACGGCGAGAAAGTGAATGGTCGCCAATGCGAGAAACTCGCCCAGGTAAGTGGAATACATCTCAGCTCCAGAAGGTCAGGGGTGAAGCATTGCCGCGATAGCCGACAAAGAACGAAAGACTCAAACGCGGATCGGCCACGCCCGGAGTCACCGAGTGCATGCAGCGCGAATTGAACATGATGAAGTCGCCGGGTTCGGGACGCACTTCAAGGGCTGGGTGGCCTAACAGCGCCGGGTCGATGCCGTAACTGTCGCCGCGCATCTCGTCGAACTGATCCGGGGTAATGTCGTCGTCCCACATCTGTAATGCACCGCCCTCGGTGGGCATGTTCAGGTATACGTTGCAGGCGAACTGCGCATCGAGGCTGCGCGCCTGAAAACTGTCCGGGGCGTCCTTGGCGAAAATGTCGTGGTGGGCAAGAAAGCACACACCTGGCTTCACCACCCGTGACAGGCCGACGTACATTTTGCGCCCGTAGAGATTTTCCAGATGCGCGCCGGCCGGCCAGGATTCATCAAGCATGCAGCGCAGGGTGTCGACCGGCGACGAGTAGGGCGCGCAGCGATGGCGTAGTTCGGCGATATTGCGGGTGGCGAGTTCGAAGTAGTCTTCGATCAACATCGGCTGATTTTCCGCCTCGTAAAACGCCATGCCGATTCGGCCGATACTCGGCGCGTTGATGTAGCCCTCATAGCCCGGGGCGAGGATCTTGTCGCCAATTTCGATCGCCAACGGCGCGGGCAAAAAGCCTTTGACGCGGATGGCGAGGACTTCTTCGTTGGCCAGTTTTTTTAAGCACGTCTCATCGAGACGCTCGACGTCTAGCATCATTTTATTTTAGGTCCATCTATCGATAGTCAACGGAACCGGCGAGTGCGGTTCCACGGCGTCGGGCGCTGCGTGGCGGCAGCGCCCGAAATGCTCAATCCACGCTGTAGTGGACGGACAGCGTGCCCTTCTTCTGCGAGAGGGGCGCGATCGTGACTGTGCCCAGATCCTTCAGGCTACGTACATGGGTGCCGCCGCAGCCGTAGGCTGGCAGCTCGCCGAAACTGATTTCCCGCGCGCCTTCGCTCAGCGAGGTGAGACGTGGCAGATCGTGTTCGATCCACTGGCCGACGCCGTATTGAACGGTCTCGGCATCGACCTCCTGCGCGACATCGCTCGGCTTGAATTGCACTCGGCCTTCGTCCGGCCAGTGATGCGCCTTGATCGGTGTCCAGCCCATGGCTTGAACGAAATGCCCGATCAGGTGCCCGGCCGAATGCATGCGTGTGTTGAAGCGGCGGCGATCTTCGTCGACGCGGATACAAGCCATGCCAAGCGGTACGAGTCGGTCGACAAAATGCACGATGCGCTCTGGCTCCTGCACCACGCGCTGCACTTGGCTTTCGCCGATCCAGCCGGTATCGCAAGGCTGACCACCACCCTGCGGGTGAAACAGAGTGGCGCGAAGTACCACGGCAAATTCGTTTTCGTGGGGTGTGCAGTCGAGGACTTCCACGTTGGCCTTGAGGTCATCACTGTGGAAAAACAGGCGAAGCGTCATGTTTCAGACCTTATTTAAAGTTCTGTTTTTATTATATGAATCGTGCAATAACGTGATAATCCATCCAGACATCAAAGGACTTGTGCGCTGTGAGCATCAATCTGCCGCTCCCGCTGCTCGGTGAAATGGCGATCTTCGTCAAGGTCGTGGAGACCGGCAGCTTCTCTGAAGCGGCTCGCCAACTGGGCTCTTCGCCCTCGGCGGTCAGTCGCAGCATCTCGCGGCTGGAGAAAGCGTTGGCCACGCGGTTGTTGCAGCGCACCACGCGCAAACTGCGCCTGAGCGATGGCGGCGAAGAAGTGTTCAAGCGCTGTCAGGAGATGGTCAGCGCGGCCAAGTCAGTGATGGAAATCAGCGGCCAGTTCACTCACGAAGCGGAAGGGCTGGTGCGCATCAGCGTTCCGAAAGCGGTGGGGCGCTTTGTGATTCATCCGCACATGCCGAAATTTCTGCGGCGCTATCCCAAGGTCGATGTCGAGTTATTGCTGGAGGATCGGCAGGTCGACTTGATCGATGATCATGTTGATCTGGCCATTCGTATCACCGATCGGCCTCCTGCCGGTTTGGTCGGACGTCAATTACTGACCATCGACCATATGCTCTGCGCCACGCCGCAATACCTCGCCGAGCACGGCACACCCACACATCCGCATGACCTGCTCAATCACAGCTGTATTTACCTGGGCGAAAACCCGAGCGATGCGCGCTGGAAATTCAAGAAGGGCAGCAAAGCGGTGACGGTTGGGGTGCGTGGTCGCTATGCCGCCAATCACACCGGCGTGCGACTGGGCGCGGTGTTGCAGCACATCGGCATTGGCAGCCTGCCGTACTTCACTGCACGTTATGCGTTGGAGCAGAAGTTGGTGGTGCAGGTGTTGCCCGACTGGACGTTCTTGGCGTCTTACCACGGTGGACTGTGGTTGCTGCATTCGCCCACGCGGTATCTGCCTCCAAAGTTGCGGGTGCTTATCGACTTTCTGGTGGAGTGCCTGGAGAAAGAGCCGACCCTGAGCAAGCCGGGGAAGGTGGGTGATGCGAGTAACACCGCGATGGCGTATGAGTTGCCTGATAGCGAGGGGTTGTTGTAGCGCAAAGCAAAAGATCGCAGCCTGCGGCAGCTCCTGGAGGGGATTGGGTAATTCCACTGTAGGAGCTGCCGAAGGCTGCGATCTTTTGATGTTAAATCAGTGCTTGCTGTCCTGAGCAGACATCGCCAGCAACTGCTTTTCCTGATTCCAGTCGAACGGTTCGTCATTCTGTTCAGCTTCGTAACGACGTTCTTCCAGTGCCTGATACAAGTCGATTTCTTCATCGGACAGGTAATGCAGGCAGTCGCCGGCGAAGAACCACAGCAGATCCCGCGGGATCAAGTGGGCAATTTGCGGGTAACGGCTGATTACTTGGGTCAGGATGTCCTGGCCCAGATATTGGCTTTCGATCGGATCGATCGGCAAGGACGCCAGCAGTTCGTCGAAGCGCTCGAGGAACAGGGCATGACTTTCTTCGGGCACTTGTTCCGCCTCACCTACGGCGACCAGGATACTGCGCAGGTGGTCGAGCAACACAAGATGATCGGCAACGACATTGGACACGAGATTAAGTCCTCAAGAGCAAAACGGGCGCGGGAGTATAAAGCTCCCGCGCCCGTTTTTCATAAATAAACAGCTATACGGCAGTGAGGATCAGCGGACTTTCCCCTCGGCCAGTGCCAGCTCGTCTTTGTCGAAATCATCGACATCGATCACCTTGCGGCGTGCGGCTTCGGCATCGCGAAGGCTCTGCGCTTCCACCGGTTGCAGCACGCCGGCTTCCAGCGCAGCATCAATCGCGTGTTCACCGGCCACCGGTTTGACCTGACCGCTTTTCAGCGACGTGTGCAGTTTTTTGTGCAGCGGCTGCGCGGCGTGCAGCAGGTCGCTGGCGTGTTGCAGCGCGCCCACGGCATCGTCCGCCGATTGCGGGCGATAGCAGCCGGCGAGGAGTTCTTCCAGCGCTGGATCGCCCTTGGCCCGACCGATTACGCCAGCCACCTCGGCGCCGAGTTTGTCCGACGGGCCTTTGTGACGTCGACCGAACGGGAAGACGATCACGCGTAGCACGCAGCCGAATACTTTGTTGGGGAAGTTGCTGAGCAGCTCATCCAGTGCCCGTTCCGACTGACCAAGGCTTTCTTCCATCGCCCAGCGAAACAGCGGTTCCATGTAGCCCGGCGAGTCGAGGTCGTGATAGCGCTTGAGCGCTGCGGACGCCAGATACAAGTTGCTCAACACATCGCCCAGGCGAGCAGACAACCGTTCGCGGCGTTTCAGCTCGCCGCCGAGCAGCATCATGCTGAAGTCGGCGAGCATGGCGAATGCCGCAGCCTGACGGTTGAGGGCACGGAAGTAACCCTGACTGATCTTGTCGCCCGGCGCGTGCTCGAAGTGGCCCAGGCCCAGGTTCAACACCAGCGTGCTGGCGGCATTGCTCACGGCAAAACCGATGTGCTTGAGCAGCAGGCCATCGAATTCCTTGAGTGCCTGATCCTTGTCCTCGCGACCGGCCAGCGCCATCTCTTTGAGCACGAACGGATGACAGCGAATCGCGCCTTGGCCAAAGATCATCAAGTTGCGCGAAAGAATGTTCGCGCCTTCCACGGTGATGAAGATTGGTGCCCCGTTCCAACTGCGACCGAGGTAATTGTTCGGCCCCATGATGATGGCTTTGCCGCCGTGCACATCCATCGCGTGGCTGATGCATTCGCGACCGCGTTCAGTCAGGTGGTATTTGAGGATCGCCGACAGCACGGAAGGTTTTTCGCCCAGATCCACCGCGTTGGCAGTGAGCATCCGCGCCGCGTCCATCATCCACGCGTTGCCGCCGATGCGCGCCATGGCTTCCTGAATGCCTTCGAACGCGGACAGCGGCACATTGAATTGTTCGCGAATCTGCGCGTACTGGCCGGTGACCAGACTGGTGAACTTGGCCGCACCGGTACCGACTGCCGGCAGCGAGATCGAACGCCCGACCGACAGGCAGTTCATCAGCATCATCCAGCCTTTGCCGAGCATCTCCTGACCACCGATG
This sequence comes from Pseudomonas fluorescens, assembly GCF_900636825.1. Taxonomy (NCBI): domain Bacteria; kingdom Pseudomonadati; phylum Pseudomonadota; class Gammaproteobacteria; order Pseudomonadales; family Pseudomonadaceae; genus Pseudomonas; species Pseudomonas fluorescens. The sequence goes on along the minus strand of NZ_LR134318.1, from coordinate 4,361,772 downwards.
AGGTAGTCCAGCGGGATGAACACGTCCTTGCCCGAGTTCGGCCCGTTCATGAATGCAGCGCCCAGCGGCAAGTGACGGCGGCCGATTTCGACGCCTGCGGTATCGGTCGGGATCAGCGCCAGGCTGATGCCGAGGTCGTCCTTGTCACCGAGCAGGTGATCCGGGTCGTAAGCCTTGAACGCCAGGCCGAGAAGGGTGGCGACCGGGCCGAGAGTGATGTAGCGCTTTTCCCAGTTCAGGCGCAGGCCGATGACTTCCTCACCGTTCCAATCGCCTTTGCAGATGATCCCGGTGTCGGGCATTGCCCCGGCGTCCGAGCCGGCAAGCGGGCCGGTCAGTGCGAAGCACGGAATGTCTTCACCGCGCGCCAGACGTGGCAGGTAGTGATTGCGTTGTTCGTCGGTGCCGTAATGCAGCAACAGTTCGGCGGGGCCGAGGGAGTTGGGCACCATCACGGTGGAGGCGAGGTCGCCGCTGCGGGTTGCGAGTTTCATGGCCACTTGGGAGTGGGCATAGGCCGAGAAACCTTTACCGCCGAACTCTTTTGGAATGATCAGGGCAAAAAAGCCATGTTCCTTGATGTGTGTCCAGGCTTCGGGCGGCAGATCCATCGACTGGCCGATCTGCCAGTCAGTGACCATCGCGCAGAGTTCTTCGGTCGGCCCGTCAATGAACGCCTGTTCTTCTTCGCTCAATTGCACCTTGGGATAAGCCAGCAGTTTGTCCCAGTCCGGACGGCCGCTGAACAGCTCGCCGTCCCACCACACTGTGCCGGCATCGATCGCGTCGCGCTCGGTCTGCGACATCGGCGGCAGGGTTTTCTGGAACCAGTTGAACAGCGGCGCGGTGAAATGTTTGCGGCGCAGGTCGGGCAGCAGCAACGGTGCAGCGACGGCTGCCAATACGACCCAGAACGCCAGCAACAGCCAGCCCGGTGCGTGACTGAAAATACCCATTGCCAGTAAATAGACCGCAACGATGCCCAATGCGGGCAGCGGAGAAACACGCCGGTGCGCGAGATACGCCACGCCGACAATCAACACCAGTATCCACAACAACAGCATATTCAGTCCTCCGTGAACCAAGGCAAATCGACCCTCCAGAGCTTAGACGGCATCTGTAAAACCGGGTGGTCAGACCAAGGTGATTGAAATCGTGGGAAAGCCCGGATGGTTTTCGTAGGTTCGGTGGGCAACAAGTGTAGGAAAACGTTCGGTTAGTCCGCATCTTTGCGTCCAAGTTTGGCCGAAATGCCGTTATCTCTGTGCTTGAGCTGTCGCTAGACTCCAGGCTCATTCAGGAGATTGTCGTCATGCACGAGTATCTGAGGCCCGGCCGCTTCATCGATAGTGACCACCCCGCAGTGGTGGAGTTCGCCGAACGGCACCGGGGCGCCAGTCGCGACCCGCGCGCTCAGGCGATCAGTCTTTATTACGCCGTGCGCGAGGCCGTGCGCTACAACCCCTATACCTTCAGCCGTGACCCGCAGACGTTGCGCGGCAGCCATGCGTTGGCGGCGGGCGAGAGCTATTGCGTGCCCAAAGCGACGTTGCTCGCCGCTTGTGCGCGGCATTGCGGAATCGCCGCGCGCATTGGCCTGGCCGACGTGAAGAATCACCTGTCGACCCCGCGTCTGCTCGAATTATTGAAAAGCGACATGTTCGCCATGCACGGCTATACCGAGTTTTTCCTCAATGACCGTTGGGTCAAGGCGACGCCCGCGTTCAACCAGCAATTGTGCGAGTTGTTCAACGTCGCGCCGCTGGAATTCGACGGCATCCATGACAGTGTGTTTCACCCCTTCAACCGCGCCGGCGCGCCGCTGATGGAATACCTGATCGATCACGGTCAATTCGCCGACGTGCCGGAGGCGTTTTTTTTCGGCCACCTGGAAAAGTGCTATCCGCATCTGTTCACTGATCAGCAGCCACCGTTGCTCGGGGATATGCACAGCGATGTGAGCCGCGGCTGATCCGGCGTATGCTGCCTGCCCACTCAAATGAAAAGAGGCGGTCATGCTGAAGATCTGGGGACGGAAAAACTCATCGAATGTCAGGAAGCCATTGTGGGCCGCCGAGGAACTTGGTCTGGCTTACGAGGCGATTGATGCCGGAGGCGCGTTCGGTGTGGTCGACACACCGGAGTATCGTGCGATGAACCCGAACGGGCGGGTTCCGGTGATAGAAGACGACGGTTTCGTGCTGTGGGAATCCAATGCCATCGTTCGCTATCTGCTGGGCAAACATGCGCCGGACAGCGCTTGGTATCCGGCGGATCCGCGAGCCCGCGCCATCGCTGACAAATGGATGGACTGGACCACGTCGAGTTTTGCCGGGCCTTTTCGCACCGTGTTCTGGGGTGTCGTTCGTACGCCGGCGCACGAGCAGGACTGGGTTGCGATCAACGCCGCGATCGAGGAATGCAGCGAGCTGCTGAGCATGGCCAATGACGCTTTGGCCACCCAGCCGTATCTTTCCGGGGACGACATCGGGATGGGCGATATTCCACTCGGCTGTTTCATCTATGCCTGGTACGAGATGCCGATCGCACGCGCACCGCAGCCGCATCTCCAAGCTTGGTATGAGCGTCTGAAGCAGCGCCCGGCCTATCAGAAAGCCGTCATGACCGCGTTGACTTGATAATTACTATCGACACACTTGACTGTACTTGTGCGGCGGCGGCAAGCAACATTGCGCCATGTGTTGCGGTTGTTTCTTGCGCCGTCCGCCCCCATTTATTCATTTCCTTCCTTCATGGTGCGTAAATCAGATATGAGTTCCGCTCTGTCCATCCGGCAGCTAACCAAAACCTACGGCAACGGGTTCCAGGCCTTGAGTGGTATCGATCTGGACGTCGCCGAAGGTGATTTTTTCGCCTTGCTCGGCCCCAACGGTGCCGGCAAATCCACGACCATCGGCATTCTGTCCACCCTGGTAAACAAGACCAGCGGCACGGTAAATATTTTCGGTCATGACCTGGACAAGAATCCCGCCGCGCTCAAGCGCTCGATTGGCGTGGTGCCTCAGGAATTCAATTTCAACCAGTTTGAAAAGACCTTCGATATCGTCGTGACCCAGGCCGGTTACTACGGCATTCCGGCGAAAGTCGCCAAGGAACGCGCCGAGCAGTACCTGACGCAACTGGGCCTGTGGGACAAGCGCGATGTGCCGTCGCGGTCGCTGTCGGGTGGCATGAAACGTCGCCTGATGATCGCTCGCGCTCTGGTGCACGAACCGCGTCTGCTGATCCTCGATGAGCCGACCGCAGGCGTCGACATCGAGCTGCGCCGTTCGATGTGGACGTTCCTCACCGAGCTGAACCAGAAAGGCATCACCATCATCCTCACCACGCATTATCTGGAAGAGGCTGAGCAGTTGTGCCGCAACATCGGCATCATCGATCACGGCACCATCGTCGAAAATACCAGCATGCGTCAGTTGCTCAGTCAGCTGCATGTCGAAACTTTCCTGCTCGATCTCAAGGGTGATCTGCCCGCCGCGCCACAGTTGCTCGGTTATCCGTGCCGATTGGTGGATGCGCACACGCTGGAGGTGCAGGTCGACAAGTCGATGGGCATCACGGCGCTGTTCGGGCAGTTGGCGTTGCAAAATATCGAAGTGTTGAGCCTGCGTAATAAAACCAATCGCCTTGAGGAGTTGTTCGTGTCTCTGGTGGAGAAAAATCTGTCGAAGGTGGCGGTATGAGTTCCGAATTGCGCCCCAATCTGGTGGCTCTTCAGACCATCGTTTACCGCGAAGTCAGACGTTTTACGCGGATCTGGCCGCAGACCCTGCTGCCGCCGGCGATCACCATGGTTCTGTACTTCGTGATCTTCGGCAACCTGATCGGTCGGCAGATCGGCGACATGGGTGGCTTCACCTACATGGAGTACATCGTACCGGGGCTGATCATGATGTCGGTGATCACCAACTCGTACGGCAACGTGGTCTCGAGTTTCTTCGGCAGCAAGTTCCAGCGCTCCATTGAGGAGTTGATGGTGTCGCCGGTGTCGCCGCATACGATTCTGATTGGCTACACCGTAGGCGGCGTGTTGCGCGGGCTGATGGTGGGCGTGATCGTGACGATGCTGTCGCTGTTCTTCACCCATTTGCAGGTGCATCACCTCGGTGTGACCGTTCTCGTGGTTGTATTGACCGCAACGATCTTTTCGCTGCTGGGCTTCATCAACGCGGTATTTGCGCGCAACTTCGATGATATTTCGATCATTCCGACGTTCGTGCTGACCCCGCTGACCTATCTGGGTGGCGTGTTCTACTCGATCACATTGCTGCCGCCGTTCTGGCAGACGGTGTCACTGGCCAACCCGGTGCTGCACATGGTCAATGCTTTCCGTTACGGCATCCTCGGCGTCTCGGATATCCGCATCGGCATTGCCATTACCTTCATGCTGGTGGCGACCGTGGTGCTGTATCTCGGTTGTGCACGGTTGCTGGTGAGTGGGCGCGGGATGCGTACCTGATTCACACCGAATCGGTTTGATGACCCAATGTAGGAGCTGCCGAAGGCTGCGATCTTTATGCTCTTGTAAACCAGATCAAAGGATCGCAGCGTGCCGCAGCTCCTACACTGGATATCTGGATCCGCAAAACAAAACGGCCTCCCATCGCGGAGGCCGTTTTGCATTCACTTCTGCCGGCTTTTCTTGCGCCGGCGCCATTGCCGCGCCACCCACCAGCGCCAGTAGAGCATCACCACGCAATAGGCGAGGGCACCGAGCACCAGTCCGACCACCACCGAACCCAGCAAAAACGGCTGCCATAACGTCGACAACTCGCCGCTGATCCACTCCCAGGTCAGTTCATCGGGCAGATGCCTGGCTGGCACGTCCATCAAGAACGCGCCGGCCTGATACGTGCAGAAAAATACCGCCGGCATGGTAATCGGATTGGTCAGCCAGACCAGGCTGACGGCGATCGGCATGTTCCCGCGCACAGTCACCGCGAGCGCTGCGGCGACCAGCATCTGTGCCGGAATCGGCAGAAAAGCGGCAAACAGACCGACCGCCATCCCCCGCGCGACGGAATGGCGATTGAGGTGCCACAGGTTCGGGTCATGCAGCAACTTGCCGAGAAAGCGTAAGGATTTGTGTTCCCTGATGCTCGTCGGGTCGGGCATGTAACGTTTGAATAAGCGCCGGGGCATAAGGCTTCTCGGTCGGTTAAGGCGGCAAGTATGTCTGGATTCCATGAACCGCCCATTCAGACTTTGTGACAATTGTTGACGACGGACGTGCCCGACACCGGCTATGCCTAAGTGCGGGACTCTCAAGGACGGGCTTATGCGCACAGGGATGATGGCGCTGGCAGCCGGTCTGCTGGCCCCGATGTTTTTACCGGCATTGCCGCCGGTCGGGTTGATGATGTTGTTGCCGCTGGCGGGTTTGGCCCTGCTGGCGTTGCGCAGGTATCGGTTGGCATTGCTGCTGTTGGGTTTCGGTTGGGCGTGTATCAACGCGCAGTGGGCGCTGAATGATCGATTGGCGCCTTCGCTTGATGGCGAGACCCGTTGGCTCGAGGGGCGCGTCGTCGGCTTGCCGCAAAACGCTGGCGGGGTAGTGCGTTTCGAATTCGCCGATGCGCGCTCGCGTCAGCAGGAAATGCCGACGCTGATGCGTCTGGCCTGGTACGGCGGACCACCGGTCAGTAGCGGCGAGCGCTGGCGACTGGCAGTCAAGCTCAAGCGACCGGCAGGTTTGCTCAACCCGGACGCTTTCGATTACGAGGCATGGTTGTTGGCGCAACGCATCGGGGCGACGGGCACGATCAAGGATGGTCAGCGCCTGAGCCCAGCGCGCGGCGCCTGGCGTGACAGCATTCGCCAGCGCCTGTTGGCAACCGACGCGCAAGGCCGGGCAGGGGCGTTGGCTGCACTGGTGCTGGGCGACGGCTCAGGACTTAGTCGCGACGATTGGCAGATTCTGCAGGACACCGGCACCGTGCATTTACTGGTGATATCCGGCCAGCACATCGGATTGCTGGCGGCGCTGATGTATGGCTTGGTGGCCGGGCTCGCGCGTTACGGACTGTGGCCGTTGCGTTGGCCGTGGTTGCCGTGGGCCTGTGGAATGGCATTCGCGGCAGCGCTCGGCTACGGCTTGCTCGCGGGTTTCGATGTGCCGGTGCAGCGCGCCTGTGTGATGGTCGGGCTGGTGTTGCTGTGGCGTCTGCGCTTTCGTCATCTGGGTGCGTGGTGGCCGCTGCTGCTGGCGTTCAATGGCGTGTTGTTGTTCGATCCACTCGCCAGTTTGCGTCCTGGCCTGTGGTTGTCGTTTGCAGCGGTGGCGGTGCTGATCTTCACTTTTGGCGGTCGTTTGGGGGCGTGGCGCTGGTGGCAAACCTGGACGCGCGCGCAGTGGTTGATCGCTATCGGTCTATGCCCGGTGCTGCTGGCGTTGAACCTGCCAATCAGCCTCAGCGGACCACTGGCGAATCTGCTGGCGGTGCCTTGGGTCAGTCTCGTGGTGCTGCCGCCAGCGTTGCTCGGCACCCTATTGCTGCCGGTGCCCTATGTCGGCGAAGGTCTGTTGTGGCTGGCCGGCGGTTTGGTCGACTGGTTGTTCCGCGTTCTGGCGCTGATTGCCGGGCAATGGCCGGCATGGACGGCGCCGTCGATATCCGCTTGGGTCTGGGCGCTGGGCAGTTTCGGTGCGGTGCTGTTGCTACTGCCGCGCGGTGTGCCGATGCGAGCGCTGGGCTGGCCGTTGCTGTTGATCCTGGTGGTGCCACCGCGAGAGCGATTGAATGAAGGGCTGGCGGATGTCTGGCAACTGGATGTCGGGCAGGGCTTGGCGATTCTGGTCAGAACCCGCCACCACACGCTGCTCTACGACGCCGGTCCGCGTTTCGGCGAATTCGATCTCGGTGCGCGGGTGGTGCTGCCGGCCCTGCGCAAACTCGGCGTGGAGAATCTCGATCTGCTGCTGCTCAGTTACGCCGATGCCGATCACGCTGGCGGTGCGCTGAGCATTGCGCGCGGCCTGAAAGTCGCCAGAACAATCAGCGGCGATCCGCCGGGTCTGCCCGCTGAATTGAACGCGCAAGCCTGCGAAAGCGGCCAGCAATGGCAATGGGATGGCGTGCGATTCCAACTCTGGCAATGGTCAGACGCCGATGACAGCAATCAGCGTTCCTGCGTCTTGCAGATCGAAGCGAATGGCGAGCGGTTGCTGCTGACCGGTGACATCGACACCCATGCCGAACGTGTCCTGCTCGACAGTCCCCTGGCAGTGCCGACGCATTGGCTGCAATCGCCGCACCACGGCAGCCGAAGTTCTTCGTCGATGGCCTTGCTCAAGGTTTTGCAACCAGAAAGCGTGCTCATCTCCCGTGGCCATGGCAATTCGTTTGGCCATCCGCACCCAACGGTTCTTGCCCGTTACCGCAAGCAACGCCTGCGGATTTACGACAGCGCTGAACACGGCGCCATTCATCTGCAACTGGGCACCTTCAGCCCGCCCGTTATGATGCGTCAACAGCGGCGCTTCTGGCGCGATCCGCCTGCGCCTGCCCGCTGATCGGTGCCAGCATGAATGCCACGTCACGGTCGTCGGGGCGCCGGGACGTAATCGTGACCCTGTATGGTAAAGTGGCGCACTTTTTCGAAGGGACTGTCACTGTGTGGGAATTGGTCAAATCCGGCGGCTGGATGATGTTGCCGATCATTCTGAGTTCCATCGCGGCCATGGCGATTGTCGCCGAGCGCCTGTGGACCCTGCGCGCCAGCCGCGTCACCCCCGAGCATCTGCTGGGCCAGGTCTGGGTGTGGATCAAGGACAAACAGCTCAACAAGGAAAAGCTCAAGGAGCTGCGCGCCAATTCGCCGTTGGGAGAAATTCTTGCGGCAGGCCTGGCGAATTCCAAGCATGGTCGCGAGATCATGAAAGAGTGCATCGAAGAGGCCGCCGCGCGGGTCATTCATGAACTCGAACGCTACATCAATGCCCTCGGCACCATCGCTGCCATGGCGCCGTTGCTGGGTCTGCTCGGCACTGTGCTGGGCATGATCGATATTTTCAGCGCCTTCACCGGCTCTGGCATGACTACCAATGCGTCAGTCCTGGCGGGCGGTATTTCCAAAGCGTTGATCACCACGGCGGCGGGCTTGATGGTCGGTATTCCAGCGGTGTTCTTCCACCGTTTCCTGCAGCGCCGCATTGATGAACTGGTGGTGGGCATGGAGCAGGAGGCGATCAAACTGGTTGAAGTGGTGCAGGGTGACCGTGATGTCGACCTGACCGAGGGCAAAGCGTGAAATTCCGTCGCAAACCCCGGGAAACCGTGGACATCAACCTCGCGTCGCTGATCGACGTGGTGTTCATTTTGCTGCTGTTTTTCGTCGTCACTACGACGTTTACCCGTGAAACCCAATTGCGCGTGGATCTGCCGGAAGCCGTCAGCGGCTCGCCAGCCGAAGACCAGCAAGTCAAACAGCTGGACGTCGCGATCAGTGCTGAAGGCGTGTTTTCGGTGAATAACAAGATTCTGCCGAAGAATGATCTGCCGACGCTGATGGAAGCCATGCAGAAAGAATCCAACGGCGATACCAGTATGCCGTTGTCGATCAGTGCCGATGGCAAGGCGCAGCACCAATCGGTGATCACTGCCATGGATGCGGCCGGCAAGCTCGGTTTCAGCCATCTGCGCATGACCACGGTCGAGGCGGCGCCGAAATCCTGATGAGCCTGTCCGATCGCTTGCTCGCCGCGTGGTATCAAGGGCATCCAGCGCTGATGCTGCTGCGGCCGCTGGAGTTGTTGTACCGCCGCGTGGTCAACAACAAACGTCGACGTTTTCTCGATGGTCAGGGCGAGATCTACCAGCCGCCGGTGCCGTTGATCGTGGTAGGCAATATCACCGTGGGCGGCACCGGTAAAACGCCGATGATTCTTTGGCTGATCGAGCATTGCCAGCGCAGAGGTTTGCGGGTCGGCGTGGTCAGTCGCGGCTACGGCGCCAAACCGCCGCAACTGCCATGGCGAGTTGAAGCCGGGCACAGCGCCGAGATCGCCGGCGACGAGCCGCTGCTGATCGTCCAGCGCAGCGGCGTGCCGTTGATGATCGATCCCGATCGCAGCGCTGCCGTCAAAGCGCTGATCGCCAGCGAGCCGCTGGATCTGATCCTTTCCGACGATGGCATGCAGCATTACCGGCTGGCGCGGGATCTGGAACTGGTGCTGATCGACGCGGCGCGGGGCCTGGGCAATAAGCGCTGTTTGCCGGCAGGGCCCCTGCGCGAGCCGATCGAACGTCTGCAAAGTGTCGACGGCGTGCTGTTCAATGGCGCCGTGGCAGATCGCGACGACGGTTTCGCCTTCCGTCTGCAACCGACGGCGCTGGTCAATCTGCGCAGCGGCGAGCGCCAATCGCTCGAGCACTTTGCCGCGGGTCAGGCTGTGCATGCCGTCGCCGGCATCGGCAATCCGCAACGTTTCTTCAATACCCTCGAAGCGCTAGACTGGCGAGCAGTTCCTCATCCGTTCGCCGACCACGCCGAATACAGCGTGCAGGCGTTGAACTTCAAACCGTCATTGCCATTGGTGATGACCGAAAAGGACGCGGTGAAGTGCCGTGCCTTCGCCGCTGCCGACTGGTGGTATCTGGCGGTCGATGCCGTGCCGTCGCCGGCCTTCGTGGCCTGGTTTGACACACAGTTGATGCGCCTGTTGCCCAATCGTCTTTTGCCTTAACTCTTGATTCCAGGGAATGTTCATGGACACCAAATTGCTCGACATCCTCGCGTGCCCAATTTGCAAAGGCCCGCTCAAACTCAGCGCCGACAAGACCGAACTGATCAGCAAGGGCGCCGGCCTGGCATACCCGATCCGCGATGGCATCCCGGTGATGCTGGAAAGCGAAGCGCGCACCCTGACCACTGACGAGCGTCTGGATAAATGACCACCGCCTTCACCGTAGTCATTCCGTCGCGTTTCGCCTCGACCCGTTTGCCCGGCAAGCCGTTGCTGGATATCGCCGGCAAGCCGATGATCCAGCACGTCTGGGAACAGGCGAGCAAAAGCAGCGCCACTCGCGTGGTGGTTGCTACAGATGACGCGCGCATCGTCGAGGCGTGCGAACGCTTTGGCGCCGAAGTGGTGCTGACCCGTGAGGATCACAACTCCGGGACCGATCGTCTGGCCGAAGTCGCAGCCAAACTCGGCCTTGCGCCCGACGCGATCGTGGTCAATGTGCAGGGCGATGAGCCGTTGATCCCACCGAGCGTGATCGATCAGGTCGCGGCCAATCTGGCTGCACACGCCGAAGCGCGCATGGCCACTCTTGCTGAGCCGATCGAAGATGTCGAGACGCTGTTCAACCCGAACGTCGTCAAGGTCGTCAGCGACATCAATGGTCTGGCGCTGACGTTCAGCCGCGCCACCTTGCCGTGGGCCCGCGATGCATTCGCCAAGAGCCGCGAGCAATTGCCGGACGGCGTGCCGTATCGTCGTCACATCGGCATTTATGCCTACCGCGCCGGGTTCCTGCACGACTTCGTCAACTGGGGGCCGTGCTGGCTGGAAAACACCGAATCCCTCGAGCAACTGCGTGCGCTGTGGCACGGCGTGCGGATACATGTGGCCGATGCGCTGATCGCGCCGCCGACCGGCGTCGATACCGTTGAAGACCTCGAGCGCGTTCGTCGCCTGCTGGAGGCTTGATGCGCGTTCTGTTTGTGTGCTTGGGCAACATCTGCCGTTCGCCCACGGCCGAAGGCGTGCTGCGTCACAAATTGCGCGAAGCCGGGCTGGCGGATGTGGTCGAAGTGGCCTCTGCCGGCACCGGTGACTGGCACGTCGGCAATCCGCCGGACAGACGCAGCCAGGCCGCCGCGAAAGTGCGCGGCTATGATTTGTCGGCCCAGCGCGCGCAACAGGTCAGCCGCGCCGATTTCGCCAGCTACGACCTGATCCTCGCCATGGACAGCAGCAACCTGCGCAACCTCAAGGCCCTGCAACCGTCCGCCGGCAAGGCTGAGCTGGATCTGTTCCTGCGTCGCTATGCCGGGCTGGTCGATGAAGTGCCGGACCCGTATTACGACGGTGACAAGGGCTTTGAACAAGTGCTGGATCTGATCGAAACGGCCTGCGACCAACTGTTGATCGAAGTGAAGGGCCGGTTATGAGTTTGCAGGTGCAACCGCAGGTTTCCCTGAAACCGTTCAACAGTTTTGGCGTGGATGTCCGCGCGCAATTGTTCGCTGAAGCCCACAGCGACAACGATGTCCGCGAAGCGCTGGCATATGCTGCGGCGCATGACACGCCTTTGCTGGTGATCGGCGGCGGCAGCAATTTGCTGCTGACCGCTGATATTCATGCGCTGGTGTTGCGTATGGCCAGCCGCGGCATTCGCGTTCTCAGCGATGATGGCAGTCGCGTGGTAATTGAGGCCGAGGCGGGCGAGCCATGGCATCCGTTCGTGCAGCACACATTGGCGCACGGTTTTTCCGGCCTGGAAAACCTCAGTCTGATCCCGGGTACGGTCGGCGCTGCGCCGATGCAGAACATCGGCGCTTACGGCGTCGAGATCAAGGACGTGTTCGCCGGGCTCACGGCGCTGGATCGTGAGAGCGGCGAGCTGCGCGATTTCACGCTGGAAGATTGCAACTTCGGCTACCGCGACAGCCTGTTCAAGCAGCAACCGGGACGCTGGCTGATTCTGCGGGTGCGCTTCCAGCTCGACCGGGCTGCCCACCTGCATCTCGAATACGGCCCGGTGCGTCAGCGCCTGAGCGAGCAGGGCATCGAGCAGCCGACGCCGACGGATGTCAGTCGCGCCATTTGCAGCATCCGCAGCGAGAAACTGCCGGATCCGGCGGTGCTCGGCAATGCCGGCAGCTTCTTCAAGAATCCGCTGGTGTCCGCCGCCGTGGTCACCCGGATCAAAACGCAGCACCCGGATCTGGTGGCCTACGCGCAGCCGGACGGGCAGATGAAACTGGCCGCTGGCTGGCTGATCGAGCGCGCTGGCTGGAAGGGCTTTCGTGACGGCGACGCGGGTGTGCACAAATTGCAGGCACTGGTGCTGGTCAATTACGGCACTGCCACCGGCCTGCAATTGCTTGATCTGGCGCAACGCATTCAGCAAGACATTGCCGAGCGCTTTCATGTTGAGCTGGAGATGGAGCCCAATCGGTATTGAGGCAGCTGCAAGTTTCAAGCTTCAAGCGGCAAGCTACACTGCGTCATGAGCTAGCTGCCGCTTCTACTTGCAGCTTGTGGCTAGCAACTTGCAGCTGAAAAAGCCCTGTATCTGCAGGGCTTTTTTGTTAACGCTGGGTTAACTTAGCCACCTAACGATACCAACCATTTGCTCCAACCAAACTGCAAAGTGCAAGCGAATCAGACACGCCTTCACTTGCTGCTTGAAGCTTGCCGCTTGCAGCTCAGATATGACCTCATAACCACTAAAAATATGCGGGCGTGCCCATGATTACCCTGAAGCTAAACGGTCAAGACCACTCCCTCGATGTCACTGAAGACATGCCGCTGTTATGGGCGATTCGTGATGTCGCCGGTTACAACGGCACCAAATTCGGTTGCGGCATGGGCCTGTGTGGCGCTTGTACGATCCATATCGATGGCTTGCCGGCGCGCAGTTGCATCACCCCGATCGGTTCGGTCGTCGGGCAGAACGTGACCACCATCGACAATCTGCACGCTGACCCGGTCGGGCAAGTGGTTCAGCAGGCCTGGCTCGATAGCGCTGTGGCGCAGTGCGGGTTCTGTCAGGGCGGGCAGATCATGTCGGCCACGGCGTTGTTGAAAACCAATCCGAACCCGAGCGACGAGCAAATCGAAGAAGCCATGGTCGGCAATATCTGCCGCTGCGGCACCTACAACCGGATCAAAACCGCGATTCGCCAAGCCTCCAGTCACCTCAAGGAGGTGAAGGCATGAGCCGCGTCCCGAATGATTTCGCCCTGAGCAATCTCAGCCGCCGTGGCTTTCTCAAAGGCGTTGGCGCTACCAGCGCGCTGGTCCTCGCCGCGAGCTGGGGCTGGCACGATGCGCTGGCCGAAGACGCACCGAAAAAATTTGGCGCCGACGGCATGCCCAACGGCTGGATCGATGATCCCAAGGTTTACGTGAGCATTGCCGCCGATGGCAGCGTCACCGTGGTGTGCAACCGTTCGGAGATGGGCCAGGGCGTCCGCACCAGCCTGAGCATGGTCGTCGCCGATGAGCTGGAAGCCGACTGGGCGCAGGTCAAAGTGCAGCAGGCGCCGGGTGACGAAGTGCGCTTCGGCAACCAGGACACCGACGGCTCGCGCAGCATGCGTCACTGGTACGAGCCGATGCGCCGTTGCGGCGCGGCGGCACGAACCATGCTCGAGCAGGCCGCCGCTGCGCAGTGGAAAGTGCCGGTGGGCGAATGCCATGCGCAACTGCACAAAGTCATCCACAAACCGTCCGGTCGTGAGCTGGGCTATGGCGAGCTTGCCGCTGCCGCCAGTGCGTTGGCGGTACCGGCACGTGACAGTCTGCGCCTCAAGCAGCCGTCGGAATTTCGCTACATCGGCAAGGAAGGCAGCAAAGCCATCGACGGTGTCGACATCGTCAATGGCCGCGCGATCTACGGTGCGGATGTGCATTTCGACGGCATGCTCTACGCCACCATTGCTCGCCCGGCGGTCTATGGCGGCAAGGTCAAAAGCCTCGACGACAGCGCGGCATTGAAAGTCCCCGGCGTGCTCAAAGTGCTGCAGATCGAAGGCCGGCCGTTGCCATCGGAGTTTCAGCCATTGGGTGGCGTGGCGGTGGTCGCCAGCAATACCTGGGCGGCGATCAAGGGCCGTGAAGCGTTGAAAATCGAATGGGACGATGGCCCGAATGCCAGCTATGACTCGATCGCCTATCGCAAGGAGCTCGAAGCCGCGTCGCTGACACCTGGCAAAGTCGTGCGCAATACCGGTGACATCGACAAAGCCCTGAGCGGCGCCGCCAGCACCCTCGAAGCGTCGTATTACCTGCCGCACCTGGCCCAGGCACCGATGGAACCGATGGTCGCGATTGCCCGTTTCAAGGACGGCGTTTGCGAAGCCTGGGCGCCCAGTCAGGCGCCGCAGGTCACCCGGGAGCGCATTGCCGAACGATTGGGCGTGGCGTTCGAGAAGGTGACGTTCAACGTGACGTTGCTCGGCGGCGGGTTCGGACGTAAGTCGAAACCGGATTTTGTGGTTGAGGCGGCGATTCTCGCCAAGGAGTTTCCCGGCAAGGCTGTGCGGGTGCAGTGGACGCGGGAAGACGACATCCACAACTCGTATTTCCATACCGTGTCGGCTGAATATCTGAAGGCCAGTGTCGACAACAACGGCATGCCGTCCGGCTGGCTGCATCGCACCGTGGCACCGAGCATCACCGCGTTGTTCGCGCCGAACATGAATCATGAGGCAGCGTTCGAGCTGGGCATGGGCTTCACCAACATGGCCTACGCGATTCCCAATGTGCGTCTGGAAAACCCTGAGGCGAAGGTGCACACGCGGGTTGGCTGGTATCGCTCGGTGTCGAACATTCCCCACGGTTTCGCCATCCAGAGTTTTGTCGATGAGTTGGCGCACAATGCTGGCGAAGATCCGCTCAAGTATCAGATCAAGCTGCTTGGCCCGGATCGGCAGATCGACCCACGCACCTTGAGCGAAGAATGGAATTACGGCGAATCGCCCGAGCGCTATCCGATCGACACCGGGCGTATGCGTACAGTGCTGGAAACCGCCGCGAAAGCTGCCGGCTGGGGACGCAAACTGCCCAAGGGTCGAGGTCTGGGCCTGGCGGTGCATTACAGCTTCGTCACCTATGTGGCGGCAGTGATCGAAGTCGAGGTCAAGGACGACGGTTCGCTGATCGTGCACAAGGCCGACATCGCCGTGGACTGCGGGCCGCAGATCAACCCTGAGCGCATCCGTTCGCAGTTCGAAGGCGCGTGCGTGATGGGTCTGGGCAACGCGGTACTGGGCGAAATCAGCTTCAAGGACGGCAAGGTTCAGCAGGACAACTTCCATATGTACGAAGTCGCGCGCATGTCGCTCGCACCGAAGGAAGTGGCGGTGCATCTGGTCACTCCGCCGGGCGACGTACCATTGGGCGGCGTCGGTGAGCCGGGTGTGCCGCCGATTGCGCCGGCGCTGTGCAACGCGATTTTCGCCGCCACCGGCAAGCGTATTCGTGATCTGCCGGTGCGTTATCAGTTGCAGGGCTGGCAGAAGACGGAGGCGTGAATGGATAGCGTCGATCTCAACGTTTTGCGCAGCGTGCTGGAATGGCGCCGCGCCGGGCAGCGGGTGGTGCTGTTCAGTGTGGTGCAGACCTGGGGCACCGCGCCGCGGTCGCCCGGCGCCATGCTCGCCTTGCGCGAGGATGGCGTAGTCATCGGTTCGGTGTCGGGCGGGTGTGTCGAGGATGACCTGATCGCCCGATTGCACGATGGCCGCATCGCCGCTGATGGCCCGCCTGTGCAGATGATTACCTATGGCGTGACCCGCGAGGAGGCCGCGCGTTTTGGCCTGCCCTGTGGTGGCACGCTGCGCTTGACCGAAGAGCGCGTCGGCGATCCGACGTGGGTCGCCGAACTGCTGCAACGCTGTGAAGACCACCAAATTGTTGCTCGTGAGCTGAATATCGACACCGGCGAAGTGCGACTCGCGTCCGCGACCAAATCCGATTCGCTGGTGTTCGACGGCAAGATTCTGCGAGCGATTTACGGCCCGCGCTGGCGCCTGTTGTTGATCGGCGCTGGGCAGCTGTCGCGTTATGTTGCAGAGATGGCGCGGCTGCTGGATTTCGAAGTGCTGATCTGCGATCCGCGCACCGAGTTTGTGTATGGTTGGGAAGAGCAGCACGGCCGTTTTGTTCCGGGGATGCCGGATGACGCGGTGTTGAACATCCAGACCGACGAGCGCACGGCGATCGTCGCTTTGACCCACGATCCACGGCTGGACGACATGGCCCTGCTCACCGCGCTGGATTCGCCAGCGTTCTACGTCGGCGCGCTCGGTTCGCGGGTCAACAGTCTGAAGCGCCGGGAAAACCTGGCTCAGCTAGGCTTGTCTCAAGCGTCGATTGATCGCTTGCACGGTCCGATCGGTTTGCACATCGGTAGTCATTCGCCAGCTGAAATCGCCTTGTCGCTGCTCGCGGAAATCGTGGCGATCAAGAATGGCGTGGAGTTGAAGCAGAAAAAACCACTGGAGGGCGCATGAGTCGATCCATCGCAGTGATTGTATTGGCGGCAGGCGAGGGCAACCGCTTTCGCCAGATCGCAGGGCCAGACAAAGACAAATTGCTGGCTGACTGCACAGGGCGTGACGGCGCGGTACGTTCGGTGATCGAGCATGTGCTGGTGAACTTGCCGGTCAGCCTCGATACTCGCGTGCTGGTCACGACCGAGGCGCGACCACAGGCGATGCGCATGGCCCAAGCCTACGGTTGTGACGTGGTGTCCATCGAGTCGACCGGTATGGGCGACAGCATTGCCGCCGGCGTCGCCGCTTGTCCGGAGGCCGATGGCTGGTTGATTGTGCTGGGGGATATGCCGTTTATCCTGCCGTCGAGTATCGAGCGGGTGGTCGCGGCGATGGCTGATGACGCGGTGAGCGTGCCAGTGCTGAATGGCGAGTTCGGCCACCCGGTGGGATTTGGTCGTTCGTTTGGCGCGCAATTGCAGGCGCTGACGGGTGATCGTGGTGCTCGGCCGTTGTTTGCGCAGGGACGGGTGGTGGAAGTGGCGGTGGAGGATCCTGGGGTGCTGTGGGATATCGATGTGCCTGATGCGTTGATTTTCACATAACAACCAGATCATTTTCAGATAAGAGCCAGATCAAAAGATCGCAGCCTGCGGCAGCTCCTACACCGGTTTAATGTAGGAGCTGCCGAAGGCTGCGATCTTTTGATTTTTTGAAAAGCATAAAAAAAGCCCCGCCAGGCTTTCACCTGGCGGGGCTTTTTTATCGGCTTCGGGAATCACACGAGGGGTTTAGGCTCGTGTTCTTTTTCCTCGGCTTCTTCGCGTTGCTCGACCGCGTCCTGAACGGAGCGTGGTGCTTCGGCAATCACCGCTTCAACCGATGCTTCTTCAGCGACCGCGGCAGGAGCTGCCTCGACCACTTCAGCAGCAACGACTGGTTCGGCAGCCGGAGCAGCAGCGGCCGCCAGTTCGGCTTCCTTCTGCAGACGCTCTTCTTCACGCTTGCGACGACGCACTTCACGTGGATCGTTCGGTGCGCGACCGCTTGGCGTCAGGGCGCTGACCGGAGCCGGCGCTTCAACCACCGGAGCTGGCGCTTCGGTTACCGCAGGTGCCTCGACGACCGGAGTCTCAATCACTGGCGTTTCAGCGACTGGCGCTTGAGCCGGTTCGGCAGCAGCAACCACTGGTTCGGAAACCATGGCCTGCGGGACTTCAGCTTCTGCCACCGGGGCAGGGGCTTCGGTCACGGCTGGTTCGGTAACCCAGTTGAACGCGGTCTGTTCTTCACGAACTTCACGAACTTCACGAACTTCACGCACGGTCTCGGTTACGGTCTCGGCGACGGTTTCAACAACCGGCTCGGCCACCACAGCTGGCTCCTGCGCAGCGAAGGTCGGTTCGGCAGCGACTTCAGCGTGACGCTGAGTTTCGCGAACCGGTGCAACTTCGACTTCCGGCGCGGCAATCGCTTCCACCGGAGTGGTCGCTTCAACAGCCGGCGCTTCTACAGCAGCGGTGTCCTGAACTGCGGCGGTGGACCGTTCAGCTTGCTCGTGGGCTTGAGCTTCGGCCGGAGCACTGATCACGCTGCCGGCAACGGCGGCAGTCACTGCCAGACCCGCGGCCAGATCAGCCGTGCTTGGCTCGGCCGCGTTTTCGCCGGATTCGGATTCGTCCGAACCTTCGATCACGTTGCCGTTGGCATCACGCTGACGCTCACGACGGTTGCTGCGACGACGCTGGCCGCGGGAGCGACGACGCGGGCGATCGCCTTCGGCGTTGTCCGAACCGTCTTCCGGCAGTTGCTCTTCGTTGACACTGTTCACTTCTTCTTCCGCGACGGCAGCAGTGGCCTGCTCGGTACGCGGTTGACGTTCTTCACGCGGCGGACGCGGTGCGCGCTCTTCACGTGGCTGACGGGCTGGACGCTCTTCAGCGGTGACAGCGACGGCTGCGGCAGCTGGAGCGGCGTCCAGCGGCTCGCGCAGTTCGCGTACACGCTCCTCACGCTCGCCACGTGGCTTGCGATCTTCGCGCGGAGCACGTGGGGCACGTTCTTCACGCGGAGCGCGAGGGGCGCGTTCTTCGCGGGCCACCGGCGTTTCGGTGCGTGCTTCACGCGGCTCACGGGCTTCACGAGGTGCGCGCTCTTCACGCGGTTCGCGCGGTGCACGCTCTTCACGTGGGGCACGTTCTTCCCGCGGCTTGCGCTCTTCATCGCGGCGACCGTTACGGTTGCGGCTCTGCTGGCGACCGTTGCGACGCTCTTCGTTACGGGCCGGACGCTCGGTGGCTGGTTTTTCAACCACAACCGGAGCGGCTGGCTCTTCTTTGGTAGCAAACAGGCTGACCAGCGACTTCACCAGACCTTTGAACAGGCTTGGTTCTGGCGCGGCAACTGGAGCCGGTGCAGCGGCGACGGGTGCGGCGGCTTCGGTCGGAACCGGAGCATTGGCGCGGGCCGGTGCAGTCTTGACCGCGGCTTCCTGGCGAACCAGGGTACGGGTCGCAGCGGCAGGCTGGACTTCTTCGACTTCGGCAGCGGCAGCAGCGATTTCGTAGCTGGACTGGTTGGTCGCGGCTTCCGGGCTGTCGTCACGCAGGCGCTGAACTTCGAAGTGCGGCGTTTCGAGGTGGTCGTTCGGCAAAATGACGATACGGGCACGGGTGCGCAGTTCGATCTTGGTGATCGAGTTGCGTTTTTCGTTGAGCAGGAACGCGGCCACCGGGATCGGCACTTGCGCGCGGACTTCGGCGGTGCGGTCTTTCAGGGCTTCTTCTTCGATCAGGCGCAGGATCGCCAGCGACAGCGATTCAACATCACGGATGATGCCGGTGCCGTTGCAGCGCGGGCAGACGATGCCGCTGCTTTCGCCCAGCGACGGACGCAGGCGCTGACGGGACATTTCCAGCAGGCCGAAACGCGAGATGCGACCGATCTGCACGCGGGCACGGTCAGCTTCCAGGCACTCGCGGACTTTCTCTTCCACGGCGCGCTGGTTCTTGGCCGGGGTCATGTCGATGAAGTCGATGACGATCAGGCCGCCGATGTCGCGCAGGCGCAACTGACGGGCGATTTCTTCGGCGGCTTCAAGGTTGGTCTGCAGGGCGGTTTCTTCGATGTCGCTGCCTTTGGTGGCGCGCGCCGAGTTGATGTCGATGGACACCAGGGCTTCGGTCGGATCGATGACGATGGAGCCGCCGGACGGCAGTTCGACGACGCGCTGGAAAGCGGTCTCGATCTGGCTTTCGATCTGGAAACGGTTGAACAGCGGCACGCTGTCTTCGTACAGCTTGATCTTGCTGGCGTACTGCGGCATTACCTGGCGGATGAAGGTCAGGGCTTCGTCCTGGGCTTCAACGCTGTCGATCAGCACTTCGCCGATGTCCTGGCGCAGGTAATCGCGGATGGCGCGGATGATCACGTTGCTTTCCTGGTAGATCAGGAATGGCGCGGAGCGATCCAGCGAGGCTTCTTTGATGGCGGTCCACAGTTGCAGCAGGTAGTCGAGGTCCCACTGCATTTCTTCGCTGCTGCGGCCAAGGCCGGCAGTGCGCACGATCAGACCCATGTCGGCAGGAGCGACCAGACCGTTCAGCGCTTCACGCAGTTCGTTGCGCTCTTCGCCTTCGATGCGACGGGAGATACCGCCGGCACGCGGGTTGTTCGGCATCAGTACCAGGTAACGACCGGCCAGGCTGATGAAAGTGGTCAGGGCGGCGCCCTTGTTGCCACGTTCTTCTTTTTCGACCTGAACGATGACTTCCTGGCCTTCGCTCAGGACGTCCTTGATGTTGACGCGGCCTTCAGGGGCTTTCTTGAAGTATTCGCGGGAGATTTCTTTGAGGGGCAGGAAGCCGTGGCGCTCGGAGCCGAAATCGACAAAGGCAGCCTCAAGGCTTGGTTCGATGCGAGTGATGCGGCCTTTATAGATATTGGCCTTCTTCTGCTCGCGTGCACCGGATTCGATGTCCAGGTCGTAGAGGCGTTGGCCATCTACCAGTGCAACACGCAACTCTTCGGGTTGAGTTGCGTTAATCAGCATTCTTTTCATGTAGTACCGTCGGTTTCCGGGCTGCCGGAAACGGCGTTCGGCACACACGACTTCTCACGGTCGGTGTCAGGTGCGTCGGGAGTGGTTGGCCATTCCCGTGTCCAGCGATGTACGACCAATTGGGCCGATATCGCGACGTACGCGTCCTGCTTGCTGTGGCTACTTAAGCACTCAGTCAGGAGGAGGAATCAACCAGCGGCTGTGGACGAGATGAAGCGTCTTGATAAAGCCTATTGCTACACAGTCCGGCGGTTGTGCATCTCCACCCTACACGTATCCCTGATAATTCGGGTGCTGCCGCGCGCAGAATCCGCAGCGGGTTGGCATTTACCGTGAGCTCCGAAAGGGGAGGTCACGCATCATGGCTAATTCAGGCGATGTTTCCGAAGCGTTCGCTCGGGGTCATCCGCAGCTGACTGCACTTTGTGAACTGGCCTCGAATGTGTGCCTGTCAGGCGAGTAAAAACTCTGCTCGACGGTGTAATTCAGGCCTCATGTCACCTGCGCTCGTTACAACTGCAAACTCCACCGTTACGTAGCGAAAGCCCCGTAGGACGGCCTCGCGCCCTGGTGAATTGCGTTGGTCAGGGCCGGTCTTTGACCGTGGTTCCGCTGTCCAGGCCGCTTTTGGCGGCGTTCGCGACTATAGCAGCAATGATTAAGTGCTTCAATTCCATAAAAATTGTTATCATCCGCGGCATGACAACTACTGCCCCTTCGACTCCAGGCGTTCAACTGCTTGAAGTCTCGCCGGAGTATGCCGGCCAACGAATCGACAATTTTCTCCTCGCCCGGCTCAAAGGCGTGCCCAAGACCTTGATTTACCGCATTTTGCGCAAAGGCGAAGTGCGCGTGAACAAAGGTCGGATCAAGCCCGAATACAAGCTGCAGGCCGGCGATATCGTGCGCGTGCCGCCAGTTCGCGTGCCTGAGCGGGACGAGCCGGTCCCGCTTGCGCAGGGTCTGCTGCAGCGCCTGGAAGCCTCGATTGTCTTCGAAGACAAAGCCCTGATCGTGATCAACAAGCCCGCCGGCATTGCGGTTCATGGTGGCAGCGGCTTGAATTTTGGCGTCATCGAAGCCTTTCGTCAGTTGCGTCCCGATGCCAAGGAGCTGGAGCTGGTTCACCGTCTCGACCGTGACACCTCCGGCCTGCTCATGATTGCCAAAAAACGCAGCATGTTGCGTCATTTGCACGAGCAACTGCGCGGTGATGGCGTCGACAAACGTTACATGGCGCTGGTTCGTGGTAACTGGGCGACGTCGATCAAGCAGGTTCGCGCGCCGTTGCTCAAGAGCAACCTGCGTTCCGGTGAGCGCATGGTCGAAGTCAACGAGGAAGGCAAGGAAGCCCTGACGGTGTTCAAGGTGCTGCGCCGCTTCGGTGATTTCGCAACGATGGTAGAGGCCAAGCCGGTAACCGGTCGTACCCACCAGATTCGCGTTCACACCTTGCACGCCGGGCATTGCATCGCCGGCGACAGCAAGTATGGCGATGACGACTTCACCAAAGAGATTCGCGATCTGGGCGGCAAGCGTCTGTTTCTGCACGCTTACATGTTGACCGTGCCGCTGCCGGATGGCGGCAAGCTGACCTTGCAGGCCCCAGTCGATGAGATGTGGGCCAAGACTGTGGAGCGATTGAGTGCGCCCATCTGATTACAAACTGCTGATTTTCGATTGGGACGGCACGCTCGCTGATTCCATCCATCGCATCGTCGAGGCCATGCACTCGGCGTCCGGGCGGTCTGGCTTCGAGTTGCGCGATGATTTTGCCGTCAAGGGCATCATCGGTCTGGGTTTGCCGGAAGCGATTCGCACGCTTTATCCCGAGATCAGCGACGTTGAATTGCTGGCGTTCCGCGAGTATTACGCCGATCACTACATTGCTGCCGAAGCCGTGCCTTCGCCGTTGTTCGAAGGCGTGATCGAGTCGATGGCGTCGTTTCGCGAGCAGGGCTACCACTTGGCGGTGGCCACAGGCAAGAATCGTCGCGGCCTGGATCGCGTGCTCAAGGCCAATGGCTGGGAAGACTATTTCGATATCACCCGTGCTGCCGATGAAACTGCCAGCAAGCCACACCCTCTGATGCTGGAGCAGATTGTCAGCCATTGCGGGGTACGCCCGGAGCAGGCGTTGATGGTCGGCGATTCGTCCTTCGATTTGCTGATGGCACGTAACGCGGGGATGGATTCGGTGGCGGTCAGTTATGGCGCGCAATCTATCGAATCGTTGCAGCAGTTCGAGCCGTGCCTGTCGATCGATCGTTTTTCTGAATTGCATGCCTGGCTGGGGCAGCGGGCTTAATACGTTTTTGCTGGGGTAGATGGCATGACCGACGAATGGAAAGCACCGGCCAAGGCAAGTGCCGACGATGGTGACGCGAAAAGCTGGAAGCTATTGGAAAAGACCCTGTTGGCCGGTGTGCAGGAACAGCGTCGTTCGCGGCGCTGGGGGATTTTTTTCAAGCTGCTGACGTTTGTTTATCTGTTTGTGGCGCTGCTGCTGTTCACGCCGCTGATGGACATGGAAAAGAGCGCTACGCGCGGGCCGAACTACACGGCATTGATCGAGATCGATGGCGTGATTGCCGACAAAGAGCCGGCCAGTGCCGACAATATTGTCGGCAGCCTGCGCGCGGCATTCGAGGACAAGAAGGTCAAAGGCGTCGTGCTGCGGATCAACAGTCCTGGCGGCAGTCCGGTGCAGTCGGGCTACGTGTATGACGAGATCAAGCGTCTGCGCGGCTTGCATCCGGAGATCAAGCTGTATGCGGTGATTTCCGATCTCGGTGCGTCCGGCGCCTATTACATCGCCAGCGCGGCGGATCAGATCTACGCCGACAAGGCCAGTCTGGTCGGTTCGATTGGCGTGACGGCGGCCGGTTACGGCTTTGTCGGCACCATGGAAAAACTGGGCGTCGAGCGTCGCACTTACACCTCGGGTGAGCACAAGTCGTTCCTCGATCCGTTCCAGCCGCAGAAGCCTGAAGAAACGGCGTTCTGGCAGGGCGTGCTCGATACCACGCACAAACAGTTCATCAACAGCGTCAAGCAGGGGCGTGGTGATCGTCTGAAGGACAAGGAACATCCGGAACTGTTTTCCGGACTGGTCTGGTCGGGCGAGCAGGCGTTGCCGTTGGGCTTGATCGATGGTCTGGGCAGCGCCAGTTCCGTAGCTCGGGATGTGATTGGCGAGAAAGAACTGGTGGATTTCACTGTGCAGGGATCGCCGTTCGATCGCTTCTCGAAAAAGCTCGGCGCCAGCGTGGCTGAGCAACTGGCGATGTGGATGGGTTTCCACGGACCTTCTTTGCGTTAAGTCACTGTAAAGATCCAAAGATCGCAGCCTACGGCAGCTCCTGCACAGATCGGTGTAGGAGCTGCCGAAGGCTGCGATCTTTTGCTTTAAGGAATCTGCACGCCTTCAACCAGCAGCATATCGATCAGGCGAATCAGTGGCAGGCCGATCAGGCTGCTGGCGTCAGGCCCTTCGGTGGCCTGAAACAGGCTCACACCCAGGCCCTCGGCCTTGAAGCTGCCAGCGCAGTCGTACGGTTGCTCGATGCGCAAGTAGCGCTCGACGCGCGCCTGATCCAGCTGGCGCATGTGCACGGTGAACGGCACGCAATCGACCTGACATGCGCCGGTCTCGCTGTTCAGCAAGGCGAGGCCGGTGAGGAAGGTCACGCTTGCGCCACTGGCGGCCATCAGTTGTTCGCGAGCCTTTTCAAAGGTGTGCGGCTTGCCGATGATTTGATCGCCAAGTACGGCAACCTGATCGGAGCCGATGATCAGATGTGCGGGATGGCTGTCGGCCAACGCTCGGGCCTTTTGCTCGGCCAGGCGTTTGACCAGTTCGATGGCCGGCTCGCCTGGGCGATGGCTTTCATCGATATCCGGCGAGCTGCAGACGAACGGTAAATGCAGGCGGCCGAGCAATTCCCGGCGATAGGTCGAGCTTGAAGCGAGTAATAAAGGCAACATTCGCGTCTCCTGAGGCAGGTGCAGATTCTAGCGGAGGCACGCAAGTGACGGACAGGGCACAATTTCCTTTGACAAGGGTGGGGGCATCCCTATAATGCTGCGCCTATGTTGAATGACCCGATTCCACCTCACGTTGACCCGCGCAAATTGGCTGACCGTGGCACCACCCTTCAAGGTGAGCTGCTGCTGGCCGATTTGAAGAGACTCTGCGACCCGCTTTCCGACGATGTCGGTACGGTGCAGGCGAAATTCGTTTTTGAACGAGATGAACGTAAATCTGTGGTCATCCACAGCTTTATCGACACCGAAGTCAAAATGGTTTGCCAGCGTTGTCTTGAGCTGGTCACCCTGCCGATCCACAGCGAATGCAGTTACGCTGTAGTGAAGGAGGGTGCGAATACCCAGTCGTTACCGAAAGGTTATGACGTGCTGGAACTGGGCGAAGATCCATTGGATCTGCAGTCACTGGTCGAGGAAGAGCTTCTGCTCGCCTTGCCTATTGTGCCTGCTCATCATCCGGAAGAATGCCAGCAGCCGGCGGGAGCAGATGAGCCCGAACCGAGCGAGGACGAGGTAACGCGGTCCAACCCGTTCAGTGTATTGGCGCAGTTAAAGCGTGACCCAAACGTTTAGGAGTTAATCAATTATGGCTGTTCAGCAGAACAAAAAATCCCGCTCTGCCCGTGACATGCGCCGTTCGCACGACGCTCTCGAGGCTAGCACCCTGTCTGTAGAAAAAACCACCGGTGAAGTTCACCTGCGTCACCACGTTTCGCCAGAAGGCGTATACCGTGGCCGTAAAGTGATCGACAAGGGCGCTGACGAGTAATCACTTGTCCGCTCAAGTCATCGCGATTGACGCAATGGGCGGGGACTTCGGTCCCCGCAGCATTGTTCAGGCCAGCCTTGCTTGCCTGTCCGCTACGCCCTCGCTGCATCTGACCCTCGTCGGTCAACCCTCCCTTCTTGAAGAATTGATCCACGGCCAATCGGCTGCCGATCGCGCGCGCCTGAGTATTGTCCCGGCGAGCGAAGTCATCACCATGGACGAAAAACCGACGCAAGCCTTGCGCGGCAAGCCAGACTCATCGATGCGTATCGCCTTGGAGCTGGTACGTGATGGCAAGGCGCAGGCCTGTGTCAGTGCCGGCAATACCGGGGCGTTGATGGCGCTGTCGCGGTTCGTGCTGAAAACCTTGCCGGGTATCGATCGCCCGGCGATGGTGGCGGCGATTCCGACACAGAAGGGTTATTGCCAGTTGCTGGACCTGGGTGCCAATGTCGATTGCAGCGCCGAGCACTTACTGCAGTTTGCGGTGATGGGTTCGGTGGCGGCGCAGACGCTGGGCATCCATCGCCCGCGCGTCGCGCTGCTGAACATCGGTACCGAAGACATCAAAGGCAATCAGCAGGTCAAGCTGGCAGCAACGCTGTTGCAGGCCGCGCGCGGCATCAACTACACCGGTTTCATCGAGGGTGACGGGTTGTACCGCGGCGAAGCTGACGTGGTGGTGTGTGACGGCTTTGTCGGCAATATTCTGCTGAAGTCCAGCGAGGGCCTGGCGACCATGATCGCCGCCCGGATCGAGGCCTTGTTCAAGAAAAACTTCGCCTCCCGCGCTGTCGGCGCCCTGGCGCTGCCTTTGATGAAACGTTTGCAGGCTGATCTGGCCCCCGCGCGACATAACGGCGCGAGCTTTCTCGGTCTGCAGGGCATTGTCGTGAAAAGTCACGGTTCTGCCGGCGTTCAGGGCTTCCAGAGTGCGATTCAGCGGGCGTTGATCGAGATTCAGGAGAACCTGCCTGAGCGTCTTCACGGTCGTCTGGAGGATCTGTTGTCTTAGGCGTTTTCGTCGGACAATGCTTAAATGTGACCGCCCGGTTCAATGGGCCATCCAAACTGTCAGTTTCTTGCGTCCCAAACGGGACGTGCTTTTTCGACGACAAGATCATTAGGGGCTTGTTACATGTCTGCTTCCCTCGCATTCGTCTTTCCAGGACAGGGTTCGCAGTCCCTCGGCATGCTGGCCGAGCTGGGCGCGGAATATCCGTTGATCCTCGAAACTTTCAAAGAAGCCTCTGAGGCTCTGGGTTATGACCTGTGGGCGCTGACCCAACAGGGTCCGGAAGAACTGCTCAATCAAACTGACAAAACCCAACCGGCCATTCTGACTGCATCCATCGCGCTGTGGCGTTTGTGGCTGGCAGAAGGTGGCGCGCGTCCGGCCTTTGTCGCCGGTCACAGCCTGGGTGAATACAGTGCGCTGGTGGCGGCTGGCAGCCTGACGCTGGCTGACGCAGTGAAGCTCGTTGAGCGTCGCGGTCAACTGATGCAGGAAGCGGTTCCGGCCGGGCAGGGCGGCATGGCCGCGATCCTCGGTCTGGAAGACGCGGACGTGCTGGCCGCTTGCGCAGAAGCTGCGCAAGGCGACGTCGTCAGCGCGGTCAACTTCAACTCTCCGGGCCAGGTTGTAATTGCCGGTGCCAAGGCCGCTGTCGAACGCGCCATCGAAGGCTGCAAGGCGCGTGGCGCCAAGCGTGCCATGCCGCTGCCGGTGAGCGTGCCGTCGCACTGCGAGCTGATGCGCCCGGCTGCCGAGCGTTTTGCTGAGTCGATCGCTGCCATTGACTGGCAAGCGCCGCAGATCCCGGTCGTCCAGAACGTCAGCGCGCAAGTGCCGGCCGATCTGGAAACCCTCAAGCGTGATCTGCTGGAACAATTGTACAAGCCAGTGCGCTGGGTCGAGTCGGTGCAGACGCTGGCCGCCAAGGGCGCAACCAATCTGGTCGAGTGTGGCCCCGGCAAAGTGCTGGCAGGTCTGAACAAACGTTGCGCCGAAGGCGTTGCGACTTCCAACCTCAATACCCCAGATGCTTTCGCTGCCGCTCGCGCAGCGCAAGCCTGAATCAGGAGAAACTTGCATGAGTTTGCAAGGTAAAGTTGCACTGGTCACCGGTGCAAGTCGCGGGATCGGCCAGGCCATCGCGCTGGAACTGGGTCGTCAGGGCGCCATTGTCGTTGGCACTGCGACTTCCGCGTCGGGCGCTGAGCGTATCGCCGCAACCCTGAAGGAAAACGGTATTCAGGGTGCAGGCTTCGAACTCAATGTCACCAGCGACGAATCGGTCACCGCGGTACTGGCGGGCATTCAGGAACAGTTCGGTGCGCCAGTGGCGATTCTGGTCAATAATGCCGGTATCACCCGCGATAACCTGATGATGCGCATGAAAGACGACGAATGGTACGACGTGATCGATACCAATCTGAACAGTCTGTATCGCTTGTCCAAGGGCGTTCTGCGCGGCATGACCAAAGCGCGTTGGGGTCGAATTATCAGTATTGGCTCGGTGGTGGGTGCCATGGGCAACGCCGGCCAAGTAAACTATGCAGCCGCCAAGGCCGGTCTGGAAGGTTTCAGCCGTGCGATGGCGCGTGAAGTCGGTTCGCGTTCGATTACGGTGAACTCGGTAACCCCAGGGTTTATCGACACCGATATGACACGTGAGCTGCCTGAAGCACAGCGTGAAGCCTTGCAGACGCAGATTCCGCTGGGTCGTCTGGGACAAGCTCAAGAGATCGCGTCCGTGGTCGCTTTTCTTGCATCCGACGGTGCGGCATACGTTACCGGGGCTACAATCCCGGTGAACGGTGGGATGTACATGTAGGTAAAATGTGACGGATTGCTTCAAAAAAATGTCATACGAGCTGTCTAAAATCCGTTATAAAGCTGCAATCTATTTATAGGCAGAGGGTCGCAGGGTTTGAGGAGTGAAGCTTTCAGTTGAAAAACTGAAAAGTCTTTCTATACACTTACCCACTGGCCAGCTGCCTGAATTTGTCCATTAGGAGTGAAAACAAGGTATGAGCACCATCGAAGAGCGCGTCAAGAAAATCGTTGCCGAGCAACTGGGTGTTAAAGAAGAAGAAGTGGTCAATACCGCTTCCTTCGTAGAAGACCTGGGTGCCGACTCCCTTGACACCGTTGAGCTGGTGATGGCTCTGGAAGAGGAATTCGAGACCGAAATCCCTGACGAAGAAGCTGAAAAGATCACTACTGTACAAGCTGCAATCGACTACGTTACTAGCCACCAGGCGTAATAGTTTGTAATCGTTGTTTGCTGTCATGGAAAAACCGCACTGCCATCATGGCGTGCGGTTTTTTCTTTAGGCCTGATGCAAAGTCGTCGTCATTTGAAAAAGGAGAGTGCTGTGTCGCGTAGACGCGTCGTAGTCACCGGTATGGGTATGTTGTCGCCACTGGGCACGGACGTGCCGAGCAGTTGGCAGGGCATTCTGGCTGGCCGCAGTGGCATTGGTCTGATCGAACACACCGACCTTTCTGCCTATTCCACCCGCTTCGGCGGCTCGGTAAAAGGCTTCAATGTCGAGGAATACCTGTCGGTCAAGGAAGCGCGCAAGCTCGACCTGTTCATTCAGTATGGCCTCGCCGCCGGCTTTCAAGCCGTGCGCAATGCCGGTCTGGAAGTCACCGACGCCAACCGTGAACGCATTGGCGTGGCCATGGGTTCGGGCATCGGCGGTCTGACCAACATCGAAGAAACCAGCCGCACCCTGCATGAGACGGGCCCGCGTCGAATCTCGCCATTCTTCGTGCCAGGCTCGATCATCAATATGATTTCCGGTTTCCTGTCCATCCACCTGGGGGCACAGGGACCTAACTACGCGATCGCCACCGCATGTACCACCGGTACGCACTGCATCGGCATGGCGGCGCGCAACATCATGTACGACGAAGCTGACGTGATGATTGCCGGCGGCGCCGAGATGGCTGCGTGCGGTCTGGGCATGGGCGGCTTTGGCGCGTCCCGTGCGCTGTCGACACGCAATGACGAGCCAACCCGTGCCAG
Source organism: Pseudomonas fluorescens (assembly GCF_900636825.1). Classification (NCBI taxonomy): domain Bacteria; kingdom Pseudomonadati; phylum Pseudomonadota; class Gammaproteobacteria; order Pseudomonadales; family Pseudomonadaceae; genus Pseudomonas; species Pseudomonas fluorescens. Next base: position 4,332,662 of record NZ_LR134318.1, on the reverse strand, counting down.
CCGTCCGTGGGACAAGGGCCGTGACGGTTTCGTTCTGTCCGACGGAGCCGGTGCACTGGTTCTCGAAGAACTCGAGCATGCCAAGGCGCGCGGCGCCACGATCTACGCCGAGCTGATCGGTTTCGGCACCAGTGGCGACGCGTTCCACATGACCTCGCCACCGGCTGACGGCGCCGGTGCCGCGCGCTGCATCACCAATGCGCTGCGCGATGCAAAGATCAACGTTGATCAAGTGCAGTACATCAACGCCCACGGTACGTCGACCCCGGCCGGCGACCTCGCTGAAGCCAATGCGATCAAGACCGTGTTCGGCGAGCATGCCTACAAACTGGCGGTCAGTTCGACCAAGTCGATGACCGGACACCTGTTGGGTGCAGCGGGCGCGGTCGAAGCGATCTTCAGCGTGCTGGCCATCAACAGTCAGGTCGCGCCGCCGACCATCAACCTTGATGAACCGGACGAAGGCTGCGACCTCGATTTCGTCGCGCACACTGCGCGCAACATGGACATCGATGTCGTGCTCTCCAACTCCTTCGGTTTTGGCGGCACCAACGGCACGCTGGCATTCCGCCGGTTTGCAGGCTGATGGACTGCTGGGTCGACGGTCAACCGGCTGACGCTCTGTCGCTGAAAGATCGCGGCCTGGCTTATGGCGATGGTCTGTTCGAGACCATCGCCGTGCACAACGGCCGCCCCATCCTGTTCGAACGACACGTGACGCGACTGGCCGACGGCTGCTCGCGTCTGGCTATTGCCGCAGATATCGAGCTGGTTCGCCACGAACTGCTGAGCTACGCGGCAGCCATGGGCGAGGGCGTGCTCAAGCTGATCCTCACCCGTGGCGACGGGCTGCGCGGTTATGCGCCCGATCCAGCGGCGCCGGGTCGACGCATTCTGCAAGGCAATCCACCTGCTGCTTATCCTGCCGTACATGCCGAGCAAGGCATTCGCCTGTTCCCGTGCAGTACGCGCTTGTCCAGACAGCCGTTGCTGGCCGGGCTCAAACACCTCAATCGACTGGAACAGGTGCTCGCCCGCGCCGAATGGCAGGACAGCGAGCACGCCGAGGGCTTGATGCTTGATCAGGCGGGTCGAGTGATTGAAGGGGTGTTCAGCAATCTGTTCATTGTGCGCGATGGCGTGCTGCTGACGCCGGACCTGAAGCGTTGCGGCGTCGCCGGGGTGATGCGCGCGGAAATATTGTTTCAGGCCGAGTCTTTGGCCATCCCCACGCAAATCGCCGACATCAGCCTCGAACAGCTGCAATGGGCTGACGAAATCTTCCTCTGCAACAGCGTTTATGGCGTCTGGCCGGTACGCGCCTACGCTGCACTGAGCTGGCCGGTTGGCCCGCTCACCCGTAAACTGCAAACCATTGCCCGCGCCCTACTGGATGCCTGATTAGTGAGACGTAAACTTTTGCTGCTGCTTGAAACCGGACTGGTTCTGGCAGGGCTGCTGATGGGCGCCAGCGCCTGGAAGATTCATTCCGCGCTGGAACAGCCCTTGAACATCACGCAGGAACAACTGCTGGATGTGCCGAAAGGCTCGACACCTACCCGTACTTTCCTTGAACTCGAAACCGATGGCGTCATCAAGGACGCGTTTTGGCTAAGGGTCTATTGGCGCTTCAACCTCGCCGGCACGCCGATTCACAGTGGCGAATACCGCATGCAGCCGGGCATGACCGTCAACGGTCTGATCGACTCCTGGAAGCGTGGCGAAGTGGTTCAGTACAGCCTGACGCTGGTCGAGGGCTGGAATTTCCATCAAGTGCGCGCCGCGTTAGCCAAAGACGAGAAACTCGAACAGACCTTGAACGGATTGAGCGACGCCGACGTCATGGCCAGGATCGGTCATAAAGGACTGTTTCCTGAAGGTCGGTTTTTCCCGGACACCTATCGCTTCGTGCGCGGCATGTCCGACGCCGAGTTGCTGAAAAAGGCCTTTGAACGTCTCGACGAAGTGCTCGCCAAGGAGTGGGCGCAGCGTTCCGCCGATGTGCCTTACACCGAACCCTATCAAGCGCTGATCATGGCGTCGCTGGTCGAGAAAGAGACCGGCGTGCCGCAGGAGCGCGGGCAGATTGCCGGTGTTTTCGTGCGGCGGATGGCGCTGGGCATGCAGTTGCAAACCGATCCGACCGTCATCTATGGCCTGGGTGATCGCTATACCGGCAAGTTGACCCGTGCGCATCTGAAAGAGCCGACGCCGTACAACACCTATGTGATTCCAGGGCTGCCGCCGACGCCGATTGCGATGGTCGGCCGGGAAGCGATTCACGCCGCGCTGAATCCGGTGGAAGGTACGAGTCTGTACTTCGTCGCCCGCGGTGATGGCAGTCATGTGTTCTCTGACGATCTCGATGCCCACAACAATGCGGTGCGCGAATATCAGCTCAAGCGCCGCGCCGATTACCGCTCAAGCCCGGCGCCAGCCGTAACCCCGGAAGAGGCTCCGGCTACGCCGGAAGCGATTCCTGGTGCGTCGCCGAACACGGCGCCGGAAACGTTGCCGCAAGTTCCCGTTCAGGAACCGGCAGCGGCCCCGGATGCTGCTGCACCACAAGACGCGCAATGACTTTGATTAAGGACTGCCTGTGACTGGCTTGTTTATTACTCTGGAAGGCCCGGAAGGCGCCGGCAAAAGCACCAACCGCGAGTACCTCGCCGAGCGTCTGCGCGCCGCCGGTATCGAGGTGGTGCTGACCCGTGAGCCGGGTGGCACGCCACTGGCCGAGCGGATTCGCGATGTGCTGCTGGCGCCGGCCGATGAAGTCATGCATCCGGATGCCGAGCTGTTGCTGGTCTTCGCTGCGCGCGCGCAACATCTGGCGGAGGTCATCCGTCCGGCGCTGGCACGCGGCGCGGTGGTGCTGTGCGATCGTTTCACCGACTCGACCTACGCTTATCAGGGCGGCGGTCGCGGTTTGTCGCTGGAACGCATCGCGCTGCTGGAAAATTTCGTCCAAGGCGATCTGCGTCCGCACCTGACGCTGATTTTCGATCTGCCGGTGGAGATCGGCCTGGCTCGGGCCAGTGCCCGTGGTCGACTGGATCGTTTCGAACTGGAAGGTCGCGCGTTTTTCGAGGACGTGCGCAACGCGTTCCTGAAACGTGCCGAAGCCGATCCTGCGCGCTACGTGCGGATCGATGCCGGGCAGTCACTGGTCAAGGTTCAACAATCGCTGGATACCTTGCTGCCGAACCTGCTGGAGCTGGCCCGTGGCTGAGGCCTACCCGTGGCAGGACAGTCTCTGGCAGCAACTGGCCGGGCGTAAGCAGCACGCGCACGCCTATCTGCTCCACGGTCCGGCCGGGATCGGCAAGCGAGCGCTGGCTGAGCGGCTGATGGCCAGCCTGTTGTGCCAGCGTCCGACGCCGGAGGCTTGCGGCGAATGCAAATCCTGTTTGTTGCTCCGGGCTGGCAGCCATCCGGACAATTACATTCTCGAGCCGGAAGAGGCCGACAAGGCGATCAAGGTCGATCAGGTGCGCGATCTGGTCAGTTTCGTCGTGCAAACCGCGCAACTGGGCGGGCGCAAGGTGGTGCTGATCGAGCCGGTTGAATCGATGAACATCAACGCCGCCAACGCTTTGCTCAAAAGCCTTGAAGAGCCGTCCGGCGACACGGTGTTGCTGTTGGTCAGCCATCAGACCAGCCGTTTGCTGCCGACGATCAAGAGTCGTTGCGTGCAGCAGGCCTGTCCGCTTCCGGGTGAGGCGATGAGCCTGCAATGGCTGGCGCAGGCGCTGCCTGATTGTTCTGAAGAAGAACGGGTCGAACTGCTGACACTGGCTGCTGGCTCGCCGCTGATGGCGGTCAGTCTGCAGTCCCAAGGCGTGCGTGAACAACGTGCGCAGGTGGTCGAAGGCGTGAAGAAGTTGCTCAAGCAGCAGCAATCGCCGACGCAACTGGCCGAAGAATGGAAAAATATCCCGATGCTGCGCCTGTTCGACTGGTTCTGTGACTGGTCGAGCCTGATTCTGCGCTATCAACTGACTCAGGATGAAGCCGGCCTCGGCCTGACCGATATGCGCAAGGTCGTGCAGTACCTGGCGCAGAAAAGTGCGCAAGGCAAAGTCCTCGAGATTCAGGACTGGATTCTCGCCCAGCGACAGAAAGTCATGAGCAAGGCCAACCTCAATCCGGCATTGTTGCTGGAAGCATTGTTGGTGCAATGGGCGGGTTTGCCTGGTCAAAGATGACAATGTGTACCTAGACTCTGAAGATCAGCAGTGGAGGTCAACATGAATGAACCCCTCGGCCCAGGGCCACGCAACGGCATCCTGTCCCTTACCATCAAGGACAAAGCGGTGCTATATGCCGCTTACATGCCGTTTATCAAAAACGGTGGTTTGTTCATCCCGACCAACAAGAGTTACAAGTTGGGCGATGAGGTGTTCATGCTGTTGCACCTGATGGACGAGGCGGAGAAAATTCCGGTTGCCGGCAAAGTCGCCTGGATCACACCCAAGGGTGCGCAAGGTAACCGCGCCGCCGGGGTCGGCGTGCAGTTCAACGACGGCGACAACACTGCGCGCAGTCGCATCGAAACTCATCTGGCCGGAGCCCTCAAGTCCGACCGTCCCACTCATACGATGTAAGTAGCCGTGTTTTTATGCTCGTAGATTCCCATTGTCACCTTGATCGCCTCGACCTCGCCGCCCATGACGGCTCGCTCGATGCCGCACTCGATGCCGCGCGCGGGCGTGGTGTCGGACACTTTCTCTGCATTGGCGTCAGTGCCGATAACGCCGCCGACGTGAAAGCTTTGGCCGAGCGCTACGCCGATGTCGACTGCTCAGTCGGCGTGCATCCCCTCGATGTTCAACCGGGTGCGGCGCCAGCCCTGGATTGGCTGTTGCACGAACTCGATCACCCGAAAGTGGTGGCGATCGGCGAAACCGGTCTGGATTACCACTACGAGCCGGAAGCCGCCGAGTTGCAGCAGGAATCGTTCCGCCTGCATCTGCAAGCGGGACAGCAAACCGGTAAACCGGTGATCATTCACACCCGCGGCGCCCGTGCCGATACGCTGGAGTTGCTGCGCGAAGCGGCACTGCCCCAGGCGGGCGTGCTGCATTGCTTTACTGAAGACTGGGACATGGCCAAGGCTGCGCTGGACATGGGCTATTACATTTCTCTGTCGGGCATTGTCACGTTCCGCAATGCCGACGCCTTGCGCGACGTCGCGAGCAAGGTTCCGGCGGATCGCCTGCTGGTGGAAACAGATTCGCCGTACCTGGCGCCGATTCCTTATCGTGGCAAGCCGAACCTGCCGCAATACGTGCGTGAAGTGGCGGAGTTTCTGGCGATGTTGCGCGGCGAGAATTACGAGCGTTTTGCCGAACAGACTACCGAGAACTTCAAGCGCCTGTTCCCGCTGGCCACCGTTCAATCTGCCGTGTAGGAGCTGCCGAACGCTGCGATCTTTGTTCTTAAAGAAGCCAGATCAAAAGATCGCAGCCTGCGGCAGCTCCTACACGTCAAATCGCAGGCAAAAAAAACCCGGGTTCTGGGGGGTGAATCCGGGTTAAGACCATTAGGAGTAAAACAAAGGCACGCGGTCCGTTGGTACCTTTATCGGCGCGACACTTGGGGGAGATGTCGGCCGACAGTTCAAGTATTGATCAGTCTGGCGTGCAGTCCAGTGAGGCGGCCGGGGTTTTTAAACAAATTTGGAATACGTTTGCTTCAGTTGAGTTCTCATTGCCCCGAAAACGTTCTCAAAATGAACGAGAAACACAGATTCAGTCGATGAACCGTGCTTTTTTGCGCAAGTTAGGCATAATACGCGGCTTCGAATTTTGACCCTTCAGACCTTTTTTCTTATGCATAAAGAACCTCGTAAGGTCCGTGAATTTCGTCGCCGCGAGCAGGAAATTCTCGATACCGCGCTCAAGCTGTTCCTCGAACAAGGTGAAGACAGTGTCACCGTCGAGATGATTGCTGATGCCGTGGGTATCGGCAAAGGCACGATCTACAAGCACTTCAAATCCAAGGCCGAGATCTATCTGCGCCTGATGCTCGATTACGAGCGCGACTTGAACGAGCTGCTGCATTCGGCTGATGTCGACAAGGACAAGGAAGCGCTGTCCCGCGCCTACTTCGAATTCCGCATGCGCGATCCGCAGCGTTATCGCCTGTTCGACCGTCTCGAAGAGAAAGTCGTCAAAGGCAATCAGGTGCCGGAGATGGTCGAGGAGTTGCACAAGATCCGCGCCTCGAACTTCGAACGTCTGACCCTGCTGATCAAAGGCCGCATCAGCGAAGGCAAGCTCGAAGACGTGCCGCCGTATTTCCATTACTGCGCGTCCTGGGCGTTGGTGCACGGCGCTGTTGCGCTGTATCACTCGCCATTCTGGAGCAACGTGCTGGAAGATCAGGAGGGTTTCTTCCAGTTCCTGATGGACATCGGTGTGCGCATGGGCAACAAGCGCAAGCGCGATCCGGAAACGCCGAGCAGCTGAGCTATTCAGCAGCCTTATTGCGCCGTGATTTCCCTACATGACGCAGTACCGCAGGAATATACTCAGGCATAGGGCTTGCTAAAACTTGATTTGTGAGTCAAGTTTTAGCGGCTCGAAATTCTTTCGCCGGAGTGATCATGATCGTTGACCGTCAAGGCAGGCGTTTTCGCAATTTGCGAATCAGCCTGACCTCAGCCTGCAATTACGCGTGTACCTATTGCGTGCCTGACGGCAAGCGATTGGTGGCTGCGCAGGATGAAATGTCGGCCGAAGCCATGGCACGCGGGGTGGCGTATCTGATCGAAGCCGCTGGCATCGAGCGCCTGCGCATCACCGGTGGCGAGCCGCTGGTAAGTCCAAAGCTCGAAACTTTCATGGCCGCTGTCGGGCAGATGGGCCTGGAAGACATCAGCCTGACCACCAACGGTCAACTCCTTGCGAAGAAGCTTCCGCTACTGGTCGATGCCGGTCTGCGCCGCATCAATGTTTCCCTCGATACCCTCGACCCCAGCGCTTTCCGCAGCATTGCCCGTGGCGGTGACCTGGCCACGGTGCTCGATGGCATGGATCAAGCGGCAGCGGCGGGGATGAAGATCAAGGTCAACATGGTGCCTTTGCGTGGGCAGAACCTCGATCAGGTCATGCCGTTGCTCGATTATTGCCTGGAACGCGGCTTCGAACTGCGCTTCATCGAACTGATGCGCATGGGGCATCTGGCCAAAGACTCCAACGCATTCCTGCAACAATTCGTCAGCCTGCAGCAGTTGCTGGCGCTGATCGGCGAACACTACGAATACGCGCAAACCGATGCGCCAGTGGACGCAACCGCTGTGCGCTATGCAATTGCGGGGATGGGCAACTTCGGCGTAATCGCCAATGAAAGTGTGCCGTTCTGCCGTACGTGTTCGCGCTTGCGCCTGTCCTCGACCGGTTGGCTGCATGGCTGCCTGTCGTCGAGCAACCGCCACTATGTCGGCGATCTCCTCGACAAGCCGCGCCATCAGGCATTGCCGGCGCTTCAACGTTTGCTGGTCAAGGCGTTGGGCGACAAGCAGGAAGTGGCGTTCTCGGGCGGCGCGACCATCATGAAGATCATCGGCGGCTGATCGGCCGTTTTCGCGAGCAGGCTCGCTCCCACAATTTAAAAGCGATCCCGTGTGGGAGCGAGCCTGCTCGCGAATGCGATTTAACATTGAACGAAGAATCAGAGCTGGCGCAAAAGCTGCATTCACTGGCCATTCGCCGGTTTTCCGTCACCGGCCTCTGGAGGAATAGGATGCGTAGCCTGGTTTTGCTGCTGGCCGTTTTGGCGCTCGGCGGCTGTATGACTGTCAGCGATATGGCCGAAGGCACTCGCTACCAGATGAGCGACGCCGGTTTGCTCGATCACAGCGATAGCCGTCGCGTGAACAACTTCCGCATTCAGGCGGATTCGTTCATTTACATCGCTCAGGGTGCTTTCGCGCCGCCGGGTGGTTCCTATCCTCGACCCAATGTGGTCGCTGAAGAAGCGTTCAAAGGTTTCATCGAGTATTTCCCGATGGTTCGCCGCGCCCGTGCGCCGGAAGGCCTCGACCAGGCGATGGGCGAGGCTCGCGATGCCGGCGCGCATTATTTGTTGTACACGCGTTTCGCCAAGGCTGATGATCGCATCGGCAACTCCGATGAGTGGCTCGATCAGGAAGCTGTGGATCGTCTCGGCATCGACGGCGGCGTCATTCAGATCATGTTGATCGAGACCAGCACGCAGTATTTGATTGATACTGCACGCATCAAAAGTCGTGGCGGTTTACTGACGTTCCACGACAATAAACCCGAAGACCTGATCGGTCCGCCGCTGGCACAGTACGCGCGCAGCCTGCTGGGAGTCAGCAACCAATAATCCGAGGAGAACGCCATGAGTGGCCAGCAAACAGCCAATGACCTGTTGGGACAAATCCCCAAAACCAAAGGCCTGCCGCCGGTGCATTTATGGAATCCGGATTTTTGCGGCGACATCGACATGCGCATCGCCCGTGACGGCACCTGGTATTACCTGGGCACGCCGATCGGGCGCAAGCCGATGGTCAAACTGTTCTCCACCATCATCCGCCGCGATGGTGACGATTATTTCCTGATCACCCCGGTCGAGAAGGTTGGAATCAAGGTCGACGATGCGCCGTTTGTGGCGATTTCCGTTGAGGTCGAAGGCGAGGGCGAGGCGCAGGTTTTGCGCTTTACCATCAACGTCGAGGAAACCGCCGAGGCCGGGCCTGAGCATCCGATCCGTGTCGAAATCGATCCGACAACCCAAGAGCCCGCGCCCTATGTTCATGTGCGCAGCAATCTCGAGGCGCTGATTCACCGCAATGTCTTTTATCAAATGGTGAACCTGGCGGTCAGCCGCGAAATCGACGGCCAGCGTTGGCTTGGCGTCTGGAGTCGCGGCGAATTCTTTCGCATCGGTCTCGAACCTTAAAAGATCGCAGCCTTCGGCAGCTCCTACAGGGTGTACACCTCGGGGAACTGCCGAGAGCTGCGATCTTTTTTGTCGTTGACACTCAATCGTATGATGATTAGCGTAGGCACCCAACGCGATCCGCTTTGAGGTGTTCATGTCCAGCAGTTTTCATGCGTCGACGGTCGACTGGCTCGGCAGCTGGCTTGCTGCTGGTCAGGTCAAGCCTGGGCAGACCATCAAAGTCGAAGCCGACCTGGGCGAGCAGCTCGGTGTCAGCCGCACGGTGATTCGCGAAGCAATCAAAACCCTCGTTGCTAAAGGCATGCTGGAAGTGGGGCCGAAAGTCGGCACTCGCGTCCTGCCGGTGCGACGCTGGAATCTGTTCGATCCGCAAGTCGTCGGTTGGCTTTCGCGCAACGGCTTGCCGGAAAACTTCGTCGATGACCTGCTCGACCTGCGCCGCACTATCGAGCCGATGGCGGTGCGCTGGGCTTGCGAGCGCGCGACCCAGGAACAGATCGACGCGGTGCAGTTGGCGTACAACGCCCTTGAGCGCGCCGTCGACAGTAATGTCGATTACAACCGCGCCGACCAGTCCTTTCATGAATGCATTCTGGCTGCGAGCCATAACCAGTTCATCGAACAAATGGTCCCGGCGCTCGGCGCTTTGCTCGCGGTTTCGTTCGAAGTTTCTGCCGCTGATCCTGATGAATTGCGCCGCACGCTTCCCATTCACAAAGACATGGCCGACGCCATTGCCGCCCGGGATTCCGCACGTGGCGTGTGGGCCTGCATGACCTTGATCGACAATGCGGATCTGGCGATCAAACGCTTTTACCCGAAAGTCATGGCTGACAAAAAAGCCAGCTGAAACCCGGTACCTCTGTAGGAGTGAGCCTGCTCGCGATAGCGGTGGTTCAATATCAATGATGTCGCCTGACAGACCGCCATCGCGAGCAGGCTCACTCCTACAATGAAAAACAACAAGAACATGAAGGAATGGATATGTCGTGCACCGCTCTGACCCAACACCGCGCGCAACTTGGTGAAGGCCCGTTCTGGGACGCGCCGACCCAGGCGCTGTACTGGGTCGATATTGCAGGCAAGCAGGCTTTGCGCCTGATCGGCCAGAACGTGCAGATCTGGCAAATGCCCGAGCACATTTCCGCATTCATTCCCTGCAACAGCGGCGATGCACTGGTGACACTGAGCAGCGGCGTCTATCGCCTTGATCTCGACTCGCCAGGGCTCGAACCGCGTCTCACGTTATTCTGCGTCGCCGACCCGCAACCCGGCAATCGGCCCAACGAAGCCCGCTGTGATGCGCTGGGCCGGTTATGGCTCGGCACCATGCAAAACAACATCGGCGAGCAGGGCGAAGACCTGTCGATCGTCCGCCGCTCCGGTGGCCTGTTTCGCATCGATCCCGACCAGCGCGTGACACCGCTGCTGCTCGGGCTGGGCATTCCAAATACCTTGTTGTGGAGTGATGACGGCACCACGTTGCTGTTTGGTGAAAGTCTCGACGGCACGCTCAATCGATATTTCATCCGCACCGACGGCAGTCTCGATGCCGCGCAGGTCTTTTACGCGTCGGAGCAAAACGGTGGCCCCGACGGCTCGGCAATGGACGCCGAAGGCTACGTGTGGAACGCGCGTTGGGACGGCAGTTGCCTGTTGCGGCTGACGCCGGATGGGCAAGTGGATCGCAAAATCGATCTGCCGGTCAGCCGCCCAACCAGTTGCGTATTCGGTGGTGAAGATCTGAAGACCTTGTACATCACCAGCGCGAAAAGTCCGCTCAACCATCCCCTGGATGGCGCGGTGTTGAGCATGCGCGTCGACGTTGCAGGAAAACTCTGTACGCGTTTTGCTGGTTAAATCCCAAAATATGGGATGCAAAATTATATATTGAGATTATTTGGCGGTCGGGTTTATAGTCGGCTCCAGCAGTAACACGCACTCACACTTAAAAAGAACAAAACAGGTGAAGTGATGCAGCGAATTCTTATTGCCCGCGCAAGCGGGATCCGCGTATCGCCACGGCTCAATGCCGTCAGCGACGCCTGCCTGTTGCATTGCCGCAGCCACCAAAACCGGACATCGATTGATGGCCGGTTTTTTTGCGCGCGCAAAACAGGAGGCCTGATCCATGGCTGAACCTCTTTCGCTGCCGCCGGTGCCTGCGCCGCCGAAGGGCGAGCGTTTGCGCAACAAAGTGGTGTTGCTGACCGGTGCAGCTCAAGGCATCGGCGAAGCCATCGTCGCCGCTTTCGCCTCGCAGCAGGCCAAATTGGTGATCAGCGATATCCAGGCCGACAAAGTTGAACGCGTCGCCGCGCATTGGCGCGAGCAGGGCCATGATGTGCAGGCGATGCAGGCGGATGTCTCAGCCCAGAGCGACTTGCACGCCATGGCCAGACTTGCCGTTGAACGGCACGGACGCATCGATGTACTGATCAACTGTGCCGGGGTCAACGTGTTTCGCGACCCGCTGCAGATGACCGAAGAAGATTGGCGCCGCTGCTTCGCCATCGATCTGGATGGCGCCTGGTTTGGCTGCAAAGCCGTGCTGCCGCAGATGATCGAGCAGGGCGTCGGCAGCATCATCAACATCGCCTCGACCCATTCCAGCCACATCATCCCCGGCTGCTTTCCGTACCCGGTGGCCAAACACGGTTTACTCGGGCTGACCCGCGCACTCGGCATCGAATATGCCGCCAAAGGCATTCGCGTCAACGCCATTGCCCCGGGGTATATCGAAACGCAGCTCAACGTCGACTACTGGAACGGTTTCGCCGACCCGCATGCCGAGCGCCAGCGCGCGTTCGATCTGCACCCGCCGAAACGCATCGGCCAGCCGATCGAAGTGGCCATGACCGCGGTTTTTCTGGCCAGTGATGAAGCGCCGTTCATCAACGCGTCGTGTATCACCCTCGATGGCGGACGTTCGGTGATGTACCACGACTGAATACAACGGATTTTGAGCGCTGAACTACGCTTGAAATCCAATCATCATACGATATGACTATTTTCAACTGTTTCAGTAAGAACACGCTTCAACGCTTTGCAAACCTTGCTCAAAAAAAATAACAAGGAGTCATCTGATGAAACGTCGATTCGGGATTCGTACCCTGTGCAGCACTGCCCTGGCGGTTACTGCGTTCAGCTTGAGCAGTGCGCTGCTCGCCGCCGACGCGGTGAAGATCGGTTTTCTGGTCAAGCAGGCCGAAGAACCTTGGTTCCAGACCGAATGGGCTTTTGCCGAGAAAGCCGCCAAGGACAAAGGCTTTGAACTGATCAAAATCGCCGTGCCGGATGGCGAGAAAACCCTCTCGGCTATCGACAGCCTGGCCGCCAATGGCGCCAAGGGCTTTGTGATCTGCCCACCGGATGTGTCGCTCGGCCCGGCGATCATGGCCAAAGCCAAACTCAATGACCTCAAAGTGATCGCCGTCGACGACCGTTTCGTCGATGCCAGCGGCAAATTCATGGAAGACGTGCCGTACCTGGGCATGGCTGCGTTCGAAGTCGGCCAGAAGCAGGGCGCCGCCATGGCCGCCGAAGCGAAGAAGCGTAACTGGGACTGGAAAGACACCTACGCGGTGGTCAACACCTACAACGAACTCGACACTGGCAAGAAGCGCACCGACGGTTCGGTCGATGCTCTGAAGAAGGCCGGCATGCCTGAGGATCACATCCTCTTCGCCGCGCTGAAAACCCTCGACGTACCTGGCAGCATGGACGCCACCAACTCGGCGCTGGTGAAACTGCCAGGCGCGGCGAAAAACCTGATCATCGGCGGCATGAACGACAACACCGTGCTCGGCGGCGTACGGGCTACCGAAGCGGCCGGTTTTGCCGCGACCAACGTGATCGGCATTGGCATCAACGGCACCGACGCCATTGGCGAGTTGAAAAAGCCTAACAGCGGCTTCTTCGGTTCGATGCTGCCAAGCCCGCACATCGAAGGCTACAAGACCGCCGAGATGATGTACGAGTGGATCACTGCCGGCAAAGAACCGCCGAAGTACACCGCCATGGATGACGTCACCCTGATCACCCGCGAAAACTTCAAGCAAGAGCTGGAAAAAATCGGCTTGTGGAACTGAGGCAGCGACGGCCCGGGCAGCCGGGCCGTTTTTCGGTGTGAAGAGGTGGCTTTATGCACGCGCAAGTACAGACACAAGAACAACACGGCGCCAGTGGCAGCCTGCGCTTTAACGGCATCGGCAAGACCTTTCCGGGTGTGAAGGCGCTGGACGGCATCAGTTTCGTCGCGCATCCGGGTCAGGTTCATGCCTTGATGGGCGAGAACGGCGCCGGCAAATCGACCCTGCTGAAGATTCTCGGCGGTGCCTACATCCCGAGCAGCGGCGAGTTGCAGATCGGCGAGCAGGCGATGGCGTTCAAGTCCACCGCCGACAGCATCGGCAGCGGCGTCGCAGTGATTCACCAGGAATTGCATCTGGTCCCGGAAATGACCGTGGCCGAGAACCTGTTCCTCGGCCATCTGCCGGCCAGTTTCGGCTTGATCAATCGCAGTGAGCTACGCCAGAAAGCCTTGAATTGCCTCAAAGGCTTGGCCGATGAAATCGATCCGCAGACCAAGGTCGGGCGGTTGTCACTGGGCCAACGCCAATTGGTGGAAATCGCCAAGGCACTGTCGCGCGGCGCCCATGTGATTGCCTTTGACGAACCGACCAGCAGCCTTTCGGCGCGGGAAATTGACCGCTTGATGGCAATCATCGGCCGCCTGCGCGATGAGGGCAAAGTGGTCCTCTATGTTTCCCATCGTATGGAAGAAGTTTTCCGCATCTGCGACGCCGTCACGGTGTTCAAGGATGGCCGCTATGTGCGCACGTTCGAAGACATGAGTCAGTTGACCCACGATCAACTGGTGACCTGCATGGTCGGTCGCGACATTCAGGATATCTACGATTACCGCCATCGCCCGCGCGGCGCCGTGGCATTGAAAGTCGACGGTTTGCTCGGTCCAGGGCTGCGCGAGCCGATCAGTTTCGAGGCGCACAAGGGCGAAATCCTTGGCCTGTTCGGGCTGGTCGGGGCAGGGCGCACCGAACTGTTTCGCCTGCTCAGTGGCCTTGAGCGCAACACCGCTGGCCGTCTCGAATTGCGTGGTCACGAACTGAAATTGCGTTCACCGCGTGATGCGATTGCTGCGGGCATTCTGTTGTGCCCGGAAGACCGCAAGAAAGAAGGCATCATCCCGCTGGCCAGCGTCGCCGAGAACATCAACATCAGTGCGCGCGGTGCGCATTCCGGCCTCGGCTGTCTGATCCGTGGCCTGTGGGAAAAGGGCAACGCCGACAAGCAGATCAAAGCCCTGAAAGTGAAAACTCCGCACGCCGGGCAGCAGATCAAATTTCTTTCCGGCGGCAACCAGCAGAAAGCCATTCTCGGTCGCTGGCTGTCGATGCCGATGAAAGTCCTGCTGCTCGACGAGCCCACTCGCGGCATCGACATCGGCGCCAAAGCCGAGATTTACCAGATCATCCATAACCTTGCCGCGGACGGCATTTCGGTGATCGTGGTGTCTAGCGACCTGATGGAAGTGATGGGCATCTCCGACCGTATTCTGGTGCTGTGCGAAGGCGCCTTGCGCGGTGAAATCAACCGCGACCAGGCCAACGAATCCAACCTGCTGCAACTGGCTTTGCCGCGCCAACGCGCTGACGGCGTGGCGAACTGAGAGGTGACTATGATGACTACCCAAAACGAAACCCTGCCGACCCAGCGCAAACCGCTCGACATGCGCCGCTTCCTCGATGACTGGGTCATGCTGCTGGCGGCGATCGGCATTTTTGTCGCCTGCACGCTGCTGATCGATAACTTTCTTTCGCCGCTGAACATGCGTGGTCTGGGCCTTGCGATTTCCACCACCGGCATCGCGGCGTGCACCATGCTGTACTGCCTGGCGTCCGGGCATTTCGACCTCTCGGTCGGATCGGTGATCGCCTGTGCCGGTGTGGTTGCGGCAGTGGTGATGCGCGACACCGACAGCGTCTTTCTCGGCGTCAGCGCAGCATTGGTGATGGGCCTGATCGTGGGGCTGATCAACGGCATCGTGATCGCCAAATTGCGCGTCAATGCGCTGATCACCACGCTGGCGACGATGCAGATCGTCCGTGGCTTGGCGTACATTTTCGCCAACGGCAAAGCGGTGGGCGTATCGCAGGAATCGTTCTTCGTGTTCGGCAACGGCCAGTTGTTCGGCGTGCCGGTGCCGATCCTGATCACCATCGTCTGCTTTCTGTTTTTCGGCTGGCTGCTGAATTACACCACCTACGGGCGCAACACCATGGCCATCGGTGGCAACCAGGAAGCGGCGCTGCTGGCGGGCGTCAACGTTGATCGCACCAAAATCATCATCTTCGCGGTGCACGGTGTGATCGGCGCGTTGGCGGGTGTGATTCTGGCGTCGCGGATGACCTCCGGGCAGCCGATGATTGGTCAGGGCTTCGAGCTGACGGTGATTTCTGCCTGTGTGTTGGGCGGGGTTTCGCTGAGTGGAGGGATTGGCATGATCCGCCATGTGATTGCCGGGGTGTTGATTCTGGCGATCATCGAGAATGCGATGAACCTGAAAAACATCGACACGTTTTATCAGTATGTGATCCGTGGTTCGATTCTGTTGCTGGCCGTGGTGATTGACCGCCTTAAGCAGCGCTAACGTCAAAAGCTACCCTCACCCCAGCCCTCTCCCAGGGGGAGAGGGGGCCAACCGAGGTGTCTCCCGTTCTGCATCGACCTGAAATACCGAGTTGACTACGGATTGGACAATCACTCGGCAACAGGTCGATTGCGGATACGGCGCAACACTTTGAGGTCACCGCATCTCGCCAGCATTCCCCAATCAGTCCCCTCTCCCTCCGGGAGAGGGCTAGGGTGAGGGGCTCTTGGTTTTGCTTTTGATCTTCGCCCCCACCGGTCACCTCCCTTAAATATCCCTTGCCCGCCGCGCCCCGTTTCGGTTATCAATTTGTACATGATTAGACAGGTACGATTTGACAAGAAACAACGGGTGGTCGACGAACTCGTCCGGCGCATCGAAAGCGGCCTCATGGAGGACGGTTTCCTGTTGCCCGGCGAACATCAGTTGGCTCAAGAATTCCAGGTCAGCCGCGGCACCTTGCGCGAAGCGCTGGCCGAACTGAAGCGGCGCAATTACATCGCCACGCAGAGCGGGGTCGGCTCCATCGTCACCTTCGACGGTGTCGCCCTCGACCAACGCAGCGGTTGGGCGCAAGCGCTGGCCGACAGCGGGGCGCTGATCAACACTGAAGTATTGCGCCTTGAAGCGGTGACGCGCCCGGATCTGCTGGTGCGGTTCGGCACCGATCAATTCATCACCCTCGACCGTCGCCGGCGCGCCACCGACGGTACGCTGGTCTCTCTCGAACGCTCTTTGATGCCGGCCAATGGCGGTCTGGAAAGCCTGCCGCGCGTCGGTCTGATCGACAATTCTCTGACCATCACCCTCGCCGCGTACGGCTACATCGGCGAGCGCGGTGATCAGTGGATCGGCGCCGAGCCGCTGAACGCCGAAGACGCCGAACTGCTCGGTCGACCGGTCGGCACGGTGTTCCTCAAAGCCCTGCGCACCACGTACGACCGGCAGAACCGTTTCATGGAGCAGGTGGAGAGCCTGCTCGACCCGGTGCACTTTCGTCTGCACCTGCAATTTGGAGAATCGAAATGACCGCGCTCAACCGTGCACTTGGCGCTTTTTATGGTCTGGCGCTGGGTGATGCGCTGGGCATGCCGACGCAGTCGCTGAACCGCGAAACCATCAAGAGCCGTTTTGGCCAGATCACCGATCTGCAGGACGCCGGCCCGCTGCAACCCATCGCCGCGAATATGCCCAAAGGCTCGATCACCGACGACACCGAACAGGCGATTCTGGTCGGCGAGTTGCTGGTCGAAGGTCAGGGGCGCATCGAGCCGGCGATCCTCGCTCAGCGTTTGATCGAGTGGGAAGCCGAGATGCAGGCCAAGGGCTCGCAGGATTTGCTCGGCCCTTCGACCAAACGCGCGATTGAAATGATCCTCGCCGGACATTCACCGGAAGAAGCCGGGCGCTATGGCACCACCAATGGCGCGGCGATGCGCATTACCCCGGTCGGGATTGCCGCAAATGTTGCTGAACCCGAGCAATTTATCGCCGCAGTGGTGCAGGCGTGTCAGGTGACCCACAACACCACGCTGGGCATTTCCAGCGCGGCGGCGGTGGCGGCGGTGGTTTCTGCCGGGATCAACGGCGTGGATCTGGGCGAGGCGTTGAACCTCGGTCAACACATTGCCCAGCAAGCCGAAGCCCACGGCCACTGGGTCGCGGGTGGGCGCATGGCCTCGCGCATCAGCTGGGCGCGCAGTATCAGTGTCGACAGCGACAAAGCGCTGCTCGCCGATGTGCTGTATGACGTGATCGGCACGTCGGTGGCGTCGCAGGAGTCGGTGGTGGTTTCATTCGCTCTGGCGCAGCAAGTGGCGATCGGTGAAATGAGCGCATTCGACGCGTTGTGCATGGCAGCCAGTCTGGGTGGCGACACCGATACCATCGCGGCGATTCTCGGCGCCATGCTTGGGGCCTGCCTGGGTCTTGAGTGTTGGCCTGGGGAAATGGTCGACACGGTGAAAGCGGTTAATCGTCTTGACCTGGAACCCCTCGTGAAAGGACTCCTCAACCTACGCTGAGGAACCCTGTGTAGGAGCTGCCGAAGGCTCGGGCCGCGATCGGACGATCTTTTGATCTTCGGCAGCCTTCTGTCGCTATAAAATCAAGATCAGAAGATCGCAGCCTGCGGCAGCTCCTACAGGGGAGAGGTGCAGGTATTCAATTGCCCATAAACACAAGAATGGCAAACAGGAGCATTTTCAATGAGTTCATCAACCGCCGGGCAAAGCGCCGGGCAACTGGAAACCCGTGGCATCGAGCCGGTGCCGGAAGCCGAGTGCAACGGCCATCCGCTGCAATTGTTCTGGGTCTGGTTCGCGGCCAATATTTCCATTCTCGGCCTGCCGCTGGGCGCGACCCTGGTCGCGTTTCGTGGGCTGGCGATCTGGCAAGCAATCATCGTGGCGATCATCGGTGCCGCCGGTTCGTTCGCGGTGGTCGGGATCATCTCGATTGCGGGTCGACGTGGCCGCGCCCCGAGCCTGACACTGTCGCGCGCGATCTTCGGCGTACGCGGCAATATCGGTCCGACCCTGGTCTCGCTGATGTCGCGCCTGGGCTGGGAAACCGTGAACACCACCACCGCCGCGTTCGTGCTGCTGTCGCTGTGCTCGATCCTGTTCGGTTCGCCAGTGGAAGCGAAGAGTGCGCCGGTACTGACGCTGATCTTCATCGCGATTTTCGTGCTGCTCACCCTGGCGGTTTCCGGTCTCGGCCACGCGACCCTGCTGGTCATCCAGAAATGGGCGACTTACGTGTTCGGCGCGCTGAACATTCTGGTCGGCGGTTTCCTTTGCGCGACCATCGACTGGAGCGCCGTATTCAACGCCACGCCCGCGCCGCTGAGCGCGATGATCATCGGCATCGGCACCATGGCCGCCGGCACTGGTATCGGTTGGGCGAACGCTGGCGCTGACATGTCGCGCTATCAGCATCGCAGCGTCAAAGCCGTGCGCCTGGTCGCATCGGCGGCGTTTGGCGCGGGCATTCCGCTGGTGCTGTTGATCACCCTCGGCGGCTTGCTCTCGGTGGGTAACAACGACCTCGCTTCTGCAACCGATCCGATTGTGGCAATCCGCGACATGCTGCCGACGTGGATGGCCGTGCCGTACCTGATCACCGCGTTCGGTGGCTTGCTGCTGTCGAACAACCTGTCGGTATATTCCGCCGGCCTGACCACGCTGACCCTCGGGCTGAAGGTCAAACGCGTCTATGCCGTGGTCGTCGATATCGTCGCGATCTTTGCCGGTTCGATCTACTTCATGCTGATCGCCGACAGTTTCTACGGCCCGTTCATTACCTTCATTTCGCTGCTGGCAGTGCCGATTACCGCTTGGGTCGGGATCTTCGTTGTCGACCTGATTCACCGTCATTACTACAGCCCGAAAGACCTGCTGGATGTGAGTCCGAGCAGCGCCTATTGGTATCGCGGCGGCATCGAGTGGCGCGCATTTGGCGCGTGGGCGATTGCCATCGTGCTTGGCTTCAGTTTCACCACCATCGGCACCACGGCCGAGAACGTCTGGTTCAAGGGCTTCCTGTCCGACTCATGGCTGGGCCATAACGGTCTCGGCTGGATCGTCACCTTTGTTGTCGCCGGTGGCATTTACCTTGTACTCGGCGGGGCCAGGGATCGCCGCGCCGCGCAACCCGAGAACGCTCATGCCTAAAATGTTGCACACCGGCCAGGTCATCATCGACCTGGTCATGGCCGTGGAAAAATTGCCGCAGATTGGCGGTGATGTGCTCGCGCAGTCGGCGGGTTTCGAAGCGGGCGGCGGTTTCAATGTGATGGCGGCGGCGGTGCGCAATGGCTTGCCGGTGGTCTATCTCGGGCGCCACGGCACCGGTCGCTTTGGCGATCTGGCGCGCCAGGCAATGAACGCCGAAGGCATTCAGATCGGGCTGCGCAAGCCCGCGTCGCGCGACACCGGTTTGTGCGTGGCGTTGACCGATGCGTCGGCCGAGCGCAGTTTCGTTTCCTACATCGGTGCCGAAGGCGAGATCAGCGAGGCAGACCTCAATAGCGTCGCAGCAGTGGCAGGCGATTACGTTTATCTCAGCGGCTACAGCCTGGTGCAGAAAGGCAAGGCGCAAGCGTTGCTCGACTGGACACTGGCGCTGCCCTCGTCCATCAACGTGGTGTTCGATCCGGGACCCTTGGTGGAATCGCCTGAAGCGCCGTTGACGCAAGCGTTGTTGCCGCGCATCGATGTGTGGACCAGCAACAGCGTTGAGGCGCTGCGCTTTACCGGGGCGGCCGGGATTGGCGCAGCTATGGAGCGTCTCGCTGAGGTGTTGCCGGAAAAGGCCTTGATCGTGGTCCGCGATGGGCCGCAGGGCTGCTGGATTCAACAGCGTGGTGAGCGTCGACAAGTGCCGGGGTTTGCCGTGAGAGCGGTGGACAGCAATGGCGCCGGGGATGCGCATGCCGGGGTATTCATTGCCGGGCTGGCGCGGGGGCTTGAAGCGCATGGAGCAGCGCGGCGGGCGAATGCGGCAGCTGCGTTGGCAGTAACGCGCTGGGGACCTGCGACCGCACCCGTGGCGGCTGAGGTGGATGCGTTTATCCGCGAGTCCTGCGGCGGCTGATCTGAAACCCTCGCGAGCAGGCCCGCTCCCACATTGGAACTGTGTCGTCACAAATCTACTGTAGGAGCTGCCGAAGGCTGCGATCTTTAGCTTTTCAAGATCAACAGATCGCAGCCTTCGGCAGCTCCTACAGTGGGCGTCATTTAACTGGCCTTGCGCAACGCCTCGATCAACTCTTGCTTGCGCATGGAAGACCGCCCCGGAATGTTCTTCGCCCGGGCTTCTTTCATCAGGCTATCGACGGTCTGCGTATCCTTCGAAGTCTCGCTGTTGCGCGAGTGACCCTTGCGGCTGGCAACCGCGCGTCGCGAAGACTCTTTGCGATCTTCCGACTTCGCACTCGCGGGCTTTTTGCGGCCCGAACCGCCGGACTTTTCGCCGCCACCCGATTGTTTGTTGACCGTTGCCCAGGCCCGCGCCTCGGCTTCATCTTTCGACACGCCTTTTTTCTCGTAGCTGTCTTCGATGTGCTCGGCCTTGCGCTTCTGTTCACTGGTGTATTTGTCTTTGCTTCCACGAGGCATGGGATTACTCCTTGCTTCAGTGATTGTTATCAGCTGTGTTGACTACCGCAGGTTTCAACCTTTCATTGAAGATTACAAGATCAAAAGATCGCAGCCTGCGGCAGCTCCTACGGGGTCAAGCAATTACATAGTCAAGCGATCAGTGCGCTTAGCTATCGAGTTTGCGCGCGGCTTCAACGCCGGCGGCACTCAGCTTGATCGGCAGGGTCAGCGAGTGTTCGCCCGCTTCACTGCAGGTCACATGGCCGTGGTGAATCAGTCCGCGATCCTGCAGGGCGGCGAGGGTGTTGGCGACGGTTTTCTCGCCCCGGTAGTTGTCCAGCACCTCTTTGCCCAAACCATTGGGGTGCGCGTGCAGCAAGCGGGTGAGGACTTCTTTTTCCAGGTCTTTGTCGACGTTCATGGTTACCTCTTCATGGAGTGAATAGGGCGCTCGCGTCGGCGAACTACTGACCGGAACCTTCGGAACCGGAGCCACCGGTGGTGGTTTTCGAACCCACACCCGGCCCGGCATTGTCGGGTGTGGCGTTAGGAGCGTCGGGCGTGTTCATGCCGCCCTGACGTCCCGGGTCGCTGCCTTGCGTGCGCGGGTCAGTCCCGGTGGCGGGCGGCTGATTGATCAGCGGCACGCCGGAGCCATCGGTGTTCATGCCGGGAGCACTGTTGATCGCGGGGGCGCGTGGTGGGGTCGGATCGGTCGGGCCAGTGCCCGCCGCGGTAGCGGAGGCGGCGAAAACTGCAGGGCAAAGCAGGGCGCTGAATACGAAAGCGGTCAACCTTGACGGAATCATAGGGCTTCTCCAGTGATTGGAATCCTCACACTTTGTTGGTCAGCCATTTTTACGGATTGGTGCCTGAAGCGCGACGAACGGTCTAAACCAGCGTTGCGGTCTCGAGATGAAATCTGCGCCAGAGCAATCGGCCGACGGTGATTAGCCAATTTGCCAGCGCCACGCACAAAGCCGTCAGGAGCGCCTGCGAGGTCGTGCCATCCGGTGCCTGATTGGCGGCAAGGCATCCACTGTGGGAGCGAGCCTGCTCGGGGAAGGCATTCCGTCAGCTGAATCGAGGGCTGACTGAAAGACGCATTCGCGAGCAGGCTCGCTCCTACAGGGGCAACGGTATTTACCAAATCGGACGGGTCAGTATGTTTGCCATGTGACGAGCGCCGCTGTGCGCCTTAGTATGATGTTTTAAATTGCATACAAGGCCCGTCCATGACGATCGAAATACGCTCGGCGACCCCCAGCGATGCCCCGCAAATTCTTGCGTTCATTACTGAACTCGCAGATTTCGAAAAGGCTCGCCACGAAGTCATCGCCAGCGTCACCGACATCGAGCGCAGCCTGTTCGGCGAAGGCGCCACCGCCCACGGCTTGATCTGCCTGCGCGACGGCCTGCCGATCGGTTTTGCCGTGTTCTTTTTCAGCTATTCGACGTGGCTCGGCAGCAATTGCCTGTACCTCGAAGACCTCTATATCACCCCGGAACAACGCGGCGGCGGTGCCGGCAAGACCCTGCTGCGCCACCTGGCAAAAATCGCTTGCGACAACGACTGCGGCCGCTTCGAATGGAGCGTCCTCGACTGGAATACCCCGGCTATCGAATTCTACAAATCACTCGGTGCACAGCCGCAGGAAGAGTGGGTGCGATATCGCATGGATGGCAAGGTATTGCGCGATTTCGCGGAAGGTAACTAGGTTTTTTAAAGATCGCAGCTTGCGGCAGCTCCTACACAAGGTAACGACTGTAGGAGCTGCCGCAGGCTGCGATCTTTTTTGCTTTCGTCCCAAAATATGGGACTGATATTTATATATTGAGATTTTAGCCCTCCTGGGTTTATAGTCCGTCGCACTCACTGCCAAAAACAAAACAGGTGAAGCGATGCAGGCGCAATTGATCGCGCTCGATTGGGGGACCACCTCATTACGTGCTTACAAACTCGCGGCGGACGGTGTGGTGCTGGAGCAGCGCTCGCTGTCTTCCGGGATCATGCAACTGCCGAAGACTCCGCGGATCATCAATGGTCGCGAATGCGTCGACGGCTTTGAGCTGGCTTTCGATGAGGCCTGCGGTGATTGGCTCGACGCGCAGCCGGATCTGCCGGTGATCGCGTGCGGCATGGTCGGCAGTGCGCAGGGCTGGCGTGAAGCGGCCTACTGCGATACGCCAGCAAATGTCGCCAATCTCGGAAATTCCCTACAAACAGTGACGAGTCTTCGCGGCAGCCGTGTGCATATCGTGCCGGGCGTGATTCAGCGTTCGCGGTTGCCGAATGTCATGCGCGGCGAAGAAACCCAAGTCCTTGGCGTGCTGCAGAATCTGCCCCTCGAGACCGGCAACAATCTGCTGATCGGTCTGCCGGGCAGTCATTCCAAATGGGTAAACGTAGTCGATGGCTGCATCACCCATTTCGACACGTTCATGACCGGCGAAGTGTTCGCGGTGCTCAGTGAACACAGCATTCTGGGGCGAACCCAGCAGCAAGGCGCAGCGTTCGATGCTCCGGCATTTGACCGGGGCGTGCAGGTCGCGCAGTCGGCGGACGGTGCGCTCGGCGTGCTGTCGACGCTGTTCAGCGCGCGTACGCTTGGCCTGACCGGGGAGCTGAGCCCGACCGCGCAGGCGGATTATCTGTCCGGCCTGATGATCGGCCACGAACTGACAGCGCTGGCCAATGTGCAGCGCAATCGCCGCGACAATCCCAATCTCCCTTCGATCGTCCTCATCGGCAACGCGCAACTTTGTTCGCGCTACAGCCGTGCCCTCGACACCTGTGGGTTTGCCAACGTGACGTTGGCCGAGCAGGCCACCGAGCGTGGTCTGTGGCGACTGGCGCTGGCCGCCGGATTGATCGATTCCTCATCCCGTTAACCCTGACTGGAGGCCTGACATGCTCAAGCAAGCACTGGCACAAAACGGTCTGATCGCGATTCTGCGTGGCCTGCACCCGCAGCAAGCTGCCGCTGTCGGAGAAGTCCTGTATGCCGCCGGATTTCGCGTCATCGAAGTACCGCTCAATTCCCCTTCGCCGTACGAAAGTATCCGCATCCTGCGCGATGCACTGCCCGCCGATTGCCTGATCGGCGCTGGCACAGTGTTGACCCTGGAACAGGTCGAACAGGTAAAAGCGGCTGGCGGCCAAGTGATCGTCATGCCGCACAGCGATGCCAAGGTTTTGCGCGCGGCGAAAGCGGCGGGGCTGTTCCTGTCGCCAGGCGTGGCAACGCCGACCGAAGCCTTCGCGGCACTAGCCGAGGGCGCCGACGTTCTCAAGCTGTTTCCGGCCGAACAAATGAGCCCGGCGGTCGTCAAGGCCTGGCTCGCGGTGTTGCCGTCCGGGACCGTGCTGGCGCCGGTCGGCGGCATCACGCCGGACAACATGCAGGCGTTCATCGACGCTGGCGTGAAAGGTTTCGGTCTCGGTTCCGGCCTGTTCAAACCGGGCATGACGCCAGAGCAAGTGGCAGTCAATGCCAAGGCCTATGTGGCCGCATGGAAAGCGCTTCGTTAAGACTTTTCCGGCGCCGCGTGCGCTGCATCTAATAAAAGCTGCATTTACAAAAGAGAGCAGAGATGAAAATCACCAAACTCACGACCTTCATCGTCCCGCCGCGCTGGTGCTTCCTCAAGGTCGAAACCGATGAGGGTGTGACTGGTTGGGGCGAACCCGTGGTCGAAGGCCGGGCGCACACCGTGGCTGCTGCCGTAGAAGAATTGTCCGACTACCTGATCGGCAAAGACCCACGCAATATCGAAGACATCTGGACCGTGCTGTATCGCGGGGGCTTCTACCGGGGCGGCGCGATCCATATGAGCGCGCTGGCCGGTATCGATCAGGCGCTGTGGGACATCAAGGGCAAGGCGCTCGGGGTGTCGGTGAGTGACCTGCTCGGTGGCCAGGTGCGAGACAAGATTCGTGTGTATTCGTGGATCGGCGGCGACCGCCCGGCCGACACCGCACGTGCAGCGAAAGAAGCGGTGAGCCGAGGTTTCACCGCGGTGAAAATGAACGGCACCGAAGAGCTGCAGTTCCTCGACACCTTCGAGAAGGTTGATCTGGCGCTGGCCAACGTCGCCGCCGTGCGTGACGCCGTCGGGCCGAACGTCGGTATCGGCGTCGACTTCCATGGTCGCGTGCACAAGCCGATGGCCAAAGTGCTGATGAAGGAACTCGACCCGTACAAACTGATGTTTATCGAAGAGCCGGTGCTCAGCGAAAACTACGAGGCCCTGAAAGAACTGGCGCCGCTGACCAGCACACCGATTGCGCTCGGCGAGCGGTTGTTCTCGCGCTGGGACTTTAAACGCGTGTTGAGCGAAGGCTACGTCGACATCATCCAGCCTGATGCGTCTCATGCGGGCGGCATCACCGAAACCCGCAAGATCGCCAACATGGCTGAAGCCTACGACGTGGCGCTGGCGCTGCATTGCCCGCTGGGGCCGATCGCGCTGGCCGCCTGTTTGCAACTGGACGCCGCTTGTTACAACGCGTTTATCCAGGAGCAAAGCCTGGGCATTCATTACAACGAGAGCAACGACCTGCTCGACTACGTGAAAGACCCGCGCGTCTTCGATTACGACAAGGGCTTCGTAAAAATCCCCAACGGCCCGGGGCTCGGCATCGAGATCAACGAGGAATACGTGATCGAGCGCGCGGCAGTCGGCCACCGCTGGCGCAACCCGATCTGGCGTCATGCCGATGGCAGCTTTGCCGAGTGGTGAGTCGTCCCTGACACACCACAAAACCCTGTGGGAGCTGGCTTGCCAGCGATGACGGCGGCACGTCCAACACTGATGTGACAGATTTACCGCTATCGCTGCGATGCGGCGTTCCGGCAAGCCAGCTCCCACAATTGATCTCCATGGATGGGAGATCTGCGTCATGACCTCAACAAACATAAAAAGAGGCATCTCTCATGCAAACGCACACCCTTTCCGGGCAGGCGTCTTTAGTCACGCCTAGCCGCAAGCGGTTTTTCATCATGGTGTTGCTGTTTATCACCGTGGTCATCAACTACCTCGACCGCAGCAACCTGTCGATTGCCGCGCCGGCGCTGACCAGCGAGCTGGGCATCGATCCGGTTCACGTCGGCCTGATTTTCTCCGCCTTCGGTTGGACTTACGCCGCGATGCAGATTCCCGGCGGCTGGCTGGTGGATCGGGTGCCGCCGCGGATCCTCTACAGCGTCGCGCTGCTGCTGTGGTCGGTGGCCACGGTGATGCTCGGTTTCGTCAGCAGCTTCATCGCTCTGTTCGTCCTGCGCATGGCCGTTGGTGCGCTGGAAGCACCGGCCTATCCGATCAACAGCCGCGTGGTCACCACTTGGTTTCCCGAGCGCGAACGCGCCACGGCCATCGGCTTCTATACCTCCGGGCAGTTTGTCGGTCTGGCATTTCTGACCCCGGTGCTGGCGTGGCTGCAACACGCGTTCGGCTGGCACATGGTGTTCGTCGCAACCGGCGCGGTGGGCATTCTCTGGGCGCTGATCTGGTACGCGGTGTATCGCGAACCCCGGGATTTCAAAGGCGTCAACGAAGCGGAAATCGATCTGATCCGCGAAGGTGGCGGGCTGGTCGATATCCAGGCGGAAACCGCCAAGGCCAAGGCCAAATTCAGTTGGACGGATTTGGGCATTGTCCTGAGCAAACGCAAGTTGTGGGGCATCTACCTCGGCCAGTTCTGCCTGAATTCGACGCTGTGGTTTTTCCTCACCTGGTTCCCCACCTACCTGGTGAAATATCGTGGCATGGACTTCATCAAGTCCGGGCTGCTCGCGTCGCTGCCATTTCTTGCCGCGTTCGTCGGTGTGCTGTGTTCGGGATTCTTTTCCGACTTCCTGATCCGCCGTGGATATACCGTCGGCTTCGCGCGCAAGCTGCCGATCATTGGTGGGTTGTTGATTTCGACCTCGATCATTGGCGCCAACTTTGTCGAGTCGACGCCGCTGGTGATTGCCTTCCTCGCACTGGCGTTCTTCGGTAACGGTCTGGCTTCGATCACCTGGTCGCTGGTTTCGACCCTGGCGCCGGCGCGGTTGCTCGGTCTGACCGGTGGCGTGTTCAACTTCATCGGCAACCTGTCGGCCATCGCTACACCGATCGTGATCGGCTTCCTCGCCAGCGGCGATTCGTTCGCGCCGGCGATTACCTACATCGCGGTGCTTGCGCTGGTAGGTGCCTTGTCCTACGTGCTGTTGGTCGGCAAGGTCGAACGTATCGAGTTGTAGTGGTCTGCGTCGGGCGACCATAATGCCGCCCGTTCCCTCGCTCAACGGTAAAAGGCTGGATATGCAGGAAGACGCCCCGGAAAAAACCAAGGACGCCGCGCCCACCGGTACCCAGACGCTATTGCGCGGCCTGGGGGTGGTGCATGCGGTGGCCAGCGGCGCCCGTGATCTCAAGGAAATCGCCCGGCTGATCGGCACCACGCGCAGCACCACCCATCGTCTGGCCAGTTGCCTGGTCGACGAACGCTATCTGCGCGTAGTGCCGCAGATCGGGTATCTGCTTGGGCCGAAGCTGATAGAACTGGGTTTCCAGGCCCGCGAAGAATTGCCGCTGGTGACCCTGGCCGCGCCGTACCTGGACGAGTTGTCGGCGCTCACCGGCGACACCGTGCACCTGGGCATTCGCGAAGGCGACGAGGTTCTGTATCTGCTGAAAAATCCGGGGCGCAATGGCCCGGAGATGCGCTCGCGCGTTGGCCATCGCATGCCGCTGGCACGCACCGGGATAGGCAAGGCGCTGATGCTCGATGACGCGCCGAAAGATTGGCAGCGGCTGTACGACATCAGCCTGCCGGCGGGTGGGAAAAGTCAGTTCTGGCCGCAGCATCCGCAGCAATCCTGGGAACAGCTGGAGCAGCGCATGACCGAATACGTCGCCGGTGGCTACGCGTTCGATCTGGAAGACAACGAACCGTCGATCCGCTGCGTGGCGGCGCCGATTCGGGATGCGAGCAAAGGCATCGTGGCGGCGATCAGTATCGCCAGCACCGTACCGTACATGCCGCTGGAGAAAATGGCCGAGCTGATTCCCCTGATCAAAGAGGTCACAGCCCGGCTGTCGGCTGAACTCGGTTTAAAGGCTTAAACCTTGAGCGTTGCCATGTCGATCACGAAACGGTACTTCACGTCGCCGGCGATCATTCGCGCATAAGCCTCGTTGATCTGGCGGATGTCGAGCATTTCGATGTCGCAAGTGATGTTGTGTTCGGCGCAGAAATCCAGCACTTCCTGGGTTTCGGCAACGCCACCGATCAACGAACCGGCCAATACCCGACGCCCCAGCACCAGTTTGGCCGCGTGCACTGGCGGATCGATCGGTTCGATCAGGCCGACCAGAATGTGCACGCCGTCAAAACGCAGGGTGTCGAGGTAGGGGTTAAGGTCGTGCTGCACCGGAATGGTGTCGAGCAGAAAATCGAAGTAACCGGCCGCAGCCTTCATTTGCTCGGCGTCGGTGGACACGATCACATGATCAGCACCTTGGCGACGGCCTTCCTCTGCCTTGCTCGCCGAGCGGGTGAACAGCGTGACTTCGGCGCCCATCGCTTTGGCGAACTTGATGCCCATGTGGCCCAAACCACCCATGCCGAGAATCCCGACCTTGTCGCCAGCCTTGACGCCGTAATGCTTGAGCGGCGAATAAGTGGTGATGCCGGCGCAGAGAATCGGCGCGGCGCTGGCCAATGCCAGACGTTCCGGGATGCGCACCACAAAGTGTTCGCTGACAACGATGCTGTCCGAATAACCGCCCATGGTGTTGCTGCCGTCCACGCGGTCTGGCGTGGCGTAAGTCATGGTCGGGCCTTCGAGACAATATTGCTCGAGGTTTGCCTGGCAGGCCTCGCAGCTGCGGCAGGAGTCGACCATGCAGCCGACGCCTACCAGATCGCCTACTTTGTGGCGGGTGACATTCGTACCGATGGCGGTGACTTTTCCGACGATCTCGTGGCCGGGCATCAGCGGATAGACAGCGATGCCCCATTCGTTGCGAGCCTGATGGATGTCGGAGTGGCAAACGCCACAATAAAGAATTTCGATGGCGACATCGTCGGCGCGCGGGCTGCGGCGTTCGAACTTCATCGGGGCGAGGGGAGTGGTGGCCGATTGGGCGGCATAGCCGATGGCGGTGTACATGGATGACCTCGCAAAAAACAGTGACAAGTGAGGCGGTGAATTCTGGGCGCCGGGGGCGGGTGCGGCCATGACGATTCCTCCGGGTCTCATGCCTAATTCTCCGGCATGCGGGTTTCGGCGATCGCATTGGCCGGCGGATCTGCGATGATGTTTTCATCCCTTTTTCCGTGATTTTTACGAAGACTTATTCGATGCAATTAACCCGTCATCTCGATGCCAATGCCCGCCTGGTTTCGCTGATCGAACCGCTCGCGCAGCGCGATGGTTACAGCCAGACCGGATTGCCTGGGGTGCAAGTGCTGCGCGCCAGTTGCGATGTCGCGCGCGGCCCGCATATTTACGAGCCGAGCCTGATGATCATCGCCCAGGGCAGCAAACTGGCGTTTCTCGGCCCGCGCACGATGGAATATGGCGCTGGGCACTATCTGATTCAGGCGCTGCCAGTGCCGTTCGAATGCGAGACGTTCGCCCTGCCGGACGCGCCGTTGCTCGGTGTGTCGGTGGCAATTGATCGCGTGCTGCTCGGTGAGTTGGTGCTGGCCATGGGGCTGGCGCCGGGGCGGCATATTCCGGCACAGACGCCAGAATCGATGACTTCGGTGGTGCTCGACGATGGCATGCGCGGCTGCGTTGAGCGCCTGCTGAGTTGCCTGCACGATCCGCTGGAATGCCAGATTCTCGGGCCGGCGCGGGTGCGTGAGTTGTTGTTCGTCGCGCTTCGTGGGCCGCAAGCAGATGTGTTGCGCGCGCTGGTCGAACAGCAGGGGCAGTTTGCGCGGGTGGCGGCGTCGATCAGTCATCTGCATGCACATTACACCGAGCCGTTGAACGTCGAGACGCTGGCCGGTTGCGCGAATATGAGCGTGTCGACCTTTCATGAGCATTTCAAACGCAGCACGTTGTTGTCGCCGGTGCAGTATCTGAAACGCTTACGCTTGTTGAAGGCGCAGACGCTGTTGGTGGCTGAAGGGCTGGGCGTGGCGCAGGTGGCGCATCGGGTCGGGTATCAGAGCACATCGCAGTTCAGCCGCGAGTACAAACGCTACTTCGAACGCAGCCCCGGAGACGAGCGCGCTGCTTGAGTCATCACTAGTTCATGTAGGAGCTGTCGAGTGAAACGAGGCTGCGATCTTTTGATTCTGTCTTTCAAAAGCAATATCAAAAGATCGCAGCCTCGTTTCACTCGACAGCTCCTACGGGGGAAATTTTGGGCAACAAAAAGGCCCCCGGTTCGGGAGCCTCTTTGTTCAGCGAGTCGACTTACATATTCGGGTAAGTCGGCCCGCCAGCACCTTCCGGCGCCACCCACGTGATGTTCTGCGCAGGATCCTTGATGTCACAGGTCTTGCAGTGCACGCAGTTCTGCGCGTTGATCTGGAAGCGCTTCTCGCCGTCTTCCTTGGTAATCACCTCGTACACGCCGGCCGGGCAGTAGCGCTGCGCCGGTTCGTCGTACAGCGGCAGGTTCTTGCTCATCGGGATGCTCGGGTCGGTCAGCTTCAAGTGGCAAGGCTGTTCTTCTTCATGGTTGGTACCGGAGATGAACACCGAGCTGAGTTTGTCGAAGCTGAGCTTGCCGTCGGGTTTCGGGTAATCGATTTTCTTGCAGTCAGCGGCCAGCTTGAGGCAGGCGTAATCTGGCTTGTTGTCGCGCAGGGTAAACGGCAGTTTGCCGCCGAAGATGTTCTGATCGAGCCAGTTGAAACCACCGCCGACGATCGCGCCGAACTTGTGGATTGCCGCACCGAAGTTGCGGCTGGCGAACAGTTCTTCGTGTAGCCAGCTGTTCTTGAACGCGTCAACGTAAGAGGTCAACTCCAGCGT
Source organism: Pseudomonas fluorescens (assembly GCF_900636825.1). Classification (NCBI taxonomy): domain Bacteria; kingdom Pseudomonadati; phylum Pseudomonadota; class Gammaproteobacteria; order Pseudomonadales; family Pseudomonadaceae; genus Pseudomonas; species Pseudomonas fluorescens. The sequence goes on along the minus strand of NZ_LR134318.1, from coordinate 4,301,967 downwards.
GCAGTCCTGCTCGGCGAACAGCGCATCGGCGACGGAGTCGGCGGCGAGCATGCCTGATTTCATCGCGGTGTGGCTGCCTTTGATCTTGGCGAAATTCAAAGTGCCGAGATCGCAACCGATCAGTGCGCCGCCCTTGAAGACCATTTTCGGCAGCGAATTCAGGCCGCCCTTGGCAATGGCGCGAGCGCCGTAGCTGACACGTTTGCCGCCTTCCAGATATTGCTTGAGCACCGGGTGATGCTTGAGGCGCTGGAATTCGTCGAACGGCGACAGATACGTGTTGCTGTAGGACAGATCAACGATAAGACCGACCACCACCTGGTTGTTTTCCAGGTGATAGAGGAACGAGCCGCCGGTGTTTTCGGTGCCCATGATGTCCAGCGGCCAACCGGCGGTGTGCACCACCAGGCCTGGCTGGTGTTTGGCCGGATCGATTTCCCAGATTTCTTTCAGGCCGATGCCGTAGTGCTGGGCGTCGGCATCGCTGTCGAGGTTGTAGCGCTTGATCAGTTGCTTGCCGATGTGGCCGCGGCAGCCCTCGGCGAACAGCGTGTATTTGCCACGCAGTTCCATGCCCGGGGTGTACAGGCCTTCTTTCGGGTTGCCTTCGCGATCGACGCCGAGTTCACCGGTAATGATCCCGCGAACCACGCCTTGCTCGTCGATCAGCGCTTCCTGAGCGGCGAAGCCGGGGTAGATTTCTACGCCGAGGTTCTCCGCCTGCTGAGCCAGCCAGCGGCACAGGTTGCCGAGGGAAATGATGTAGTTGCCTTCGTTGTGCATGGTCTTGGGCACAAAGAAGTCGGGGATTTTCTGCGCGCTGTCGGCATTTTTCAGGACGAAGATGTCGTCGCGGGTTACTGGCGTGTTCAGCGGTGCGCCGAGTTCTTTCCAGTCCGGGAACAATTCATTCAGAGCACGGGGTTCGAACACCGCACCGGACAGAATGTGTGCGCCGACTTCGGAGCCTTTTTCGACCACGCAGACGCTGATTTCCTTACCGGCTTCGGCGGCCTTCTGCTTCACACGGCAGGCGGCGGACAAGCCAGCGGGGCCGGCACCGACGATGACCACGTCGAATTCCATGTATTCGCGTTCCACAGGCTATCTCCTACTCAAGGCTCAACAGTTTTTTTTCTAATTTGGAGGTTCGATCTCGCATCTGAATTGCCTTTACGTTAACGTCAAACGCAACCACGCGAAACCCACCTTTCTCTCTAGGCGGCGCATTATATCTACACCACTCTCAGCGTCCAATACAAACGTTTGTTTGAATCGGCTCCAGCCCAGAGAAATCAAAGAAGCGCGGCTTATGAATGGTCATTTTGCTGTATTGACCGGAATAGGCGTTCCGGTCAAGATACGGGCGGTTTTGCGCTCGTCGTAGGCAGACTGGCGGTTTGAAGAGCACCTCTAAAGACAGGGCACAGGCACAGGAAGGTGATGCGCAGCGCAGGTCCGGCGCGCATTTTACACAGCGTGAAGGTCCATGACTGTCCGGTCACCCCTGACGAACGGTCGCAGCCTCCGCTCTGTGCAGCCACTTCGCAGCCATGTCGGCGTTTTCAGAGGTGCCCTTTAGCCTGATGAGCATCAACCGCCAGGTACGCCTAGGCGACTTTCTTTTCACCGGAGAGTAACGAGGAATCCATGAAGGTTCTTGTAGCTGTCAAACGCGTTGTGGATTACAACGTCAAGGTCCGCGTCAAGGCGGACAATTCCGGCGTCGACCTCGCCAACGTGAAGATGTCGATGAACCCATTCTGCGAAATCGCCGTGGAAGAAGCCGTACGCCTGAAAGAGAAGGGCGTTGCGACTGAAATCGTCGTCGTCTCCATCGGCCCGACCACCGCTCAGGAGCAGCTGCGTACCGCACTGGCTCTGGGTGCCGACCGTGCCGTCCTCGTCGAATCCGCTGAAGAGCTGACTTCGCTCGCCGTGGCCAAGCTGCTCAAGGCTGTGGTCGACAAGGAACAGCCTCAGCTGGTGATCCTCGGCAAGCAGGCCATCGACAGCGACAACAACCAGACCGGCCAGATGCTCGCTGCACTGAGCGGCTACGGTCAGGGCACGTTCGCTTCGAAAGTCGAAGTCTCCGGCGACAGCGTTGCCGTGACCCGCGAAATCGACGGCGGCGCGCAGACTGTTTCGCTGAAACTGCCAGCCATCGTCACCACCGACCTGCGTTTGAACGAGCCGCGCTACGCGTCCCTGCCAAACATCATGAAAGCCAAGAAGAAGCCTCTCGAAGTGCTGACTCCGGACGCTTTGGGCGTTTCCACCGCCTCCACCAACAAGACCCTGAAAGTCGAAGCGCCGGCTGCACGCAGCGCGGGCATCAAGGTCAAGTCGGTGGCTGAACTGGTTGAAAAACTCAAGAACGAAGCGAAGGTAATCTAAATGACTATCTTGGTTATTGCTGAACACGACAACAAAGTGCTGGCCCCGGCCACACTGAACACCGTGGCTGCTGCTGCCAAAATCGGCGGCGACATTCACGTTCTGGTTGCAGGCCAAGGCGCTGGCGCCGTGGCTGAAGCCGCTGCGAAAATCGCTGGCGTGAGCAAAGTCCTGAACGCTGACAACGCCGCTTACGCGCATCAGCTGCCGGAAAACATTGCTCCACTGGTTGCAGAGCTTGGCGCTGGCTACAGCCACATCCTGGCTGCCGCGACCTCCAACGGCAAAAACATCCTGCCACGCGTTGCCGCGCAGCTGGACGTTGACCAGATCTCCGAGATCATCTCGGTCGAAAGCGCTGACACTTTCAAGCGTCCGATCTACGCCGGTAACGCCATCGCTACCGTGCAATCGACCGCCGCGATCAAAGTGATCACCGTGCGTGCCACCGGTTTCGACCCGGTTGCTGCTGAAGGTGGTTCGGCGGCTGTTGAAGCAGTCGGCGCTGCACACGACGCGGGTACTTCGAGCTTCGTTGGCGAAGAACTGGCCAAGTCCGATCGTCCGGAATTGACCGCTGCCAAGATCGTCGTTTCCGGCGGCCGCGGCATGCAGAACGGCGACAACTTCAAACACCTGTACGCCCTGGCCGACAAGCTGGGCGCTGCGGTGGGTGCTTCGCGCGCCGCCGTCGACGCAGGTTTCGTACCGAACGACATGCAGGTCGGTCAGACCGGCAAGATCGTCGCGCCACAGCTGTACATTGCCGTCGGTATCTCCGGCGCGATCCAGCACTTGGCCGGTATGAAGGACTCCAAAGTGATCGTTGCGATCAACAAGGACGAAGAAGCGCCGATCTTCCAGGTGGCCGATTACGGTCTCGTGGCGGATCTGTTCGAAGCAATCCCTGAGCTGGAGAAGCTGGTCTAATCCGGCTGCTTCACTTATAAAGAGCCCGGCCTGTTGGTCGGGCTTTTTTTTGTCTTGGATTTGAGTAGGAGCGTTCCGCCATGGACCTGCGCTGCAGATGGTTGTTGGGATTGGCCCTGTTGCCAGGTTTGGCCATGGCCACTGGCAAATGCGAGCGCCTGGTCGTTACCGGCAGCCCGGATGCGCCGCCGTATCTTTGGCAGGATCCGCAAAATCCCAAGCAGTTGATCGGCGCCAGTGCCGACCTGTTGCGACAGGTGGCGAAAGATCTCGGCATCAAAGTCGATCTGCTCTACGCCGGCAAACGCTCGCAGGCGCTGGATGAAGTGCGCAGCGGACGCATGGACATGCTCGCCGACGCGCCGCTGACGCTGAATGAGCTGGAAAACTTCGATTTCATTCACCCGCCGCTGCTGGAAAATGACTATCTGGTGTGGACGCGCAAAGGCTCGACTCTGGTCTACGGCGAAGCCGCTGACCTGCACGGGCACCCCGGTGCAGTGTCGGAAAAGTCTCGAATGACTCAGGCATTTATTACTTTCGCTGAGCAGAATCTGACCCTGACCAAGACAGCCAACCTCACTCAAGCCCTGCAGAAACTGCTGCTCGGTGAGGTGGAATTTGTACTCGCCGGACGATACTCGGGGCTCGCCGCCGCGCAGGCGTTGGGTATGGCTGATGACCTGTCGACGTTCGAACAACCCATCGACCGGCCGGGTCTGTTCCTTGCGGTTTCCCATAACTCGGCCTGCAACGATCCGTGGTTGCGCGGACAGCTAGCCAAAAAGATGACAGAATTGCCCGCGTCCGGACTGACGGAAGCTGCACTGCAACGCAACATCGAGCGCTGGAAGGCGCAGCAGCAACAGCCGCAACAACCCGTCAGTGCCCCAAAACAGTAAGGATTCCCAGTGAGTATTCGACCTCTTTTCGCGGCTGTGGCCGTTCTGGCCCTGGCCGGTTGCGCAACCGATCCGGCACCCAGTGAACAGATGCGCCTGACCGAGCAGGCCATCACGCAGGCCAAGGCCGTCGGCGCCACCGCAGATGAAGTGCCGGAAATGAAACTGGCCGAAGCCAAGTACGACCGCGCCAAAGGCAACATGGCGGACGAGTCCTATCGAAATGCGCGCATGCGTGCCGAGCAGGCCGAACTGGATGCTCGTCTGGCCGAAGCCAAAGTGCTGACGCACAAAAGCGAAGAACAATTGAATCTGCTCAACACTCGCATCACCCGTCTGCGCAAGCAACTGGGAGGTGCCCAATGAGCCTCACCTCCAAAGTCATCGGCGGTCTGATCCTGGCCGGTTGCGCCAGCCTTTATGGCTGCGCCGGGCAACACAGTGAATCCGCTTTGCAAGAGGCCGGTGCCGATTTCCAGACAGTCAAAGAAGACTCCAATGTTCTGCGTATCGCCCCGAAAGACGTGATCCGTGCCGGCGAGTCCCTGGCTCGCGCCGATCGCCTGTCGACCTACTGGGGCAGCGGTTCGGACGTGGTGCATTACGCCTACCTCAGCCAGCGTTACAGCGAAATCGCCCGCGAACACACCAATCAGGTACTCAACGAAGAGCGTGCAGCCAAGCTGGAACTGGAGCGGCAGCGTCTGCAACTGGCCCTGCGCGAGTCGAAACTGCTCAGCGTGCAGCAACAGGGCAAATGGCTGGAAGAGCAAATTGTCGCCCTCGCCACGACCCAGACCGACCGTGGTCTGGTCATGACCTTGGGCGATGTGCTGTTCGACACAGGTGAGGCGGAGCTGAAGAACTCGGCCAACCGTGTGGTGCTGAAAATCGTCCAGTTCTTGCAGTTGAACCCGAAACGCGTGGTCCGCATCGAGGGTTATACCGACAGCACCGGCGGCAAGCAGGAAAACCTCAAACTGTCCCGTGACCGTGCACAGTCGGTGGCCAATGTGCTTATGGATCTGGGCATCGATGACAAGCGCATCAAGGTCGAGGGTTATGGCGATGAATACCCGGTGGACGTCAACGCCTCCGAGCGTGGGCGGGCACAGAACCGTCGTGTGGAGATCGTGTTCTCCGACGAAAAAGGCCAACTCGGCGCCCCCCGCTGAATTGCGCCTGCCAACCCGGATTGACGCTCCTCTGTAGGAGCTGGCGAAGCCTGCGATCTTTTGATCTTGATCCTGAAAAAACACAATCAAAAGATCGCAGCCTCGTTGCACTCGTCAGCTCCTACAAGGGATGCAGATACGCGGCGCCCTCTGTAGGAGCTGGCGAAGCCTGCGATCTTTTGATCTTGATCCTGAAAAACACAATCAAAAGATCGCAGTCTCGTTGCACTCGTCAGCTCCTACAAGGGATGCAGATACTGTAGGAGCTGGCGAAGCCTGCGATCTTTTGATCTTGATCCTGAGAAACACAATCAAGAGATCGCAGCCTCGTTGCACTCGTCAGCTCCTACAAGAGATGCAGATACTGCAGGAGCTGGCGAAGCCTGCGATCTTTTGATTTTGACTTGGATCCTGGAAGCAGCCCGGCAATACCGGGCTTTTTTTCGCCTGTCGAACAGCGCACAAATCAGTACAGTCGGTAGCTGACACTGCACTGTATGGTCGAGTATTGTGGTAACTGTCCCAGTACACTTCTAAACTGTTCCGGTATTGTTTCACACAAGAATAAAATGCCCGTGAAATCGAGTGCTGCGTCATGACCAATCTCTTGCTCTACCAACGTATTGCTCAGCAACTGGCCGAAGACATTCGCCGTGGTGTCTATCAACCGGGGGAGCGCGTGCCTTCGGTGCGCAAGATGAGCTCGCAGCTCAATGTCAGCCATGCGACGGTGTTGCAGGCGTACGCCAATCTCGAAGATCAGGGGCTGATCCGCGCACGCCCGCAGTCTGGTTATTACGTGCACCAGACACCGGCGTTGACGGCGCCGACGCCGGACATCGCCAGGGTCGAACGGCCGGGTCTGGTCACGCGCAGCAGTATCATTCAACAGGTACTGGTCGAATCGCGCCGTGAAGGTGTGTTTCCACTCGGAGCAGCGGTGCCCAGCGTTGACTATCTGCCGGTGCGCGCGCTGCATCAGCAGTTGGCGAAAGTGACTCGTTTCCACAGCCCGCGCGCATTCAGTTACATGTTCAGTCCCGGTTTCGAGCCGCTGCGCCGGCAAGTGGCGATTCGCATGCGTGACGCCGGCGTGGTGGTCGATCCATCGGAAGTGGTGATCACCCACGGCTGTGTCGATGCCTTGCAAATGTCCCTGCGTGTGTTGACTCGGCCGGGCGATCTGATCGCCGCTGAATCGCCGACGTACTACGGCCTGCTGCAACTGGCTGATCTGCTCGGCCTGAAAGTCATCGAGATCCCCAGCGATCCCGCCACCGGCATGAGTCTCGAAGCCCTGCAACTGGCTGCCAACCAATGGTCGATCAAGGCTTTGGTGCTGACCACGCGGCTGAGCAATCCGCTGGGTGGCACCATGCCTGAAGAGCGCCAGAAGCAACTGCTGCGCCTGGCCTCGGATTTCGATATTCAAATTGTCGAAGACGATATCTACGGCGAATTGATGTTCGAGCAGGGCCGCACCAAAGCACTCAAAGCCTATGATCGGCTGGATCGGGTGATCTACTGTTCAAGTTTTTCCAAGACCCTGTCACCCGGTGTGCGCATCGGCTGGATGATCCCCGGCAAATACCAGCAGGAAATCCAGCGCCTGCAAACCTTCAGCACTCACTCAGCGTGCAGCGTGACGCAAATGGCGATTGCCGCCTATCTGGAAAACGGCGGATATGACCGGCATTTACGCTACATCCGTCAGGAGTATCGGAAGAACCTCAGCGCCTTCCAGTTGGCGGTGCAACAGCATTTCCCTGAAGGCACGCAAATGACCCGACCCACCGGTGGTTTCATTCTATGGGTCAGCTTGCCGGGAAGGGTGAATACCCAGGAATTGCACATCCGCGCATTGCAACAAGGCATCAGCATCGCACCGGGGCTGATCTTCAGTAATACCGAGCAGTTCAACCACTGCATACGTCTCAATTGTGGCATTCCATGGAATCGCGAAGCGGAGCGGGCATTGATGACGCTGGGCCTGTTGGCCACTCAACTCTGTCAGGAAACGGCAGGCGGATTCTGAACAGATGCCCAGCGGCTGCTTGTCTTGTAACGCTTAACGAGCGAGCATATGGCCCTCTGCCGTTAGTCTCGTTGGGTCCATGAAAGCTATTGTTCCTGCCGTCGGTGTCTTGTTGTGTTTGCTGATGATCGGGCATGCGCCTGCGGTCATGGCAGCCGCCGTGCAGGAAAAACCGGCAGTAACGAGCACGGCCCAAAAGCCCGCGGCCGCGGCGCAAAAGGCCCCGGCAAAAAAAGCCCGAACTCAAAAGACCGTCAAGAAACGCGCGCCCATTGCGTCCAAGTCCAAGTCTGCGCGCGAAGTGGCGAAGACCAAGTTGCCGACGGCCAAGCTCGATCTGAGTCTGCCCAAAGACATGGTTGAAGAGTTGAAACCTGAAGGCACCGTCGAGATGCCGAAACGCGAGCCGATCCTGCCGCAAATGTTCGGTGAGAGAAACAGTGGCTTTCAACTCAACGGCCGTTTGCTCAGCAACGAAATGCAGTTGCAACTGCGCAACGAAGAACGCCACGACGTCGAAGGTGCGGCATTGGAATTCGAATTCAAGCAGTAAAAATCAATCAGCCTGGGACAGCAGATAAGACACTTTGTCGGAGACTGCTCAGTCACATTGGCTAATCGCATAAAACCCCGGTGCAGACAATTTGAAACAGCCGTTTCAGCGGTTACTCTGTTCCGCGTCTCTTTTGGCACATCGCTCCATGCGAGGATTTTCCGTCATGAAATGCCGTGAAGGCTGCGGCGCTTGCTGCATCGCCCCGTCAATCAGTTCACCGATTCCCGGCATGCCCAATGGAAAGCCGGCCGGCGAACGTTGCGTACAACTCTCGGACGAAAACCTGTGCAACATTTTCGGTCGTCCGGAGCGTCCGGCAGTCTGTTCGGGCTTCACCGCCGATGTTGAAACCTGCGGTAGCAGCTCGGAAGAAGCCATCAGACTGATCGGCTGGTGGGAGCAAATGACGGCGGCATGATGTGTCCAATCAACGGAACTTCAACAATAAGGAATAAAACTATGGGTTCGCTGCATCGTATCGCCGTGTTGTGTGGTTTGACCGCTGTGCTGGCGACATCGGTCGCCCGAGCTGAAGACTGGAAAGTTGCCAAGAACGAAGACGGCATCAAGGTCTCCCTGAGTGAAGTGCCGGGTTCGGACTACAAGTCCTATCAGGGCGTCGCGTTGATGAAAACCACCGTCGCCAAACTGCGCGCCTTGCAGGAGGACGTCTCCGGCGCCTGCGCCTGGATTCACGAGTGCAAGAGCCAGAAACTGCTCAAGCATGAAGGCGATCAGAGCTGGACCTACAGCCAGTTCAATACGCCTTGGCCGGTGACCCCGCGTGACTCGGTGATCAAAGTCACCACAGTCGAAGGTGCCGATGGCAGCCTGACCCGCAACCTTGAAGGCGTGCCGAAATACATTCCTGAAGAAAAGGGCTTCGTGCGCGTCGCCGCCGTCAAAGGCTTCTGGAAGTTTGTGCCCAAGGGCGATCAGGTTGAAGTGACCTATCAAGTACACACCGAGCCGGGCGGTAGCGTGCCGGCCATGGTCGCCAACAAGTTCGTGGTTGAAGCTCCGTTCAACACGCTCAAGGCGCTCAAAGAACGCGCCGAGAAGTAATTTCGCGCCGGAAACAGAACGCCCCGATCGAATCGGGGCGTTTTGTTTTGTATCTATATTGTGTTTCCAGATATGCGTTGAACGAAATTTTCACAAAGCGTTCAAGACAATTCGCCCGCGCTGTTTGTCTGCTTGCACGGCTCTAAATGAAAGTGCCCGGCAGTGGCGCAGTAATCAATAGCAATGGTGCGGGTGATCGTGCAACATTTGCGCACCGCGCAAGCCCCGGGGCCTGGAATGGCCAAAAGAGGGCATGGCGCCGCTGTATTTTGCAACTTCAACTTTCAATGGGTCCTAAAACGACATGGCAAACCCGGACGCCCTGAATCAGCAGCGATCTTCTGCTCGCCTGCTGCAACCGACCGTCAAATCGCATCTGGCCTACACGTTACTTTGTGCGCTGGTCATGATGGTGATGTTTTCCGTGCTGCGCCTCGCGCTGCTGGTCTACAACCGCGAGATGATCCTTGATACCCCGGCTGCGACTTTCTTCGAAGCGTTCGCCAATGGCCTGCGTTTCGACCTGCGCCTGGTAGTCTACCTTTGCATTCCGCTGGTGCTGGCGCTGTTCAGTGCCCGCGCCATGGCCGCGCGCGGCTTTTTCCGGTTGTGGCTGACCGTCGCGTCGAGCATCGCACTGTTCCTCGGTCTGATGGAGATGGACTTCTACCGCGAGTTTCACCAGCGCCTCAACGGTCTGGTGTTCCAGTACGTGAAGGAAGACCCGAAAACCGTGGCGAGCATGCTTTGGTACGGTTTCCCGGTCGTGCGTTATCTGCTGGCCTGGGTCGTCGGTACGGTAATTCTGACCCTGGCGTTCAAAGGCGCCGATCGCGCAACGCGGCCACGCGGCCCATTCAGCGGCGGCAGCGTCGGCACCCGTCAGGTAGCGCCGTGGTACACCCGCCTGGCGGTGTTCGTGGTGTGTTTGCTGATTTGCGTAATTGCCGCCCGCGGCACTTTGCGTCAGGGCCCGCCAATGCGTTGGGGGGACGTCTACACCACCGATTCCAACTTCGCCAACCAGCTCGGCCTCAATGGCACGTTGTCGTTGATCGCCGCCGCCAAGGACCGCATGGGCGAAGACCGCGACAACATCTGGAAAGCCACGCTGCCGCAAGAAGAAGCGCAGAAAGTGGTACGCGAGATGCTGGTCATGCCAGACGACAAACTGGTCGACGCCGACATCGCTGCCGTGCGCCGCGACTACACGCCGCCGGCCGACAAGACCCTGCCGATCAAGAACGTCGTCGTGATCCTGATGGAAAGCATGGCCGGTCACTCGGTCGGTGCACTGGGCGCGCCGGGCAACATCACCCCTTACCTGGACAAACTGTCGAAGGAAGGCCTGCTGTTCGACCGCTTCTTCTCCAACGGCACGCACACCCACCAGGGCATGTTCGCGACCATGGCCTGCTTCCCCAATCTGCCGGGTTTCGAATACCTGATGCAGACCCCGGAAGGCAGCCACAAACTGTCCGGTCTGCCGCAGTTGCTCAGCGCGCGTGACTTCGACGACGTCTATGTCTACAACGGTGACTTCGCCTGGGACAACCAGTCGGGGTTCTTCAGCAATCAGGGCATGACCAACTTCGTTGGCCGTAACGACTTCGTCGACCCGGTGTTCTCCGATCCGACCTGGGGCGTGTCCGACCAGGACATGTTCGATCGCGGTCTGATCGAATTGAAGGCGCGGGAAAACGGCAAGCCGTTCTATGCGCTGCTGCAAACCTTGTCCAACCACACCCCATACGCATTGCCGTCGCCATTGCCGGTCGAGCGTGTGACCGACCGTGGCAGCCTCAACGAACACCTGACCGCCATGCGCTACTCCGATTGGGCGCTGGGCCAGTTCTTCGAAAAGGCGCGTAAAGAGCCGTACTTCAAGGAAACGCTGTTCGTCATCGTCGGTGACCACGGATTCGGTAACGAGCGCCAGATTACTGAAATGGACTTGGGTCGATTCAACGTGCCGATGTTGATGATTGCGCCGGGCATGCAGGAGAAATTCGGCACCCGTAACCACACCGTGGGGACGCAGATCGATATCGTGCCGACCATCATGGGGCGTCTCGGCGGCGAAGTACGTCATCAATGCTGGGGCCGTGACTTGCTCAATCTGCCGGAAGGTGACACCGGTTTCGGCGTGATCAAACCGTCGGGCAGCGAGCAGACCACCGCCATCGTCACGGCTGACCAGATTCTGGTGCTGCCGAAAGACAAGGACATGTCGGCAAAAATCTATCAGTACCAATTGGGCGCCACCCCAAGTGCCGAGGTCATTGCTGACGCGCCGCGTACTGCGGAGCTGAAACACAAACTCGAAGCGTTCCTGCAGACGGCGACTAAAAGCCTGATGGACAACACTGCCGGTGTGATTAACGGCAAGCCGGACTAAACACTGCAAAGGCAAAGTCCACCGATAAAAAAGCGATAAAAAAAGAGGCCCTGAAAAGGGCCTCTTTTTTTTTGCCGGTTAAATGGTTATATCCGGCCAAGTAGCAACAGCACCAACAACACGACCAGCACTACGCCGATGATGCCCGACGGGCCATAACCCCAACTTCTGGAGTGCGGGAAGACCGGCAGACCACCGATCAGCAACAGGATCAGGATGATGATAAGAATTGTGCCCATGTCGATTTCCTTGTTGAGAGAGTTGCGAAAAGTCTTGCGTTCAAGGGGCGACTGGAGACTAAGTAATTCCAGGCGGCTTATTGTTTCCGACTGTTGCAGGTGACAAAAAATTCAATGTTTTTTTAAGGTATTTGGATTAGTTGCTTATTTCCTTTGCAGCGTAAAGATCGCAGCCTCGTTGCACTCGATAGCTGCTACATGAATCCATCTAGGAGCTGCCGCAGGCTGCGATCTTTTGGCCTTGCATTCAGCAACTTGATGGAGCGTGGGCGCACAGAGAACCTTCGCTACACTCGGCGCATCTTCCTCGGAACAACAAGGTTCTCTGCTATGCAAAACCGCATGATGATCACTGGCGCGGGCTCGGGCCTGGGTCGCGAAATCGCGCTGCGCTGGGCGCGCGAAGGCTGGAAACTGGCGTTATCCGACGTCAGCGAGCCCGGCCTGCAGGAAACCTTGAAGCTCGTTCGCGAGGCCGGCGGCGACGGTTTCATCCAGCGCTGTGACGTGCGTGACTACAGCCAGCTCACTGCGTTTGCCCAGGCCTGCGAAGAGAAGCTGGGCGGCATCGACGTCATCGTCAACAACGCCGGCGTGGCCTCGGGCGGATTCTTCAACGAACTGTCGCTGGAAGACTGGGACTGGCAGATCGCGATCAACCTGATGGGTGTGGTCAAGGGTTGCAAGGCGTTCCTGCCGCTGCTCGAACAGAGCAAGGGCAAGATCATCAACATCGCGTCAATGGCGGCTTTGATGCAAGGGCCAGCGATGAGCAACTACAACGTCGCCAAGGCCGGCGTTGTGGCGTTGTCGGAAAGTCTGCTGATCGAGTTGGCGCAACAGGAGGTCGGCGTCCACGTGGTCTGCCCATCGTTCTTCCAGACCAACTTGCTCGACTCTTTCCGCGGCCCGACACCAGCAATGAAAGCACAGGTCGGCAAGTTGCTGGAAAGCTCGCCGATCACCGCGGCCGATATCGCCGACTATATCTATCAGCAAGTCGCTGCCGGGGAGTTCATGATTCTGCCCCACGAACAAGGGCGCATGGCCTGGGCCATCAAGCAGAAGAATCCGCAACTGCTTTACAACGAGATGACCACCATGGCCGACAAAATGCGCGCCAAGGCCAAACAAAACAACGGCTGATCTTGCCCGCCCAGTGTCACATCGTTAGGGTGGCCGCAATGGCCACCCTGTCGAGACACGTGAATGCTCAATTACCTGTGGTTCTTCCTCGCGGCGCTGTTTGAAATCGCCGGTTGCTTTGCTTTTTTCATGTGGCTGCGCCAAGGCAAAAGTGCATTGTGGGTGATCCCTGCGCTGCTCAGTCTGACGTTGTTCGCGCTGCTGCTGACCCGTGTCGAAGCCAACTACGCCGGTCGGGCGTATGCGGCGTATGGCGGGATTTATATCGTGGCTTCAATCGGCTGGCTGATGGTGGTCGAGCGCGTACGCCCATTGGGTTCGGACTGGCTCGGTGTGGCGTTGTGCGTGATCGGCGCCAGCGTGATTCTGTTCGGGCCACGGTTTTCCGCTGCCTGAACCGTGGTGTGTGGGAAACGTCTTACGGCTTGGCGTTAACCAGTCTGTAAGGCAAGACTGATTTGCTCGCCATGCATTGAAGAGCCGCCGCAAGCCGCGCATCTTCAGGGTTCGTAAACCCTGAAGGACGAAACCCATGCTAGTACTCAGCCGTGTTGTCGGTGAGTTGATTTCCATCGGCGATGACATAACCTTGCGCGTTCTGTCGGTGAACGGTTCCAGCGTGCGCTTCGGCGTCGAGGCGCCACAGCACGTCAACGTGCATCGCTCCGAAGTCTATGACCGGATCAAGCGCAAGCAGGCGATCGAAAAGGTCCGCTGAGGCTTAATCAAACAGATGCTTGGGCACATCGTGCTTGAGCATCAACTGACATTGCTCGCTTTCCGGGTCGAAAACGATCAGCGCCTGACCTTTCGTCAACGCCTGACGCACGCGCAGTACGCGGGTTTCCAGCGGCGTGTCGTCGCCATTGTCGGTGCCGTCACGGGTGACGAAATCCTCGATAAGGCGGGTGAGGGTATCGACTTCAAGAGCGTCGTAAGGGATGAGCATGGGCACCTCGGTCAAATCAATGGCGGGATGCTACGGCGATTGCGGTTAGCCTGCCAGTTTTGTGGTGCCTGTTCTGGCCAAATCGCCAGCAGGGCTGGCTCCCACAGTGAAAAGCATTTCCCTGTGAGAGCTGGCGGCTCCCACATTTGAAAAGCATCTGCTCCTACATTTGAAAGCGTCCCCCTGTGGGAGCTAGCCCTGCTAGCGATGGGAGTTTTCCCGACAACGCTGACTTAGCTGTCGGAACGATGCCCGACCAGGCTGTCCACCGGCGGTACCCGCGTTTCGCTTTCCATCTGTGTGTCATGTTCGATCTGATGACTGAAGCGGTCCAGCGAAGCATTCGCCGGCGCCGCGTCGCTGGCGAATACGGGCGGGCTGAGGATGTACGCGCCAAGCAGGCGGCTGAGCGCAGCGAGGCTGTCGATGTGAGTCCGTTCGTAGCCATGGGTCGCGTCGCAGCCGAAGGCGAGCAGGGCGGTACGAATGTCGTGGCCCGCCGTTACCGCCGAATGTGCATCGCTGAAGTAATAGCGAAACATATCGCGACGCACCGGCAACTCGTTTTCACTGGCCAGACGCAGCAGATGCCGCGACAGGTGATAGTCATACGGCCCGCCGGAATCCTGCATCGCCACGCTTACCGCGTGTTCGCTCGAGTGTTGCCCCGGTGCCACTGGCGCAATGTCGATACCGACAAACTCGCTGACGTCCCACGGCAATGCCGCCGCCGCGCCGCTGCCGGTTTCTTCGGTGATGGTGAACAGCGGGTGACAGTCGATCATGAGTTCCTGACCGCTGTCGATGATGGCCTTCAGCGCGGCAAGCAATGCCGCTACACCGGCCTTGTCATCAAGATGGCGCGCGCTGATATGGCCGCTTTCGGTGAACTCCGGCAACGGGTCGAACGCCACCACGTCGCCGACGCTGATGCCCAACGAGTCGCAATCGGCGCGGGTCGCGCAGTAGGCGTCGAGTCGCAGCTCGACATGATCCCAACTGATCGGCATCTCATCCACCTGCGTATTGAACGCATGCCCGGAAGCCATCAACGGCAGCACGCTACCGCGAATCACGCCGGTGTCGGTAAACAGGCTGACACGGCTGCCCTCGGCAAAACGACTCGACCAGCAGCCCACCGGCGCGAGGGTCAGGCGACCGTTGTCTTTGATCGCGCGTACGGCGGCGCCGATGGTATCGAGGTGCGCCGAAACCGCACGGTCAGGGCTGTTTTTCTTGCCTTTGAGCGTGGCGCGAATGGTGCCGCGCCGGGTCATTTCGAAAGGGATGCCCAACTCCTCGAGACGCTCGGCGACATAGCGCACGATGGTGTCGGTGAAGCCCGTAGGGCTGGGGATGGCGAGC
Organism: Pseudomonas fluorescens; assembly: GCF_900636825.1. Taxonomy (NCBI): domain Bacteria; kingdom Pseudomonadati; phylum Pseudomonadota; class Gammaproteobacteria; order Pseudomonadales; family Pseudomonadaceae; genus Pseudomonas; species Pseudomonas fluorescens. Next base: position 4,286,807 of record NZ_LR134318.1, on the reverse strand, counting down.
ATTTCCAGCAGGACTTTTTGCAGGTAGTTAAGATCCGGTTCAGGGATTTGTGTGGTCATGGTCATGGAAACTCCTGATGGGTTGAGCACATCGATGGTTTCGATGAGAGAGGGATTTGTGGCGCCTGATCGGTCCTCATCGCTGGCAAGCCAGCTCCCACATTGTTGTGTATACCGCCGGAACTTTGGGAGCTGGCTTGCCAGCGATGGCGTCAGTGCAGCCACCAGGTAATCAAGAGACCGCCGGCTGACTGTGCGGAAACAGCAAATCGACAAAGCGCTCCGCCGTCGGTTGCGGTTCGTGATTGGCCAATCCGGCCCGTTCGTTGGCTTCGATGAATACGTACTCGGGCTGATCTGCCGCAGGCATCATCAAGTCCAGGCCAACCATCGGGATATCCAGCGCCCGCGCTGCCCGCACCGCCGCGTCGACCAGCGTCGGATGGAGAATGTCCGTCACGTCTTCCAGCGTACCGCCGGTGTGCAGATTGGCAGTCCGACGCACGAACAGATGCTCACCTGCCGGCAGAATGCTGTCGTAGTCGTAACCGGCCGCCTGCAAGGTGCGCTCGGTTTCGTGATCCAGCGGGATCTTGCTTTCGCCGCTGGTGGCCGCCTGGCGACGACGGCTCTGCGCCTCGATCAGCGCACCAATGGAATGCTGGCCATCGCCGACCACTTCAGCTGGCTTGCGAATGGCGGCTGCGACCACTTCAAAACCGATCACCACGATGCGCAGATCGAGCCCTTCGTGAAAGCTCTCGAGCAGCACGCGGCTGTCAAATTGCCTGGCGCTTTCGATGGCCTGCTGCACTTCTTCGATGGTGCGCAAGTCCACCGCCACGCCTTGACCTTGTTCGCCATCGAGCGGCTTGACTACCACCCTTTGGTGCTCGTCGAGAAAGGCCAGGTTGTCGTCGGCGTTGCCGGCCAATTGCTGCGATGGCAGCTTCAGGCCAGCGGCTTTGAGCACCTTGTGCGTCAGACTTTTGTCCTGACACAAGGTCATGCTGATGGCGCTGGTCAGGTCACTCAGCGACTCACGGCATCGCACGCGACGCCCGCCATGGCTGAGGGTGAACAGCCCGGCATCGGCATCGTCCACCTGCACATCGATGCCGCGTCGGTGCGCTTCTTCGACGATAATCCGCGCGTAAGGATTGAACTGCGCCTCCGGACCCGGGCCAAGAAACAGCGGCTGGTTGATGCCGTTCTTGCGCTTGATCGCGAAGGTCGGCAAGTTGCGGAAACCCAGCTTGGCGTAGAGATTTTTCGCCTGACGATTGTCGTGCAGAACCGACAGATCCAGATAAGCCAGACCGCGACTCATGAAGTGCTCGACCAGATGCCGCACCAGCACTTCGCCGACACCGGGGCGCGAGCAGTGCGGATCCACCGCCAGGCACCACAGACTGCTGCCGTGTTCGGGATCGTTGAACGCGTTCTGATGATTCAGGCCCATGACGCTGCCAATCACCGCACCGCTGTCCTCATCTTCCGCGAGCCAATACACCGGCCCGCCCTGATGATGTGGCGTGAGCAATGCCGGGTCGATCGGCAACATGCCGCGCGCCTGGTACAACCGGTTGATGCCTTGCCAGTCCGTGTCGCTCTGTGCACGGCGAATGCGGAAGCCGCGAAAGACACGAGTAGCCTGACGATAATCGCTAAACCACAACCGCAGAGTATCGGACGGGTCGAGAAACAGCTGGGTCGGCTCCAGGCCGAGAATCTGCTGGGGTGCGGCGACATACAAGGCAATGTCGCGCTCGCCGGGCTGCTCGTTAAGCAGTTCATGCGCCAGCGAGGCGGGATCGGGGAACGTGTGGCCAATCAGCAGACGGCCCCAGCCGCAATGCACGGCAATCGGAGCGGAGGGAGGCTCGCTGCCGTCTTCGGCCAAGCGCGCCTGTAGACGTTCATACGACGGGGCCTGACCACGCAGCAGGCGTTGGTTGATGGACGTGGCATGGGGTTTCATCAATCAGATTCCTTGTTCACTGAGCCACAGGTTCAGAGCCGCCAGCTGCCACAGTTTCGAACCGCGCAACGGGGTCAGTTGGCCTTGTGGATCAGTCAAAAGCTTGTCGAGCATGGTCGGGTTGAACAGGCCGCGATCCTGACTCGGATCCAGCAGCAGTTCGCGTACCCAGTTCAGCGTGTCGCCCTGCAAGTGTTTGAGGCCGGGAACCGGGAAGTAGCCTTTCTTGCGGTCGATCACTTCGCTCGGGATGACGCGGCGCGCGGCTTCTTTAAGCACCTGTTTGCCACCGTCGGGCAGCTTGAATTGGCCGGGCACCTGGGCCGACAGTTCGACCAGTCGATAGTCGAGAAACGGCGTACGCGCTTCCAGCCCCCAGGCCATGGTCATGTTGTCGACGCGTTTGACCGGGTCATCGACCAGCATCACCGTGCTGTCCAGACGCAGGGCTTTATCCACCGCAGCCTCGGCGCCAGGCTGGGCGAAATGTTCCTTGACGAAGTCACCGGCGGCGTCATGCGCCGTCAGCCATTGCGGTTGCACCGTAGCGGCGTAATCGTCGTAGCTGCGGTCGAAGAACGCATCGCGATAGGCGGCATAAGGATCGGCCGCGCCATCCACTTGCGGATACCAGTGATAACCGGCGAACAACTCATCCGCTCCCTGGCCGCTCTGCACCACTTTGCAATGCTTGGCCACTTCGCGGGACAACAGATAGAACGCGATGCAATCGTGACTGACCATCGGCTCGCTCATCGCGCGGAACGCAGCGGGCAGTTGCTCGATGATCTCTTTCTCATCGATGCGCAACTGATGATGCTGGGTGCCGTAGTGCTTGGCGATCAGATCGGAATACTGAAATTCGTCGCCACGCTCACCACCGGCATCCTGGAAACCGATGGAGAAGGTCGACAGATTCTCGACGCCGACTTCACGCAGCAGGCCGACGAGCATGCTCGAATCGACACCACCCGACAGCAACACGCCGACATCCACCGCCGCACGCTGACGAATCGCCACCGCCTCGCGGGTGCTGTCGAGGACGCGATCAACCCAGTCTTCGAGCTTGAGATTTTTCTCGTCTTCGCGCGGGCCATACGGCAGCGTCCACCAGGTTTTCTGCTCGGTGCGACCATCGGCCTCAACGCGCATCCACGTCGCTGGCGGCAGCTTTTCAATGCCGGCCAGCAACGTGCGCGGCGCGGGAACCACAGCGTGAAAATTCAAATAGTGATTGAGCGCCACCGGATCGAGGATCGGGTTGATGTCGCCGCCCTTGAGCAGGGCCGGCAGCGCCGAAGCAAAGCGCAAACGCTGGCCGGTGCGCGACAGATACAACGGCTTTACGCCGAGACGGTCGCGGGCGATGAACAGACGCTTGGCATCGCGCTCCCAGATAGCGAACGCGAACATGCCGTTGAGTTTCGGCAGCAGTGCTTCGCCCCAGGCGTGATAACCCTTGAGCAGCACTTCGGTGTCGCCACCGGAGTAGAACGCATAGCCCAGCGCTTCGAGCTCGGCACGCAATTCCGGAAAGTTGTAGATCGCGCCGTTGAAGGCCAGTGACAGGCCGAGTTGGCTGTCGATCATCGGCTGCGCCGAGCCGTCCGACAGGTCCATGATTTTCAGGCGTCGATGGCCCAGGGCAATCGGCCCTTGGGCATGAAAGCCCCACGCGTCGGGGCCGCGAGGGGCCAGGTGATGGGTGATTCTCTCGATCGCTGCAAGGTCTGCAGGTTGTTGATCAAAACGTAACTCGCCAGCTAATCCGCACATAAAATCCTTACCGGTTTTTCCGTTGGGGAGGGTGTTGCTTTAGCGGCCGACATGGCCGGTACTCTAAAACTGACCCGGTGCGGTTGCGGGAGTTTTAGAACGAAAGGTTATAAGGGCGCTTGCCTGACCAGTGGACGGGCCGCGCTTTTCACTTGCCCCGGATCAGTTGGCGCAAGACAAAGCGGTTTGGGTGACAGGCCTCTGCGACGCTGCGAGGCAATGGCAACGGTTCGTCATTTAGCCAGGCGGCAAGCAATTCGCCGGACAGCGGCGCGGTGATCAGGCCACGTGAACCGTGGCCACTGTTGATATACAAACCGTCGAGCCACGGGCATGGGATGTCTGGGACTTGGCGCGCATCCTTCCTCAGCGCCGCGTAGATTTCGAGAAATGGTTCGCGATCGGCGAGAGGGCCGACGATGGGCAGATAGTCCGGACTGGTGCAGCGAAAGGCCGCACGCCCCTGCAGACCTTCGGGCGCTTGCTGGCTGACGTCGAGACGCGCCAGCAGATCGCTGGAGATTTCTTCAAGCATTGCCAGATTGCCAAGGTGTTCGGCAGTGGTTGGCGTCAGGTCGTCGCTGTTGAAGTCGAAACTGGCGCCGAGCGTGTGTTCGCCCAGCCGCGCCGGGGCGACGTAGCCTTCAGCGCAGACCACTGTGGCTAACGCGCGACTTTGCGCGGTTTCAGCCAAGCGTGTGATTTGCCCGCGGATGCGTTTGAGCGGCAGCTCGGCGCTCTGCGCAAAGCGTTTGATTTCGGCGGCGCCAGCCAGGATTACGACGGGCGCACTGGCGAGCAAATGTTCACCGTCGAAAGCTTGCCACTGATCATCGATCTTGCGCAGTTCCAGCACCTCGCGATGACTGAGCAACTCGACGTGCGGATGGGCGATCTGCGCCTGGCACAGCGCGGGCGGATGCACCCAGCCGCCTTCGGGATAATACAAACCGCCATGGGCCACGCCCACGCCGGCGCGCGATTGCGCTTCGGGTTGGTCGAGCCAGTGCAGCAGGTCTTCGGGGAACGCCGCCGCCAACTGCGCATGACGCTCGGCCTCCTTGGCATTGAACGCCAGTTGCAGCACGCCGCAGTTGTCCCAATCGGTGCCGCGATGCAGGGTTTCCAGCAGGCGTCGGGTGTAGCCGAAACCGCTGACGATCAGTTGCGACAACGCGGTGCCGTGGGCCGATAACTTCAGATACAGCACACCTTGCGGGTTACCCGAAGCTTCTTGCGCCACGCCGTCGTGGCGTTCCAGCAGCGTCACCTGCCAGCCGCGTGCGGCGAGGCTCGACGCGCTGGCGCAACCGGCGAGGCCGGCGCCGATCACCAGTGCCCGCCGCTCTGAGTTGAGGCGGGCGGGGCGGGCAAACCACGGTTTTTCGGAGGCTGGCGGTGTGACGCCCGCAGGCCAGCCGAGAAACTCGCCGCGCAGGATTTCCCACTTGTGGCCGATGCCGGGCGTGCGTTTCATTTTGAATCCGGCCGCATTGAGCAAACGCCGCACCCAACCGGTGCTGGTGAAGGTGCTGATGGTCGAGCCGGGCGCTGCCAGTCGCGCCAGTTCAGCGAACAGTTCGGCGGTCCACATGTCAGGGTTTTTCGCCGGGGCGAACCCGTCGAGAAACCATGCGTCAATTTGCCCATCCAGCTGTGGCAACTGCTCGAGTGCATCGCCGATCAGCAGCGTCAGTGTCACGCGGCCCTTGGCCAGGGTGATGCGCTGAAAGCCTTGGTGAATGGCTACGTAATGCCTGAGCAACTGATCGGCCAATGGCTTGAGTTCTGGCCACAGCGCCAAGGCTCGTTGCAGATCCGCAGGCGTCAGCGGGTACTTTTCGACGCTGACAAAATGCAAGCACGCACCGGCCCGCGCGTGTTGTTCGAACAGCTGCCATGCGCAGAGAAAATTCAGCCCGGTGCCGAAACCGGTTTCGCCAATGACGAGGCGCCCGCCGGCAGGCAACGCGGCGAAACGCTCAGCCAGACGGTTTTGCTCGAGGAACACGTAACGGGTTTCATCCAGCCCCGACTTGTCGGAAAAATACACGTCATCGAACACTCGCGAACGCGGGCGTCCTTGTTCATCCCAATCGAGTTGGGCGTGGGGCATTTCGGCTTTCATGGCTGGCTCGGCGATTACAAGGCGGCCATTCTAGCCGATCGGGCGGGGGCTGCCTGATCCAGCGCAAAGGTCGCGGCGTAGAGAGTCTTGTAGCGAGGGGATTTATCCCCGATGGGCTGCGCAGCAGTCCCCAAACCATCCAACCCGATTTGCGTAGCAAGCCGCATTTTCCGGATTTACGACTGCTGCGCAGCCGGTCGGGGATAAATCCCCTCACCACAAAGTCCTCACCCAGTCCTGAGTTCGTTGGAATTTCTGCCCTGCGGTCATGCCCAATCCGCTAGTCTTGCTGAACCCTGGAAGGAGCCGTCCCATGTTTGAATCCGCTGAAATCGGTCACGCCATCGACAACGACACCTACGAGGCGGCAGTCCCCGCACTGCGCGAAGCCTTGCTCGAAGCGCAATTCGAGTTGCAGCAGCAAAAGCGTTTCCCGGTGATCGTGTTGATCAACGGCATCGAAGGCGCGGGCAAGGGCGAGACGGTCAAGTTGCTCAACGAATGGATGGACCCACGCCTGATCGAAGTGCGCACATTCGATCAACAGACCGATGAAGAGCTGGCGCGGCCACCGGCCTGGCGCTATTGGCGGATGCTCCCGGCCAAGGGGCGGATGGGGATTTTCTTCGGTAACTGGTACAGCCAGATGCTGCAGGGCAGGGTGCACGGCTTGTTCAAGGATCCGCGTCTGGATCAGGCGATTGCCGGCGCCGAACGTCTGGAAAAGATGCTCTGCGATGAGGGCGCGCTGATCTTCAAGTTCTGGTTTCACCTGTCCAAGAAGCAAATGAAGGCGCGGCTCAAAGCGCTCGCGGATGATCCGTTGCACAGCTGGCGCATCAGCCCGCTCGACTGGCAGCAATCGCAAACCTACGACAAGTTCGTCAAGTACGGCGAGCGCGTGTTGCGCCGCACCAGTCGCGACTATGCGCCGTGGCACATCATCGAAGGTGTCGATGCCAATTACCGCAGCCTGGCGGTCGGCAAGATTCTGCTTGAGGGCCTGCAAAGTGCGCTCAAGCGTGCCGACGTCAACCCGCATGACGTCAGCGCCGCGCCGCTGGGTGCAGCGGTCGACCAATTGAACCTGCTCGACAGCCTCGATCTCACTCAGCGCCTCGACAAGAAAGACTATCAGGAACAACTGATCAACGAGCAGGCGCGGTTGTCCGGGCTGATGCGCGACAAACGCATGCGCCGCCACGCCTTGGTCGCAGTGTTCGAAGGCAACGATGCGGCGGGCAAGGGCGGGGCGATTCGCCGGGTCGCGGCGGCGCTCGATCCGCGTCAGTACAACATCGTGCCGATTGCCGCACCGACCGAAGAAGAACGCGCGCAACCCTATTTGTGGCGGTTCTGGCGGCATATCCCGGCGCGGGGCAAGTTCACCGTGTTCGATCGCTCGTGGTACGGCCGCGTGCTGGTGGAACGCATCGAGGGCTTTTGCACGCCGGCGGACTGGCTGCGCGCCTATGGCGAGATCAATGATTTCGAAGAGCAATTGGCCGACGCCGGTGTAATCGTGGTCAAGTTCTGGCTGGCCATCGACAAAGATACGCAGATGGAGCGCTTTCAAGAGCGCGAAGAAATCTCCTTCAAGCGCTTCAAAATCACCGAAGACGACTGGCGCAATCGGGAAAAGTGGGACGCCTATCGTGCGGCCGTCGGCGACATGGTTGATCGCACCAGTTCGGAGATCGCTCCGTGGACGCTGGTCGAGGCCAATGACAAGCGCTGGGCGCGGGTCAAAGTGCTGCGCACGATCAACCGCGCTCTGGAAGACGCCTTCGAGAAATCCGAGAAGAAGGCCAAGAAGCGCAAAGGCTGAAGCGATGGCCGCGCATACGCCGGGTGAATGATCCTCGCGGTCGGCAAGAAGGTGGACTTATGCTCGGTCCACTCTCAACCGAACCCGATAATGAGGTATGCCATGCGTGAAGTGGTGATCGTCGACAGCGTGCGGACTGGCCTGGCCAAATCGTTTCGCGGCAAGTTCAACCAGACCCGCCCCGATGATATGGCGGCTCATTGTGTCAATGCCTTGCTGGCACGCAACGACATCGACCCGGCCAGCGTCGAGGATTGCATCGTCGGCGCCGGTTCCAACGAAGGCGCGCAGGGCTACAACATTGGCCGCAATGTCGCGGTGCTGTCGCGTCTGGGCACCGGCACAGCGGGGATGACCCTCAACCGTTTCTGTTCATCGGGCCTGCAGGCGATTGCAATTGCAGCCAATCAGATTGCCTCGGGTTGCAGCGACATCATTGTCGCTGGCGGCGTCGAATCGATCAGCCTGACGATGAAGAGCGTCAATACCGATCACCTGATCAACCCGCTGCTCAAGCAGCAGACGCCGGGGATCTATTACACGATGGGGCAAACGGCCGAAGTGGTCGCTCGGCGTTATGGCGTCAGCCGTGAAGCGCAGGATCGTTATGCGTTGCAGAGCCAGATACGTACCGCTCAGGCCCAGGCGGCCGGGCTGTTCAACGACGAAATCGTGCCGATGCCGGTGCAGTATCGCGTCGAGGACAAAAATACCGGTGAGGTGCAGATTCTCGACGGCGTGGTCGATCGCGACGACTGCAACCGCCCGGACACCACCTCTGAAAGTCTTGCCGGGCTGAAACCGGTGTTCGCCGAGGATGGATCGGTGACAGCGGGCAATTCATCGCAACTGTCCGATGGTGCGTCGATGACCTTGGTGATGAGCCTGGAGAAAGCACTCGCGCTGGGGCTCAAGCCGAAAGCGTTCTTTCGCGGCTTCACCGTTGCCGGGTGCGAGCCGGATGAAATGGGCATCGGCCCGGTGTTTTCGGTGCCCAAGCTGCTCAAGGCCAAAGGCTTGCAGGTGGCGGATATCGACTTGTGGGAACTTAACGAGGCGTTCGCTTCGCAGTGCCTTTACAGCCGCGATCGGCTGGAGATCGACAACGAGAAATACAACGTCAATGGCGGCTCGATTTCCATCGGCCATCCGTTCGGCATGACCGGATCGCGGCAGGTCGGGCATTTGGTGCGTGAGCTGCAACGGCGCAATCTGCGTTACGGCATCGTCACCATGTGCGTGGGCGGCGGGATGGGGGCGAGTGGGTTGTTTGAGGCGGTGCGCTAAATCCTGCGTTCGTTGTCGTCGGTCAGATCGCCATCGCTGGCAAGCCAGCTCCCACAGGTTTGTATATGTCAAAAATCCTGTGGGAGCTGGCTTGCCAGCGATGGGATCACCTCGGTTCAGCGCCTGGAATCCTGCTGTTGCATCCGCGCTATATAAGCCTGGATTTCCTGGTCAATGACCTGGCTGTCATACGGCCCTTCAAGGGTATTTTCCCGAGTGCTGAAATACAGTTCGCCGTTGACCCGGCACACGCGGTCGCTGCGAAAGCGGGTGGCGGGGGCGCTGTCCTCGGCGCGCATCGTGTACATGTCGGTCTCCCTGATCAGTGCATTGAAAAGTCTGCAATGAGCTTATGCCTGAAGCACTTGGCGCGCCCGGCGGGCCGATCAACGGCTGCGCGTCGGTTTCCTGCTGCGACCCGCACAGTTTTATTCGCGGCCTGTGCGTAACTGTCCCTGTGTTGCGCGCCGTGTCGCGCCTAGAATGGGCGTTCTTGTCAGCAGGCTTTTGGGGTTCGCATGCACATTTCTTCGGGGCGCTGGGTATATGGATTGTTCCTGGCGCTGCTGACCGCGTTGCTGTGGGGCATTCTGCCGATCAAACTCAAACAGGTGCTGCTGGTGATGGATCCGGTCACGGTGACCTGGTTTCGCTTGCTGGTGTCCGGCGGCTGTCTGTTCATTTACCTGGCCTCGGTCGGACGCCTGCCGAGTCGCAAGGTGCTCGGCCCCAAGGGCGGCTGGCTGGTGCTGATGGCCGTGCTGGGCCTGGTCGGCAATTACGTGTTGTATCTGATGGGTCTCAATCTGCTCAGCCCCGGCACCGCACAACTGGTAGTGCAGATGGGCCCGATCATGTTGCTGATCGCCAGCCTGTTTGTGTTCAAGGAGCGTTTCAGTATCGGCCAGGGCATTGGCCTGCTGGTGTTGCTGGTCGGCTTTGGCCTGTTCTTCAACCAGCGCCTGGCCGAGTTGCTGACGTCATTGTCGGATTACACCGCGGGCGTCCTGCTGGTGCTGCTGGCCTCAACGGTGTGGACGTTTTACGCGTTGGGGCAGAAGCAATTGCTGACGGTGTGGAATTCGCTGCAGGTGATGATGGTGATCTATCTGTTTTGCGCGTTGTTGCTGACACCGTGGGTGCATCCGCTTGAGACGTTGCAGTTGAGCCCGTTGCAAGGCTGGCTGTTACTGGCGTGCTGCCTGAATACGTTGATCGCCTACGGCGCATTTGCCGAAGCGCTGGCGCACTGGGAGGCGTCGCGAGTCAGTGCGACGTTGGCGATCACGCCGTTGGTGACATTTGTTGCAGTGGCGATTGCGGCGCGGATCTGGCCGGAATACGTGCATGCCGAGCAGATCAATGCGCTCGGTTATGGCGGGGCGGTGTTGGTGGTGCTGGGTTCGGCGCTGGTGGCGTTGGGGCCTTCGTTGATCGCTGGGCTCAGAGCACGGCGTTTGAAAATGGCCTGACGATCAAAAGATCGAAGCCTGCGGCAGCTCCTACAGGGGAAATGCATTCCAACTGTAGGAGCTGCCGCAGGCTCGGGCCGCGTTCGGACGATCTTTTTGCTCTTAGCCCTTGGCGCCAGCCTCGATCATGTTCTCCGGCCGCACCCACGCATCGAACTCTTCATCGGTCAGATAACCCAGCTGCAACGCCGCCTCGCGCAAGGTCAGCCCTTCGCTGTAGGCCTTCTTGGCGATCTCTGCCGATTTGTCATAGCCGATGTGCGGGTTCAGCGCGGTGACCAGCATCAAACCACGTTCAAGGTGTTTGGCCATGACCTCTGCATCCGGTTCCAGCCCGGCGATGCAGTGCTCCTGGAAGTTGCTGCAGCCATCGCCGAGCAGTCGGATCGATTGCAGCAGGTTGTGAATGATCACCGGTTTGAACACGTTCAACTGCAAATGCCCCTGGCTCGCGGCGAAACCAATTGCCACGTCATTGCCGAGCACTTGGCAGGCGAGCATCGACAGCGCCTCGCACTGAGTCGGATTCACCTTGCCGGGCATGATCGAGCTGCCCGGTTCGTTGGCCGGCAGCTTCACTTCGGCGAAACCGGCGCGCGGCCCGGAGCCGAGCAGGCGCAGATCGTTGGCGATTTTCATGAGTGCAACGGCGAGGGTTTTCAGCGCACCGGACAGGGTCACCAGCGGCTCATGACCGGCCAAAGCGGCGAACTTGTTCGGCGCCGTGACGAAGGGCAGGCCGGACAGCGCCGCCAATTCGGCGGCAATCGCTTCGCCGAAACCGTGCGGCGAGTTCAGTCCCGTGCCGACGGCGGTGCCGCCTTGTGCCAGTTCGCAGACGGCCGGCAGCGCTGCGCGGATGGCGCGCTCGGCGTAATCGAGTTGCGCGATGAACCCGGACAGCTCCTGACCGAAAGTGATCGGCGTCGCGTCCATCATGTGCGTGCGTCCGGTTTTCACCAGCTTCATGTGGCGTGCCGCCAGTTCGGCGAGGCCACCGGACAACTCGGCGATGGCCGGCAGCAGTTGTTCGTGCACCGCTTTGGCGGTGGCGATGCTCATGGCCGTCGGGAAGCAGTCGTTGGAGCTTTGCGAGCGGTTGACGTGATCGTTCGGGTGCACCGGCGCCTTGCCGCCGCGCGGATTGCCGGCCAGCTCATTGGCGCGACCGGCGATCACTTCGTTGACGTTCATGTTGCTCTGGGTGCCGCTGCCAGTCTGCCAGACCACTAGCGGAAACTGGTCTTCATGCTCGCCGGCCAGGACTTCGTCGGCGGCCTGTTCGATCAGGCGGGCGATGTCGGCGGGGAGATCGCCGTTGCGGTCGTTGACCCGCGCCGCAGCTTTCTTGATCAGGGCCAGGGCGTGCAATACCGGCAGTGGCATGCGTTCCTGACCGATGGCGAAGTTGATCAGCGAGCGTTGCGTCTGAGCACCCCAGTAAGCGTCGTCCGGGACATCGATCTGGCCCAGGCTGTCGGTTTCGATACGGCTCATCGTGCACACTCCTGTTGGTCTGTTTGCGCAGTTTAGGCCGGGATCGGCCCCGGTGGTTCAATCGGACCGATTGTTGACCGCTCAAACCCGGCCAATCAAGCGTGGCAAGGCTCGGGGGTTGAGCCGCAGCGTTTTTTAGGCGCAGAATGGTCGCCCTTGGGGTTTGACCTCGCTTTGCTTAAAAGGAAACTCGATGACTCGTCTTCGCGCCATCTGTACCGCGGTTGCACTGGTTTGCGCCAGCGGCCAGGTGCTTGCCGATACCGCCAGCCACAACGCCAGTGCCGAAGCTTTCCTGACGCTGGCCCACGCTGACAAACTCGGCACTCCGGTGTACATGCAAGTGCAGCAAATGTTCGCTCAGCGTTTTGAGCAGACCAAAGCCCCGGAGGCCAAGAAAGCCGTACTGGAAACCTATCAGGCCAAGGCTAACGCCGCCCTGGACCAGGCCATCGGCTGGAACAAGCTGAAGCCGGACATGGTCAAGCTCTACACCAGTAACTTCAGCGAATCCGAGCTCAAGGATCTGGTCGCGTTCTACCAGTCGCCACTGGGCAAGAAAGTCCTGGAAAAAATGCCCCAGCTGACCCAGCAATCGGCGCAGATGACCCAGGCCAAACTGGAAAGCGCTGTGCCTGTTGTCAACAAGCTGCTCGATGACATGACCAAAGAGCTGGACCCGAAAGGCGCTGCTGCGCCGGCCAAGAAGAAGTAAGCGGAGTTCGTGATGACCATGCAACAACGCATCGAATCGACGCTGGCCCTGTTACAGCCCGAACATCTGCAGGTGCTGGATGAAAGCCACATGCACAGTCGTGGGTTGCAGACCCATTACAAGGCGGTGGTCGTCAGCGAGCAGTTCGAAGGCCTGAGCCGGGTCAAGCGCCACCAGAAAGTCTACGGCACGCTCGGCGAGTTGATGGGCGAGTTCCATGCGTTGGCGCTGCACACCTACACCCCGCAGGAATGGGCACAAGCTGGCGCCGCCCCGGCGTCGCCGACTTGTGCGGGAGGAAAGCAGCGGTAAGCTGCAAGTTGCAAGCTGCAAGCAGAATCAAAAGCAGCGACGTACTGCTTGCCGCTTTAAGCTTGGAGCTTGTAGCTGCTTTTTTGCTAAAATCCCGACGCGCCGCTTAGCCGGCGCGTTTTTTTTGAATCCGGTTCACCCTTTGCGAGGGTAGCCACCTGGAGAAATACCCATGACACAACCGATTGTCGTGGCGGCACTGTATAAGTTCGTCACCCTCGAAGATTACGTCAACCTGCGCGAGCCGTTGCTGCAAGCGATGGTCGACAACGGCATCAAAGGCACTCTGCTGATTGCCGAAGAAGGCATCAACGGCACCGTTTCCGGCACCCGCGAAGGCATCGACGGCCTGCTCGCCTGGCTCAAGAACGATCCACGCATGATCGATATCGATCACAAGGAATCGTACTGCGACGAGCAGCCGTTCTACCGCACCAAGGTCAAGCTGAAAAAAGAGATCGTCACCCTCGGCGTTGAAGGCGTTGACCCGAACAAAAAGGTCGGCACCTACGTCGAGCCGCAGGACTGGAACGCGCTGATCAGCGATCCGGAAGTGCTGCTGATCGACACGCGCAACGATTACGAAGTGTCGATCGGCACTTTCGAAGGCGCTATCGATCCGAAAACCACCAGTTTTCGCGAATTCCCCGACTACATCAAAGAACACTTCGACCCGGCGGTGCACAAGAAAGTCGCGATGTTCTGCACCGGCGGCATCCGCTGTGAAAAAGCCTCGAGCTACATGCTCGGCGAAGGTTTTGAAGAGGTTTATCACCTCAAGGGCGGCATCCTGAAATACCTCGAAGAGGTACCGCAGGAAGAAACCAAGTGGCAGGGCGACTGCTTTGTGTTCGACAACCGCGTGACCGTGCGCCACGACCTCAGCGAAGGCGACTACGATCAATGTCATGCCTGCCGCACACCGGTCAGCGTTGAAGATCGCGCGTCCGAGCATTACGTGGCCGGCATCAGCTGCCCGCACTGCTGGGACAAACTGAGCGAGAAGACCCGGCGCAGTGCCATCGATCGGCAGAAGCAGATCGAACTGGCCAAGGCGCGCAACCAGCCGCATCCGATCGGCTACAACTATAAGCAAGCATCCACCGAGGCTTAATCATGTCTGCGCGCCTGCTCTATGTGATGGATCCGATGTGTTCGTGGTGCTGGGGTTTTGCTCCGGTGGCCAAGGCACTGGTCGAGCAGGCGCAGGCAGCGGGTGTCGAACTGCATCTGGTGGTCGGCGGTTTGCGCACCGGCAGTGGTTCGGCGCTGGAGCCGACCACGCGGCGCTACATTCTTGAACACTGGCAAGCGGTCACCGAGGCCACCGGCCAGCCGTTCAAGCTGGAGGGCGCGCTGCCCGACGGTTTTGTCTACGACACCGAGCCTGCCTGCCGCGCGATCGTCACCGCGCGCAGTCTGGCGCCGGATTGCGCGTGGACGCTGGTGGGCCTGATCCAGCAGGCGTTTTATGTCGAAGGGCGCGACGTCACTCAAGCCAGCGTACTGGTCGAACTGGCCGAGCAGGCCGGTGTGCCGCGTATCGAATTTGCCGCGTTGTTCGATCATGCCGAGCAACACAAAGCGACGCAGGCCGATTTCAGTTGGGTGCAGGATCTCGGCATCGCCGGTTTCCCGACCCTGCTGGCCGAGCGCAATGGTCAATTGGCGTTGCTGACCAACGGCTACCAACCGCTTAGCGAGCTGTCGCCGTTGCTCGGCCGCTGGCTGGAGCGTGCGGCCTGTGTCTGACCGGGCCGATGACACGCCAGCCGTAAAGCGTGTCGACCGGCTGAGCTGGGCTGAAGTCCGGCGACTGGCACTTCATCACAAAAAATCCCTGTGGATCGCCAACGGCGTGGCCGTGCTGGCGACGCTGTGCAGCGTGCCGATTCCGTTGCTGCTGCCGTTGCTGGTCGACGAAGTCTTGCTTGGCCACGGTGATGCCGCGCTGAAGGTCATGAATCACTTTCTGCCGAGCATGTGGCAGCAAGCGGCGGGTTACATCGGTTTGATGCTGGTGGTCACGCTGACCTTGCGTTGCAGCGCTTTGTGCTTTGGCGTGTTGCAGTCGCGGCTGTTCGCACGGCTGGCCAAGGACATCGTCTATCGCATTCGCGTGCGTCTGATCGAACGGCTCAAGCGGATTTCCCTGGGAGAATACGAAAGCCTCGGCAGCGGCACGGTGACTACGCATCTGGTCACCGATCTGGATACACTCGACAAATTTGTCGGCGAAACCCTCAGCCGCTTCCTCGTGGCGATGCTCACGCTGGTCGGCACCGCCAGCATTCTGATGTGGATGCACTGGAAACTGGCGCTGCTGATTCTGCTGTTCAATCCGCTGGTGATCTACGCCACGGTGCAACTGGGCAAACGCGTCAAGCATCTGAAGAAACTCGAGAACGACAGCACGTCGCGATTCACTCAGGCGCTGAGCGAAACTCTGGATGCGATTCAGGAAGTGCGCGCCGGCAATCGCCAGGGCTATTTCCTTGGACGCCTCGGCTTGCGTGCCCAGGAAGTGCGTAACTATGCGATCAATTCGCAGTGGAAAACCGACGCCTCCAACCGCGCCAGCGGTCTGCTGTTCCAATTCGGCATCGACATTTTTCGCGCGGCGGCCATGCTCACGGTGCTGTTCTCGGATCTGTCGATCGGCCAGATGCTCGCGGTGTTCAGCTACCTGTGGTTCATGATCGGGCCGGTGGAACAACTGCTGAACCTGCAATACGCCTATTACGCTGCCGGCGGTGCCCTGTCGCGGATCAACGAATTGCTGGCGCGGGCCGATGAGCCGCGGTATCCCGGCGGGGTCGATCCGTTCAAGGGCCGTGACACCGTCGGTATTCAGATTCAGGGCCTGAGCTTCGGTTACGGCGATGAACTGGTGCTGGATCAGCTCGATCTGTCCATCGCGCCCGGTGAAAAAGTCGCGATTGTCGGTGCCAGTGGTGGCGGTAAAAGCACCCTCGTGCAGTTGCTGCTCGGGCTGTACACGCCATTGTCCGGAACCATCCGCTTCGGCGGTTCGACGCAACAGGAGATCGGCCTGGAAACGGTCCGGGAAAACGTTGCCGTGGTCTTGCAACATCCGGCGTTGTTCAACGACACCGTGCGCGCGAATCTGACCATGGGCCGCATGCGCAGCGACGAAGCCTGTTGGCAAGCGCTGGAGATTGCTCAGCTGGAGCCGGCGATACGTGCACTGCCGGACGGCCTCGACAGTATCGTCGGCCGTTCCGGTGTGCGTTTGTCCGGCGGGCAACGCCAACGCCTGGCGATAGCGCGAATGATCCTGGCCGAGCCGAAAGTGGTAATCCTCGACGAAGCCACATCGGCCCTGGACGCCGCCACCGAGTACAACCTGCACCAGGCCATGGCGCGCTTTCTCAACGGCCGCACCACCCTGATCATTGCCCACCGCTTGTCAGCGGTGAAGCAAGCCGATCGGGTGCTGGTGTTTGATGGCGGACAAGTGGCCGAGGATGGCGACCATCAGCAACTCATCGCTGATGGTGGCTTGTACGCCAAGCTTTATGGGCATTTGCAGCGGTTGTAGCTCATCTCCAAAAAACTTCCCCAGTTCTGCACCCTGCGCATCCAAAGACCGGCCAGGAGATCAAATTCGTCCGATAGCGCTTGATGAATTGAGGCTTGCGGCGGCTCAGGTTTTGAAATGACCTTTGGAGTCGATGAGGGGTCCGATTGCATGATTTCATCTCTTTGCGGGATGAATGACAAACCACAGTTGATCCGGGCGGTAGATCACGCCATCGAGATAACGTCGCTTGCCTAGAGTGGCAACCCCACCTAGTCTCGTCTTAGCGATTTCGTCCGGAAGACGAGCGGGCAGTGCTTACCAAGGAATCTCATGAATCAAAAGCGGACTCTGGGGACCCCACGGTTGTTGGGCATCGTCTGGCCATTTATTGCCGTCGTGGTGTTTCAGGCCATATTGGGAGGGGTCAGTCTTTATGTGCTCTCGGCCGTGCGCGGCTATGTCGCAGGCGAGAGCCTCTGGTCCAAAGGCCAGAAAGACGCGATCTACTACCTGAACCTGTATGCCGACAGTCGCGACGAAGCTATTTTTCACAAGTACACGGACGCGATTGCGGTGCCGCAAGGCGGGCACCAGTTGCGGTTGGCGCTGGATCGCCAGCCGCCTGATCTCCCGGCTGCACGAGAGGGCATTCTCAAAGGTGGAAACCATCCAGACGATGTCTCCAGCCTGATCTGGTTGTATTTGAATTTCCGTCATTTCAGTTATCTGGAGACGGCCATCGATCGCTGGACGCTGGGCGATGCTTACCTGGTCGAGCTGGACGCGGTAGCGCAGGAAATGCATCGCAACATTGTCGGGAATGTTGCCACGGACGCTGATATTCGCCACTGGAAGGCGCGCATCTTCGCCATCAATGACGGCGTGACGCCTGCAGCGAAAGCCTTCAGCGATGCGCTGGGCGAAGGCTCGCGCATGATCATGCGGCTGTTGCTGTTCACAAACCTGGCAACGGCGCTGGGGTTGATCATGCTGGCCCTGCTGCGTACCCACAAACTGCTCAAGCAGCGCCACGCCTTTGCCGAGGCGCTGCAACTGGAAAAGGATCGCGCGCACGTGACGCTGCAATCAATCGGCGACGGGGTCATCACCACCGACGTCAACGGCGCGATCGACTATATGAACCCTGCCGCCGAAGCCATGACGCACTGGAAGGCCGAGCAGGCCGCCGGTCTGCCGCTGGCTTCGCTGTTCAACTTGCTGGACGACAATGCCCAGGCGGAAGGCCTGACCCTGATCGAGCATATTCTCAGCGGCAAGCTCAGCGGTGGCAGCGAGCATTCAAAGTTGATCCAGCGTCTGGATGGCAGCACGGTGTCGGTGACCCTGGTCGGTGCGCCGATCCGCAATGCTGGCAAGGTCAGCGGCACGGTGCTGGTGCTGCATGACATGACGCAGGAACGTCAGTACATCGCCAATCTGTCGTGGCAGGCCACCCACGATGCATTGACCGGGCTGGCCAACCGGCGCGAGTTCGAATATCGCCTGGAGCAGGCGTTGCACAATCTGACACGCCAGGCCGGTCGGCACGCGTTGATGTTCCTCGATCTGGATCAATTCAAACTGGTCAACGACACCTGCGGCCATGCGGCGGGCGATGAGTTGTTGCGGCATATCTGCACGTTGCTGCAATCAGGTTTGCGTGAGGGTGACACCCTGGCGCGGCTGGGCGGTGACGAGTTCGGCATCTTGCTGGAGAACTGCTCGCTGGAGGCGGCGGAAAAGATCGCCGAGAGCTTGCGGCAGACGGTGCAAAACCTCCACTTTGTGTGGAAGGGACGGCCGTTCCTGACCACTGTCAGCATCGGTCTGGTCCACATTGCCCAGACCCCGACGACCCTCGAAGCCTCACTGCGCGCCGCCGACATGGCCTGCTACATGGCCAAAGAGAAAGGGCGCAACCGCGTGCAGGTGTATCACGCCGATGACTCCGAATTGTCCCTGCGTTTTGGCGAAATGGCGTGGGTGCAGCGCCTGCATATGGCGCTGGAAGAAGACCGCTTTTGTCTGTACGCCCAAGAGATTGCTCCTCTCAAACCTCAGGCCGGTAAAGGTGCGCACATCGAGATTTTGTTGCGCTTACATGATGAAGCCGGTCGGATGATTTTGCCTGACAGCTTTATCCCGGCGGCCGAACGTTATGGTTTGATGAGTCAGTTGGATCGTTGGGTAGTGCAAAACGTATTTAAGGTAATTGCTCAATGTATTGCCCAGGAACATGATGAGCCTTTGGCAATGTGTGCGATTAATCTGTCAGGCATTACTATAGGAGATGACGCGTTTTTGCACTTCCTGCGAGAGCAGTTTGTTAACTACGCAATTCCGCCTGAAATGATTTGTTTTGAAATTACAGAAACCAGTGCAATTTCAAATCTGGGCAGCGCAATTAGATTTATTAATGAACTCAAAGGGTTAGGGTGCTATTTCTCCTTAGATGACTTTTGTGCCGGAATGTCTTCATTCGCTTATCTGAAACATTTACCTGTAGACTTCCTGAAGATCGACGGGAGTTTCGTTAAGGACATGCTGGACGACCCGATTAACCGCGCAATGGTCGAAGTGATCAATCACATCGGGCATGTCATGGGTAAGCAGACAATTGCGGAGTTCGTTGAAACAACTCAGATCGAGCAGGCCTTGCTTGAAATTGGCGTGGACTTCGCTCAGGGTTATGTCATAGAACGTCCGCAGTTGTTTACCTGTGACAGTTTGCAAAGTCGCCCCGCCAGACCGCAGCCGCTGTTATTCAAAGCGCCTGGCACGTTCCGTTGAAATCTCCAGCCGATCCTTATAATCACAAATCAAAAGGAGCCGAACAGTGATCGACACATTCAATCGAACCGGACCCCTCATGGAAGCTGCAAGTTATCCTGGCTGGGCACAACAGCTCATTCAGGATTGCAGCGAGAGCAAGCGCCGGGTTGTCGAACATGAACTTTACTTGCGCATGCGTGATAACAAGCTCAGTGCCAAGACCATGCGTCAGTACCTGATCGGGGGTTGGCCGGTCGTTGAGCAGTTTGCGTTGTACATGGCGCAGAATCTCACCAAGACGCGGTTTGCCCGTCACCCGGGCGAAGACATGGCGCGACGCTGGCTGATGCGTAACATCCGCGTCGAACTCAATCATGCTGATTATTGGGTGCATTGGAGCCGAGCGCACGGTGTAAGCCTGGAAGACCTTCAGGCTCAGCAAGTGCCGCCTGAGTTGCACGCGCTGAGTCACTGGTGCTGGCACACCAGTTCTGCCGATTCGCTGATTGTCGCCATTGCCGCGACCAACTATGCGATCGAAGGCGCGACCGGGGAGTGGTCAGCGGTCGTCTGTTCCACGGGCGTCTATGCTGCGGCGTTTCCAGAGGAGGACCGCAAGCGTGCAATGAAATGGTTGAAAATGCATGCCCAGTACGATGACGCCCATCCATGGGAAGCGCTCGAAATCATCTGCACATTGGCCGGGATGAATCCGAGCCTGGCATTGCAGGCCGAACTGCGCCAGGCCATCTGCAAAAGCTATGACTATATGTTCCTGTTTCTGGAGCGCTGCATGCAGCTTGAAGGTTCAGAGCGTCTGCTGGTCAGCCGAGAGCGCAGGGCAGTAGTCGAGAGCTGATGTACTCGCACACCGCGTAAAATGCAGGAGTGAGCCTGCTCGCGAAAGCGGCCTATCCGTCAACTCATCGTTGAAGGTCAGATCGTCATCGCGAGCAGGCTCACTCCTGCAGCGTTTTGTGTCGGGTGAAAAACCTAGCCCGCCATCGTCAACCGGTTCCGGCCTTCACGCTTGGCGACATACAAGGCGTTGTCGGCGCGACGTAGCAGGCTGTCGGCCGATTCACCCGGCAACAGCGTCGAACAGCCGAGGCTGACCGTTAGCTCGATCAACTTGCCATCCGCATAATATTCGGCGGCCTGGGTCGCGTAGCGCAGCCGCTCGCCGACCATGGCTGCGGCGTCGCGGTTGGTGTTGGACAGCAGAATCAAAAACTCTTCGCCGCCGTAGCGGAACACCATATCGACATTGCGCAACTGCGCCTTGATGGTGGCGGCCATCGCCTTGAGCACGTCATCGCCGGCGCCGTGACCATGGCTATCGTTGACCCGTTTGAAGTGGTCGATGTCGAGCATCAACAACGATAACGGCTGCTGGTGGCGACGGGACATATCGATTTCGCGTTGCAGCGTCTGCTCCATGGCAATGCGGTTGCCGGCACCGGTCAGCGGATCGCGCAGGGCGCTTTGTGTCGCCTCGCGATAGAGCAGGGCATTGCGCATCGGATACAGCAAAGAAGACAGCAGCGATTCCAGATGGCCTTGCTCCTGATCACTGAAGCGCTGATTGCGGCGAAACACCACTTCGCCCATATGCTCGCCTTCGTGGCTCAGGGTATAGCTGATCGAGTGGTGGCCGCGGGTGCCGAACTCCAGGCGCAACTCGCTGCCCTTGTGCACATAGCTCAGCGCATCGAGCGGCACCAGGCGCTGAACTTCGCGGAAAAACAGGCCGAGGATACGTTGCGGTTCAAGGCTGGTCTGCAGTTGCAGGCTCATTTGCTGGCGCAGTTGCGCCAGGCTGGTCGGTCGCTCCAGCAGCGGAGGCAGTCGACCAAAGCCCAGGCGTTGCAATTTGGCACTGTCAAAGTCAATTGCATTGGTCTGGGAGGGTGATTTCATATGGCGTGAGCCCCTAAGCAGTAAGTCTGTCTTACAGGCTGGGTGAGAGCGGCTATGGGCTGCGCGTCATACTGATCCATCAGTCCCGTAGGACGTTTGGCGTAAGTCTAGTCTGCCGGCTGACGATAAGTAAGCTATCGAAACCGGTCTTGCCCCATTGCCTTCACACGGCATGCTTCGAGGAAATTTAGAGCGAAAGTCATGCTATTCAGTTCGTTTTTATTTAAACCTTTGTGAATCAAAGGCTTGGAAGGTTTCCGCGATGACGAGTGCTGGGAAATTGACTAACTTAGGTTGCCTGCAAGCGGCAAAGACGCGCCGCGGCAGGAATCTGCCGCGGCAACAAAAGCGACGTATGGCAGCTATTGCGCGTTGAATGCCTGGCCGTTGATGCCGGTGCTGTCCGGGCCCATCAGGTAAAGGTAGACCGGCATGATCTCCTCGGGCGTCGGGTTATTCAGCGGGTTTTCCCCCGGATAGGCCTGCGCGCGCATGCTGGTGCGCGTGCCGCCCGGGTTGATGCTGTTGGAGCGGACCGGCGCTACGCCCTCGACTTCGTCGGCCAGCGTTTGCATCAAACCTTCGGTGGCGAACTTCGATACGCCATAGGCGCCCCAGTAAGCCCGACCCTTGCGCCCGACGCTGCTGGAGGTGAATACCACCGAAGCATCCTGCGACAGCTTCAGCAGCGGCAGCAGCGTGCTGGTCAGCATGAACATCGCGTTGACGTTGACCTGCATGACGCGCATGAAGTTTTCGCCGGACAGTTGCTCGATCGGCGTGCGCGGGCCAATGATCGAAGCGTTGTGCAGCAAGCCGTCGAGGTGGCCGAACTCGGTCTCGATCATTGCCGCCAGTTCGTCGTATTGATGAGGGAGGGCGGTTTCAAGGTTGAACGGAATCACTGCTGGCTGGGGATGACCGGCGGCTTCGATTTCATCATAAACCTGGGTCAGATTGGCTTCGGTCTTGCCCAGCAGCAGCACAGTCGCACCGTGGGCCGCATAGGTTTTCGCCGCAGCCGCACCAATGCCACGCCCGGCACCGGTGACCAGAATGACCCGATCCTTGAGCAATTCAGGGCGAGCGGAGTAATCAAACATACAAACCTCATAATCCATTAATAGCTAAAAGATCGCATCCTGCGGCAGCTCCTACAACTGTAGGAGCTGCCGCAGGCTCGGGCCGCGTTCGGACGATCTTTTGACTTTGATCAGCAGCTGCAAAGCGCGCTATCGAGCACTTTGCGCAACTCCGACGGATGATCCACCACCACGTCCGCACCCCAATGCCGTGGGTTGTCGTCCGGGTGAATATAGCCGTAGGTCACCGCAGCGGTTTTGGTGCCGGCGTCGCGGCCCGATTCGATATCGCGCAGATCATCGCCGACAAACAGCACCGTCGATGGATCCAGATCAAGCGTCTTGCACGCCAGGATCAATGGCTCCGGATCCGGTTTGCTGTTCTTGACGTGGTCCGGGCAGATCAGCAGTGCCGATCGCTCGGCCAACCCCAGCCGCTGCATGATCGGCTCGGCGAAACGCACCGGTTTGTTGGTCACCACGCCCCAGATCAGGTTGGCCTTTTCGATGTCGGCGAGCAGTTCGCCCATGCCGTCGAACAGTTTGCTGTGGACGGCGCAGCCGACCAGGTAGCGCTCGAGAAACTCCAGGCGCAGCGCTTCGAAACCGGGCGATTCCGGGTCCATCGAAAAGGTCACCGCGACCATGGCTTTGGCGCCGCCGGAAATCTCGTCGCGGATGTGCCTGTCGTTGATCGGCGGCAAGCCACGATCCGCGCGCATTGCCTGGCAGATGGCAATGAAGTCCGGCGCCGTGTCGAGCAGGGTGCCGTCCATGTCGAAAAGAACTGCTCTGATGGCCATCGGCTTATTCCTCGCGCAGGGTCTGGATCATGTAGTTGACGTCAACGTCGTTGGCCAGCTTGTAGTGCTTGGTCAGCGGGTTGTAGGTCAGGCCGATGATGTCCTTGACGGTCAGGCCGGCCATGCGGCTCCAGGCGCCGAGCTCGGACGGGCGAATGAATTTCTTGAAATCGTGCGTGCCGCGCGGCAGCAGTTTCATGATGTATTCAGCGCCGATGATCGCGAACAGATAGGCCTTCGGGTTGCGGTTGATGGTCGAAAAGAACACTTGGCCGCCCGGCTTGACCATGCGGAAGCAAGCGCGGATGACCGACGACGGATCCGGCACGTGCTCAAGCATTTCCAGGCAAGTGACCACGTCGAATTGCTCAGGCATTTCTTCGGCCAGAGCTTCGGCGGTGATCTGCCGGTATTCGACGCTGACGCCGGATTCGAGCTGATGCAGTTGCGCCACCGCCAACGGCGCTTCGCCCATGTCGATGCCCATCACCGTAGCGCCGCGCTGGGCCATGGCTTCACTGAGGATGCCGCCGCCGCAACCGACGTCGAGGACCTTCTTGCCAGCCAGATTGACGCGCTCATCGATCCAGTTGACCCGCAGCGGGTTGATGTCGTGCAGCGGCTTGAATTCGCTCTCACGGTCCCACCAGCGATGGGCCAGGGCTTCGAATTTGGCGATTTCGGCGTGGTCGACGTTGCTCATGTTCACTTCCTCTAAACTTTTAAAAAGGCTGTAGCCCCGGCGTCTTGCGCCGGGGTGTTTACGATTCGGTGTGGCCGCTGATGCGCTCGCCCCAGGCCCGCGCGGTGGCGCTCAACTGCTGTTCGTCGAGGCGGGTCAGGCGCCGCTCATCAAGCAACTGTTTGCCCGCTACCCAAAGGTGTTTGACGCAATCGCGACCGGTGGCATAGATCAGTTGCGATACCGGGTCATAGACCGGTTGCTGCGCCAGCCCCGACAGATCGAAGGCGACGATGTCGGCGGCTTTGCCAATCTCCAGCGAACCGACCTGAGCTTCGATCCCCAACGCACGGGCGCCGTTGAGCGTGGCCATGCGCAACGCGCGATGGGCATCCAGCGCGGTGGCTGAACCGGCGACGGCTTTTGCCAGCAGGGCCGCGGTGCGGGTTTCGCCAAGCAGATCGAGGTCATTGTTGCTCGCTGCGCCGTCGGTGCCGATCGCCACATTGACGCCAGCCTGCCACAAACGCTCCACCGGGCAGAAGCCGCTGGCCAGTTTGAGATTGGATTCCGGGCAGTGGATGACGCTGGTGTTGCTTTCTACCAGCAGTGCCAGGTCGTCATCGCTGATCTGCGTCATGTGCACCGCCTGGAAGCGTGGCCCGAGCAGACCGAGACGACGCAGGCGGGCCAGTGGTCGTTCGCCGGTTTGTTCGACCGCCTGCTGCACTTCGAACGCGGTTTCATGCACGTGCATGTGGATCGAGGCGTCCAGCTCTTCGGCGATCACGCGGATTTTTTCCAGGTTCTCGTCGCCGACGGTGTACGGTGCATGTGGACCGAAAGTGATCTTGATCCGATCGTGATGCTTGAGGTCGCCGAACAACTCGACGCCCTGACGAATGGCTTCATCGGCGCTGCTGGCGCCGGGGATCGGGAAATCGAGGATCGGAATCGCGATTTGCGCGCGGATGCCGCTGTTGTGCACGCGTTCGCTGGCGACTTTCGGGAAGAAATACATGTCCGAGAAACAGCTGATGCCGCCCTTGATCTGCTCGGCGATGGCCAGATCGGTGCCGTCACGGACGAAATCCTCATCGACCCATTTGGCTTCGGCCGGCCAGATGTGGTTTTCCAGCCAGGTCATCAGCGGCAGATCATCGGCCAGGCCGCGGAACAGCGTCATCGCGGCATGCCCGTGGGCGTTGATCAGGCCCGGAGCGAGCAGCACGTCCGGCAACTCGCGTGTTTCGCCGGCGTCGCACTTCAGTGCTTCGGCGCGCGGGCCGATAAACACGATGCGACCATCGCGAATGCCCAGGCCATGCTCTTTGAGCACGACGCCAGCGGGTTCGACGGGTACCAGCCAGGTCGGCAGCAATAATAAGTCGAGCGCAATGGCAGGTTTCGGCATCGAGGGTCGGTTCCAGTGCTTTTGTAAAGGATGGCGAAGTATACCCGAGCGTCTTGGCGGGGGGATCGCTATAATCGGCGGCTTTTGTTCATGAGTGCGGGGTGTGGGATGCGCGATCGACTGTTGGCTGCGGAGAAAGTGAAGGCCATCGAGTGGCGAGACGGCGCGCTGCACCTGCTGGATCAGCGTATTTTGCCGTTCGAGGAAACCTGGATTGCATACACCAGCGCCGCTGGCGTGGCCGAGGCGATTCGCTCGATGGTGGTGCGTGGCGCGCCGGCCATCGGCATCAGCGCGGCCTATGGCATCGTTCTCGCCGCGCGTGCGCGGATCGCTGAAGGTGGCGACTGGTATGCGGCCCTGGAAGAGGATTTCGCGTTGTTGGCCGGGTCGCGTCCGACCGCGGTCAACCTGTTCTGGGCGCTCGGCCGCATGCATGATCGTCTCGATCGCTTGAAAAATCATGCCGATCCGCTGGCGGCGCTGGAGGCTGAAGCCGTCGCCATTCATGAAAGCGACCGTGAAGCCAACCTGACCATGGCGCAGCTTGGCGTCGACCTGATCCGTAAACATCAGGGCAACGCCCAGGCGATTCTGACCCATTGCAATACCGGGGCGCTGGCTACCGGCGGTTTCGGCACCGCGCTGGGCGTGATCCGCGCCGCTTATATAGAAGGCATGGTCGAGCGTGTTTACGCCGACGAAACCCGGCCGTGGCTGCAGGGCTCGCGTCTGACGGCGTGGGAGTTGGCTAACGAAGGCATCCCGGTGACGCTGAATGCTGACTCGGCCGCTGCGCACATCATGAAGACCAAGGGCGTGACCTGGGTAATTGTCGGCGCCGACCGCATCACCGCCAATGGTGACGTGGCCAACAAGATCGGTACCTATCAACTGGCGGTCAACGCCATGCACCACGGCGTGCGTTTCATGGTGGTGGCGCCGAGTTCGACCATCGACATGAACCTGGCCAGCGGCGACGACATCCCGATTGAAGAGCGTGACGGCGCCGAGTTGCTCGAAGTCGGCGGCAAGCGTGTCGGTGCCGACGTTGAAGCGTTCAACCCGGTATTCGATGTCACCCCGGCGGATCTGATCGACGCGATCGTTACCGAGAAAGGCATCGTCGAACGCCCGGACACCGCGAAAATGGCCCAGCTGATGTGCCGCAAGCGCCTGCATTGATGCGGTGATATTCAATGTAGGAGCTGCCGAAGGCTGCGATCTTTTGATGTTGTTTTCAGACGACAAGGTCAAAAGATCGCAGCCTTCGGCAGCTCCTACAGGTGTGCGTCCCCCTAAAAGTCAATAAACATCGCTAATCCAAGCCGCAAATCTACATTCAAACAAGCTCTGAGCCTCTCTCGTCCCCGTTAAGCCTGTCATCGGTCAACTAACTATGCTCCATGCGCGTCTGGGGGATAGGTGCGTGGCGGCTCTTGTGATAACATCCGGCGTTTTCCGAGGCGGCTTCACGAAGCTGTCTTTACTGCGCAAATCCACGATCCAATGTTGATTTGTCGTAAGTCGGCGCATGGCACTCGGCCGGCCCCGACGAGCTTCGTTGCTCCCACATGGATATGACGAAGTTTCACCAGAAAAAGGAATCAGGCTTCTCATGGGCGAACTGGCCAAAGAAATCCTCCCGGTCAATATCGAAGACGAGCTGAAACAGTCCTACCTCGACTACGCAATGAGCGTGATCGTCGGCCGTGCACTGCCGGATGCGCGCGATGGCCTCAAGCCCGTGCACCGTCGCGTACTGTTCGCGATGAGCGAGCTGGGCAACGACTACAACAAGCCGTACAAGAAATCTGCCCGTGTTGTCGGCGACGTGATCGGTAAGTATCACCCGCACGGTGACACTGCCGTGTACGACACCATCGTTCGTATGGCTCAGCCTTTCTCCCTGCGCTACCTGCTGGTAGACGGTCAGGGCAACTTCGGTTCGGTGGACGGCGATAACGCCGCGGCCATGCGATACACCGAAGTGCGCATGACCAAGCTGGCGCACGAGCTGCTGGCTGACCTGCACAAAGAAACCGTGGACTGGGTGCCGAACTACGACGGCACCGAAATGATCCCGGCGGTCATGCCGACCCGTATTCCCAACCTGCTGGTCAACGGCTCCAGCGGTATCGCCGTGGGCATGGCGACCAACATTCCGCCGCACAACCTCGGTGAAGTCATCGACGGTTGCCTGGCACTCATCGACAACCCTGAGCTGACCGTCGATGAGCTGATGCAGTACATCCCCGGTCCGGACTTCCCGACCGCCGCGATCATCAATGGTCGCGCCGGCATCATCGAAGCCTACCGCACCGGTCGCGGGCGCATTTACATGCGTGCCCGCTCGATCATCGAAGACATCGACAAGGTCGGTGGCCGTCAGCAGATCGTTATCACCGAACTGCCGTACCAGCTGAACAAGGCTCGTCTGATCGAGAAGATCGCCGAGCTGGTCAAAGAGAAGAAGCTCGAAGGCATCACCGAACTGCGCGACGAGTCCGACAAGGACGGTATGCGCGTGGTGATCGAACTGCGTCGCGGCGAAGTGCCGGAGGTGATCCTCAACAACCTCTACGCGCAGACCCAGCTGCAATCGGTATTTGGCATCAACATCGTTGCGCTGATCGATGGTCGTCCACGGATCCTCAATCTCAAGGATCTGCTGGAAGCCTTCGTCCGTCACCGCCGCGAAGTCGTTACCCGCCGTACTGTGTTCGAACTGCGCAAGGCGCGCGAACGTGGTCACATCCTCGAAGGTCAGGCCGTTGCGCTGTCGAACATCGACCCGGTCATCGCCCTGATCAAAGCCTCGCCGACGCCGTCGGAAGCGAAAGAAGCGCTGATCAGCACGCCTTGGGAATCCTCGGCAGTGGTCGCGATGGTTGAACGTGCCGGTGCCGATTCGTGCCGTCCGGAGAACCTCGATCCTCAGTACGGTCTGCGCGAAGGTAAATATTTCCTCTCGCCAGAACAGGCGCAAGCCATTCTCGAACTGCGTCTGCACCGTCTGACCGGTCTGGAACACGAGAAGCTGCTGGCCGAGTATCAAGAGATCCTCAACCAGATCGGCGAGCTGATCCGCATCCTCAACAGCGCCGTGCGCCTGATGGAAGTGATCCGCGAAGAGCTGGAAGTGATTCGCGCCGAATACGGCGATGTGCGTCGCACCGAGATTCTCGATGCCCGTCTCGACCTGACCCTGGGTGACATGATCCCGGAAGAAGAGCGCGTCGTGACCATTTCCCACGGCGGCTACGCCAAGACCCAACCGCTGGCTGCGTACCAGGCTCAGCGTCGTGGCGGTAAAGGCAAGTCGGCCACCGGCGTCAAGGATGAGGATTACATCGCTCACCTGCTGGTTGCCAACAGCCACACCACGCTGCTGCTGTTCTCCAGCAAAGGCAAGGTGTACTGGCTCAAGACCTACGAGATTCCGGAAGCGTCCCGCGCTGCCCGTGGCCGTCCGCTGGTCAACCTGTTGCCGCTGAGCGAAGGCGAATACATCACCACGATGTTGCCGGTCGATCTCGAAGCCATGAAGCGTCAGGCTGACGAAGATGAGGCCGAAGGCGTCGAGGCCGACGTTGAAGACATCGAAAACAGCAACGAAACCGACGAAGAGCGCCGTGCGCGCATCAAGGCTGCCGACCGCAAGAAGGCACCGTTCATCTTCATGTCGACCGCCAACGGTACCGTGAAGAAGACTCCGCTGGTGGCGTTCAGCCGTCAGCGCAGCGTCGGCCTGATCGCGCTGGAGCTGGACGAAGGCGACATTCTGATCTCCGCTGCCATCACCGATGGCGAGCAGGAAATCATGCTGTTCTCCGACGGCGGCAAGGTCACTCGCTTCAAGGAATCCGAAGTTCGCGCCATGGGCCGTACCGCTCGCGGTGTGCGCGGTATGCGTCTGCCGGAAGGGCAGAAGCTGATCTCGATGCTGATTCCGGAAGAGGGCAGCGAAATTCTGACTGCTTCCGAGCGCGGCTACGGCAAGCGCACCTCGATCACCGAATTCCCTGAATACAAGCGTGGCGGTCAGGGCGTGATCGCCATGGTCAGCAACGAGCGTAACGGCCGTCTGGTCGGTGCGGTTCAGGTGCAGGACGGTGAGGAAATCATGCTGATTTCCGATCAGGGCACCCTGGTGCGCACCCGTGTCGACGAAGTGTCGAGCCTGGGTCGTAACACCCAAGGTGTCACGCTGATCAAGCTGGCCAAGGACGAAACCCTGGTCGGGCTGGAGCGGGTTCAGGAGCCTTCGGAAGTCGAGGGTGAAGAGCTTGAGGGTGAAGAGGGCGAGGAATTCGAAGGCACCGTCGGTACCGACGACGCTGGCGAAGACCAGCCACTCGACGCCGCAGCTGACGAAGAACCGCAAGAATAAGCGGGCAACCAAGGGGGCGGATGAGAATTCGCCCCCTTGTTATTTGTCCGGTATGAATTTCCTCTGTAGGAGCTGCCGAAGGCTGCGATCTTTTGATCTTGATGTTAAAAAAACAGGATCAAAAGATCGCAGCCTTCGGCAGCTCCTACAGAGGTAGACCTATCAGATTTACAGATTTTTTGTGTATCACCAAGTCAGAGCGAGATTGGATGTGAGCAAGCGAGCCTATAACTTCTGCGCCGGTCCGGCGGCGCTGCCTGAAGCTGTCCTGCAGCGCGCCCAGGGTGAACTCCTTGATTGGCACGGCAAGGGTCTGTCGGTCATGGAAATGAGCCATCGCAGCGATGAGTTCGTGTCCATTGCCACTCAGGCCGAGCAGGATCTGCGTGACCTGCTGAATATCCCGTCGAACTACAAAGTACTGTTTCTGCAAGGTGGCGCGAGCCAGCAGTTCGCACAGATTCCGCTGAACCTGCTGCCGGAAAATGGCTCGGCCGACTATATCGACACCGGTATCTGGTCGCAGAAAGCCATCGAAGAAGCCTCGCGTTACGGCCACGTCAACGTCGCTGCCACCGCCAAGCCTTACGACTATTTCGCTATCCCTGGCCAGAACGAGTGGAACCTGTCGAAAGACGCCGCTTACGTTCACTACGCGCCGAACGAAACCATCGGCGGTCTGGAGTTCCAGTGGATCCCGGAAACCGGTGACGTGCCGCTGGTGGCCGACATGTCTTCGGACATCCTCTCGCGCCCGGTCGACATTTCGCGTTTCGGCATGATCTACGCCGGCGCGCAAAAGAACATCGGCCCAAGCGGTATCGTCGTCAACATCATTCGCGAAGACCTGCTCGGCAAAGCGCGCTCACTGTGCCCGACCATGCTCAATTACAAGGTCGCGGCCGATAACGGCTCGATGTACAACACGCCGCCGACCCTGGCCTGGTATTTGTCCGGTCTGGTGTTCCAGTGGCTGAAAGAGCAGGGCGGCGTCGAAGCCATTGCCGAGCTCAACGACGTCAAACAGCGCACGCTGTACGACTTCATCGACGCCAGTGGCCTCTACAGCAACCCGATCAACAAGTCAGATCGCTCGTGGATGAACGTGCCATTCCGTCTGGCTGACGATCGTCTGGACAAGCCGTTCCTTGCAGGCGCCGATGAGCGCGGTCTGCTCAACCTCAAGGGCCACCGCTCGGTGGGCGGCATGCGCGCCTCCATCTATAACGCCGTCGACATCACCGCGGTCAACGCGCTGGTGGCGTACATGGCGGAATTCGAGAAGGAACACGGCTGATGTCCGAGCAAGAACTCAAGGCCCTGCGCGTTCGCATTGACGCTCTGGACACTAAAGTCCTCGAGCTGATCAGTGAGCGTGCGCGCTGCGCCCAGGAAGTTGCGCGAGTCAAAATGGCCTCGCTGGCTGAAGGTGAAGTGCCGGTTTTCTACCGTCCCGAGCGTGAAGCGCAGGTGCTCAAGCGGGTGATGGAACGCAATCAGGGGCCGTTGGGCAACGAAGAAATGGCGCGGCTGTTTCGCGAAATCATGTCGTCGTGCCTGGCCCTGGAGCAGCCGCTGAAAGTGGCGTATCTCGGCCCTGAGGGCACCTTCACCCAAGCGGCGGCAATGAAGCACTTCGGCCACGCCGTGATCAGCAAGCCAATGGCGGCGATCGATGAAGTGTTCCGTGAAGTGGCCGCTGGCGCGGTAAATTTCGGCGTGGTGCCGGTGGAGAACTCCACCGAAGGCGCGGTCAATCACACGCTGGACAGCTTTCTCGAACACGACATGGTGATCTGCGGCGAAGTCGAGCTGCGCATTCACCATCATTTGCTGGTCGGCGAAAGCACCAAGACCGACAGCATCAGCCGCATTTATTCCCATGCGCAGTCGCTGGCCCAGTGCCGCAAGTGGCTGGATGCGCATTACCCGAATGTCGAGCGCGTCGCGGTGTCGAGCAACGCCGAAGCCGCCAAGCGCGTCAAAGGCGAGTGGAATTCGGCGGCAATTGCCGGCGACATGGCGGCCGGTCTGTATGGCCTGACGCGACTGGCCGAGAAGATCGAAGATCGTCCGGACAACTCGACGCGCTTCCTGATGATCGGTAACCAGGAAGTACCGCCGACCGGCGACGACAAGACTTCGATCATCGTGTCGATGAGCAACAAACCCGGCGCGCTTCACGAGCTACTGGTGCCTTTCCACGGCAACGGCATCGACCTGACCCGTATCGAAACCCGTCCGTCGCGCAGCGGCAAATGGACCTACGTGTTCTTCATCGACTTCGTCGGCCACCACCGCGATCCGTTGATCAAAGGTGTGCTGGAGAAGATCAGTCAGGAAGCAGTAGCACTCAAAGTGCTGGGTTCCTACCCGAAAGCAGTTCTCTAAGGGCGGTAGCAAATGAGTGGCAACTTCCTCGCTCTGGCACAGCCGGGCGTGCAACAACTTTCGCCGTACGTTCCGGGCAAGCCTGTGGACGAACTGGCGCGTGAGCTGGATCTGGATCCGGCGAAAATCGTCAAACTGGCCAGCAATGAAAACCCGCTGGGTGCGAGCCCGAAAGCCTTGGCGGCGATCCGCGAAGAGCTGGCCGAGCTGACCCGCTATCCGGACGGCAACGGTTTCGCGCTGAAATCCTTGCTGGCCGAACAATGCCGCGTCGAGCTGAACCAGGTCACATTGGGTAATGGTTCCAACGATATTCTCGAGCTGGTGGCGCGTGCCTATCTGGCGCCGGGCCTGAATGCCGTGTTCAGTGAGCATGCCTTTGCGGTGTATCCGATTGCTACTCAAGCAGTCGGCGCGCAAGCCAAAGTGGTTCCGGCCAAAGAATGGGGTCACGACTTGCCGGCGATGCTCGCGGCCATCGACGCCAAAACCCGCGTGGTGTTCATCGCCAACCCGAACAACCCGACCGGCACCTGGTTTGGCGCTGAAGCGCTGGACGAATTTCTGCAGGATGTTCCGGAGCATGTGCTGGTGGTGCTGGACGAGGCGTACATCGAGTACGCCGAAGGCAGCGACTTGCCGGACGGTCTCGACTTCCTCGCCGCGTACCCGAATCTGCTGGTCTCGCGCACCTTTTCCAAGGCTTACGGCTTGGCAGCACTGCGCGTCGGCTATGGTCTGTCGACCCCGGTTGTGGCGGATGTGCTGAACCGCGTGCGCCAGCCGTTCAACGTCAATAGCCTCGCCCTGGCGGCGGCTTGCGCAGCGTTGAAGGATGACGAATATCTGGCGCAAAGCCGCCAGCTCAACGAGGCGGGCATGCAGCAGCTGCAAGCCGGTTTCCGTGAGTTGGGTTTAGGCTGGATCGAGTCCAAAGGCAACTTCATTTGCGTCGATCTCGGCCAGATTGCAGCGCCGGTTTTTCAGGGTTTGCTGCGCGAAGGCGTGATCGTGCGTCCGGTGGCTAATTACGGCATGCCGAACCACTTGCGCGTGACCATCGGTCTGCCGGCGGAAAACAGCCGCTTCCTCGAAGCGCTGCGCAAGGTTCTGGCTCGTGGTTGATGTCACTGCACTGCAATCTGCTGCACCTATGATCGGTCGCCTGGTGGTGGTTGGTCTGGGCTTGATCGGTGGTTCGTTTGCCAAGGGTTTGCGTGAAAGCGGCCTGTGCCGCGAAGTCGTCGGCGTCGATCTTGATGCGCAGTCGCGCAAGCTCGCGGTCGAATTAGGTGTGGTCGATCGTTGCGAAGATGACTTGGCGGCGGCGTGCATCGGTGCTGATGTCATTCAGCTGGCTGTACCGATTCTGGCCATGGAAAAATTGCTGGCACGCTTGGCAGTCATGGATCTGGGGCAGGCGATCCTCACTGACGTTGGCAGCGCCAAAGGTAACGTCGTGCGCGCCGCCAGCGAAGCGTTTGGCGCCATGCCGCCGCGTTTCGTGCCGGGCCATCCGATTGCCGGTTCCGAGCAGAGCGGGGTGGAAGCCTCCAATGCCGAGCTGTTTCGTCGTCACAAAGTGATTCTGACGCCACTCGAGCAGACCGATCCGTCCGCGCTGGCCGTGGTCGATCGGCTGTGGCGCGAGCTGGGCGCCGATGTCGAGCACATGCAAGTCGAGCGTCACGATGAAGTGTTGGCTGCGACCAGTCATTTGCCGCACTTGCTGGCGTTCGGTTTGGTCGATTCGTTGGCCAAGCGCAATGAAAACCTTGAGATCTTCCGTTACGCTGCCGGTGGTTTTCGCGATTTCACAAGAATCGCAGGAAGCGACCCGGTGATGTGGCACGACATCTTCCTCGCCAACCGCGAGGCTGTCCTGCGCACACTCGATACATTTCGCAGCGACCTCGACGCCTTGCGCGACGCGGTCGATGCAGGGGATGGGCACCAATTGTTGGGCGTTTTCACGCGCGCCCGGGTTGCCCGCGAGCATTTCAGTAAAATCCTGGCCCGCAGGGCCTATGTGGACGCTATGAATTCCAACGATCTGATCTTCCTGGCTCAACCTGGTGGCCGCCTGTCCGGTCGGATTCGCGTACCGGGTGACAAATCGATTTCCCACCGTTCGATCATGCTCGGCTCGCTGGCCGAAGGCGTCACCGAAGTCGAAGGCTTCCTCGAGGGCGAAGACGCCCTGGCGACCTTGCAGGCCTTTCGCGACATGGGTGTGGTCATCGAAGGCCCGCACCACGGCCGCGTGACCATTCACGGTGTCGGCCTGCACGGTTTGAAACCTGCGCCGGGCCCGATCTATCTGGGCAACTCCGGCACGTCGATGCGTCTGTTGTCCGGCCTGCTGGCGGCGCAGAGTTTCGATAGCACCTTGACCGGCGACGCTTCGCTGTCCAAGCGTCCGATGAACCGCGTGGCCAATCCGCTGCGTGAAATGGGCGCTGTGATCGAAACCGCTGCCGAAGGTCGTCCGCCGATGACCATTCGCGGTGGCCACAAGCTCAAAGGCCTGACCTACACCATGCCGATGGCCAGCGCACAGGTGAAGTCCTGCCTGCTGCTCGCCGGTCTGTACGCTGAAGGCAAAACCACAGTGACCGAGCCGGCACCGACTCGCGACCACACCGAGCGCATGCTTCGCGGGTTCGGCTATTCGGTCAACGTCGATGGCGCCACAGCGTCGGTCGAGTCCGGTGGCAAGCTGACGGCCACCCACATTGAAGTGCCGGGCGACATTTCGTCGTCGGCCTTTTTCCTGGTCGCGGCATCGATTGCCGAGGGTTCCGAGCTGATGCTTGAACACGTTGGCATCAACCCGACCCGTACCGGCGTGATCGACATTCTGCGTCTCATGGGTGCGGACATTACGCTGGAGAACCAGCGTGAAGTAGGCGGCGAGCCGGTTGCTGACTTGCGCGTGCGGGCAGCTAAACTCAAGGGTATCGAGATACCAGAGGCGCTGGTGCCGCTGGCGATCGACGAATTCCCGGTGCTGTTCGTTGCTGCTGCCTGCGCCGAAGGGCGTACCGTGCTGACTGGTGCCGAAGAGCTGCGGGTCAAGGAGTCGGACCGGATTCAGGTGATGGCGGATGGTTTGCTGGCGCTGGGCGTCGAGTGCGAGCCGACCCCGGACGGCATCATTATCGACGGCGGCCAGATCGGCGGCGGCGAGGTGCATGGTCATGGCGATCACCGTATCGCCATGGCATTCAGCGTGGCTTCGCTGCGCGCGACTGCACCGATCCGCATCCATGATTGCGCCAACGTTGCGACGTCGTTCCCGAACTTCCTCGCGCTGTGCGAGCAAGTCGGTATTCGTGTGGCACAAGAGGCTCAGTCGTGAAAAAAATTGCACCGGTCATCACCATCGATGGGCCAAGCGGCTCGGGCAAGGGCACGGTAGCCGGGATTCTGGCCAAGCGTCTTGGCTGGAATCTGCTGGATTCCGGTGCGCTTTACCGGTTGCTGGCGTTTGCCGCGCACAACCATGGCGTTGACCTGACCAATGAAGAGTTGCTGAAAAAACTTGCCGCTCATCTGGATGTGCAATTCATCGCGGCGACCGAAGGTCAGCTGCAACGCATCATTCTGGAAGGTGACGAAGTCAGCGATGTCATTCGCACTGAAAGCGTCGGATCCGGCGCCTCGCAAGTGGCTGCATTGCCCGCCGTGCGCGAGGCGCTGCTGCAGCGCCAGCGCGCATTTCAGGAAGCACCGGGCCTGGTGGCCGACGGGCGCGATATGGGTACGGTGGTTTTTCCTGATGCGCCGCTGAAGATTTTCCTGACTGCCAGTGCCGAGGAGCGGGCGCGCCGTCGATATTTGCAGTTGAAGGGCAAAGTCGAGGGTGTTAGTCTGTCGAGTCTGCTAGATGAGATCCGTGCACGCGATGAGCGTGATACCCAGCGCGCAGTAGCCCCGCTCAAGCCGGCGGCCGATGCGATTCAGCTGGATTCCACGGAGTTGTCCATTGATCAGGTGCTTGAACGCATCATGAGCGAGATCGCCATTCGCGATATCGCCGGGTGACCAAGAAGGCTTCAGGGGACCAGTCATAGTTCTGGGGCGCTTCTTTTTAATGAAACTAACCCACATCGTCTGGGGTGTGGAGATGGGCGGATCCTTCGCCCTCATTTACAGGAATTAAAATGAGCGAAAGCTTTGCGGAACTCTTTGAAGAAAGCCTAAAAACCCTGAACCTTCAGGCAGGCTCCATCATCACCGGTGTTATCGTTGATATCGATTACCAGGCTCGCTGGGTAACCGTTCACGCTGGCCTGAAGTCTGAAGCACTCATCCCGCTTGAGCAGTTCTACAACGACGCTGGCGATCTGACCATCAACGTCGGTGACGAAGTTCACGTTGCGCTGGACTCGGTTGAAGACGGTTTCGGTGAAACCAAGCTGTCCCGTGAAAAAGCCAAGCGCGCTGAATGCTGGATCGTTCTGGAAGCAGCCTTCGCAGCTGAGGAAGTGGTCAAGGGCGTTATCAACGGTAAGGTTAAAGGCGGCTTCACTGTCGACGTTAACGGCATCCGTGCGTTCCTGCCAGGTTCCCTGGTTGACGTCCGTCCAGTGCGCGACACCACGCACCTGGAAGGCAAAGAGCTGGAATTCAAGGTCATCAAGCTGGACCAGAAGCGCAACAACGTTGTCGTTTCCCGTCGCAGCGTCCTCGAAGCCGAGAACTCCGCCGAGCGTGAAGCTCTGCTGGAATCCCTGCAGGAAGGCCAGCAAGTCAAAGGTATCGTCAAAAACCTCACCGATTACGGCGCATTCGTCGATCTGGGTGGCGTGGACGGCCTGCTGCACATCACCGACATGGCCTGGAAGCGCATCAAGCATCCTTCCGAAATCGTCAATGTTGGTGACGAAATC
This sequence comes from Pseudomonas fluorescens, assembly GCF_900636825.1. Classification (NCBI taxonomy): domain Bacteria; kingdom Pseudomonadati; phylum Pseudomonadota; class Gammaproteobacteria; order Pseudomonadales; family Pseudomonadaceae; genus Pseudomonas; species Pseudomonas fluorescens. Next base: position 4,249,916 of record NZ_LR134318.1, on the reverse strand, counting down.
GACGTCAAGGTTCTGAAATACGATCGCGAACGCAACCGTGTTTCCCTGGGCCTGAAGCAACTGGGCGAAGATCCATGGGTTGCTATCAAAGCCCGTTACCCAGAAGGCACTCGCGTAACCGCTCGTGTAACCAACCTGACCGACTACGGCTGCTTCGCTGAGCTGGAAGAAGGCGTTGAAGGTCTGGTACACGTTTCGGAAATGGACTGGACCAACAAGAACATCCATCCTTCGAAAGTCGTACAAGTCGGCGACGAAGTGGAAGTCATGGTTCTGGACATCGACGAAGAGCGTCGTCGTATCTCCCTGGGCATCAAGCAGTGCAAATCCAACCCATGGGAAGATTTCTCTGGCCAGTTCAACAAGGGCGATAAAATCTCCGGCACCATCAAGTCGATCACCGATTTCGGTATCTTCATTGGTCTGGACGGCGGCATCGACGGTCTGGTTCACCTGTCCGACATCTCCTGGAACGAAGTTGGCGAAGAAGCTGTTCGTCGTTTCAAGAAGGGCGACGAGCTGGACACCGTTATCCTGTCGGTTGACCCAGAGCGCGAGCGTATCTCCCTGGGTATCAAGCAACTGGAAAGCGATCCGTTCTCCGAGTACGTCTCGGTTAACGACAAAGGCGCAATCGTTACTGGCACCGTGAAAGAAGTTGACGCCAAAGGCGCCATCATCGTTCTGGCCGACGATATCGAAGCGACTCTGAAAGCCTCCGAAATCAGCCGTGACCGCGTTGAAGACGCGCGCAACGTTCTGAAAGAAGGCCAGGAAGTAGAAGCCAAGATCATCAGCGTTGATCGTAAGAGCCGTGTTATTCAGCTGTCGATCAAATCGAAAGACGATGCTGAAGAGAAAGAAGCTATCCAGAGCCTGAAAGCAGCTCCGGAAGGCGAAGCAGCCGACACCACCATGGCGGCACTGCTGCGTCAAGCAATGGCCAAACAGAACTAAGTTCTGCTTGATCATGAAAAAGGGCGACTTCGGTCGCCCTTTTTTGTGCCTGCGATTTGGAAGTCGGGCATCTTCCTGGTTCGAATCAACGGTGCGGGTGAAACCAATCCGTTTTGTGGGTGGTCTGTTTCTTTAATCGGATCAATCGCCTATTCGCGACTAAGCTTGATTTCAAGTGCGCAGTCGCCGGGCTATGCCTGGCATAAGGAAGTGGATGAACAAGTTTATTCTCGTCGTCGCAGTGTTGATGTTGGCGGGCTGTACCACAAGCGCCAAGACGCATGCCTCGCGTGGAGTCAGTGGCATAGAAATCGACTGTTCGGGTTTAGGCTCCGGCTGGGAGAAGTGTCAAAAACGCGCGGCGAAGGAGTGCAAAGGCGCAGGCTACAAGGTGATTACGCGCTCTGACGATGCCAAGGATGAAGATGAATATCCCTTCGGCTTTAATCCTGCGGGTTTCGTAACCCGAAAGATGTTGGTGATGTGTCGCTAGGTACGTGGAAGCTGAGTGGGTTTGGCGCCCTGAAAATGGGCGTTTCGACGCGCAGGAAGATATGTCAATCCCTGGGCTGTTCAAAATCTTCCGGGCGTGCTAAAACCTTTCAAGCGCTGATCTAGCTGCTTGAAAAAGAAGGGAAAAATATGACGAAGTCGGAGTTGATCGAACGAATTGTCACCCATCAAGGGCTACTCTCATCCAAGGATGTGGAGCTGGCCATCAAGACCATGCTTGAACAAATGTCCCAATGCCTGGCCACCGGTGATCGCATCGAGATCCGTGGGTTTGGCAGCTTCTCTCTGCACTATCGTGCGCCGCGCGTTGGTCGCAATCCAAAGACTGGCCAGTCCGTTAGCCTCGACGGTAAATTTGTCCCGCATTTCAAGCCGGGCAAAGAACTGCGTGACCGCGTCAATGAGGAAGAGGAGGAGGGGGTTTGATCGTCTTCGCATTTCAAGGAGTGACTCATGCGTAACCTCAAGCGCGTTCTGCTTGGCGTTTTCATGCTTTTGTTGGTGTTGGCAATTCTGGCCTTCGTCCTTGAAAACCAGCAATCTGTCTCCTTGTTGTTTTTGGGTTGGGCGGGACCTGAGTTACCGGTGTCGCTGATCGTCGTCCTCGCCTTGCTGATCGGGATGATTTTCGGCCCATTACTTGGCCTGTTCCTGGGACGTTCGTCCAGAGCAGCACGCAAGCGTCTTGTTTGACAGCGGCAGGCGCATGCGTCTGTCGAAATTGCGTCTCTACCTGTCTATATCCATTAGTAAAAGATTCATTAAGCTGTAAAATGCGTCCCTTGTTCGATAGTGGCCTATTCCCACATCGATTCAGACTGACTCTGACGGAAGTCTCCTATTCGACGGCTTCCGCATTCATGGATTAGACAGTGCTCATTGCGTCACTGTCCGCAGCTCAAGGGTATGGTTTCGCGTGAAAATTCTAGTTACCGGCGGCGCCGGGTTCATCGGCTCGGCAGTCATCCGTCACATTATTTCCAACACTAACGACTCTGTCGTTAACGTCGATAAGCTGACGTATGCCGGTAATCTTGAGTCGCTCGCTGAAGTCAGCGGTGATTCGCGCTATGTGTTCGAGCGCGTCGACATCTGCGATCGTGATCAGATCGACCGTGTTCTGCGTGAGCACCAACCGGATGCCATCATGCACCTGGCCGCGGAGTCCCACGTTGATCGCTCCATTACCGGTCCGTCCGAGTTCATTCAGACCAACATCATCGGTACTTACACTCTGCTGGAAGCTGCCCGCCATTATTGGGCGGCACTGGATGACGCGCGTAAAGCCAACTTCCGCTTCCATCATATTTCGACTGACGAAGTTTACGGAGACCTTGAAGGTCCGGAAGACCTCTTCACCGAAGACACGCCTTATCAGCCAAGCTCGCCGTACTCGGCCAGCAAGGCTAGTTCCGATCACCTCGTTCGCGCCTGGGCCCGTACTTATGGCCTGCCAACGCTAGTGACCAACTGCTCGAACAACTACGGTCCTTGCCACTTCCCTGAGAAGTTGATCCCGCTGATCATTCTCAATGCGCTGGAAGGCAAACCTCTGCCGGTTTATGGCAAAGGCAATCAGGTTCGCGACTGGCTGTACGTAGAAGATCACGCTCGTGCGCTGTACAAAGTCGTCACCGAAGGTGTTATCGGTGAGACTTACAACATTGGCGGTCATAACGAAAAACAAAACATCGAAGTGGTGCATACCCTGTGTGCGTTGCTCGATGAGTTGCGCCCTGACTCGGCACATCGCCCGCATGCCAGCCTGATTACTTATGTCCAGGATCGCCCTGGTCATGACGTCCGTTACGCCATCGACGCGAGCAAGATTCAGCGTGAACTGGGCTGGACACCGGAAGAGACGTTCGAGACAGGTATTCGCAAGACTGTCGAGTGGTATCTGAACAACACTGAGTGGGTTGAGCACGTGAAGAGCGGCAGCTACCAGCAGTGGATCGACCAGAACTATGCGGATCGCTCGAACAAGGCATGAAAATCCTTCTGCTGGGCAAAAACGGACAAGTTGGCTGGGAGCTGCAACGCTCGCTCGCACCGCTGGGCGAGCTGATCGCGCTTGATCGTCATGCTGTTAACGGTTTGAGCGGCGATTTGGCGGATCTCGACGCATTGCGCGCGACAATTCGTCAGGTCAAACCTGACGTCATCGTCAACGCAGCTGCCTACACTGCGGTCGATAAAGCAGAGTCTGAACAAGAGCTCGCTGACCGCGTAAACGGCAAGGCAAGTCAGGTTATGGCCGAAGAAGCAGCCATCTTGAATGCCTGGCTTGTTCACTATTCGACCGATTACGTTTTCAGTGGCGAGGGTTTAGATCCCTGGCAGGAGACAGACGCTGTAAATCCAGTCAATTATTACGGCGCCAGCAAGCTTGCCGGCGAACAAGCGATCATTGCTTCCGGTTGCAAGCATCTGATCTTTCGTACCAGTTGGGTCTACGCCGCTCGAGGTAACAACTTCGCCAAGACCATGCTGCGTCTGGCCAAGGATCGCGAGAGCTTGAGCGTCATCTGCGACCAGATCGGCGCCCCGACTGGCGCCGATCTGATCGCCGACGTTACGGCGTCGGCAATTCAGCAGGTTCGCAATCGTAATGAATTGGGCGGTTTGTATCACTTGGCGGCCGCCGGTGAGATTTCCTGGCATGGCTATGCAAGTCACGTCATCGAATTCGCAAAGGCGATCGGCGAACAACTCGCTGTCAGCTCGATCAATCCGATTGATACAACCGCTTACCCAACCCCCGCTCGTCGGCCTCTGAACTCACGTTTGAACACTCAGAAGCTGCGCGACAATTTTTCTCTACACTTGCCGGATTGGCAAAGTGGCGTAACCCGAATGCTTAGGGAAGTTCTGAACAAATGACCACGACAAATCGTAAAGGCATCATCCTCGCCGGCGGCTCGGGCACGCGCTTGCACCCGCTGACTCTTGGCGTCTCGAAGCAGATGTTGCCGATCTACGACAAGCCGATGATTTTCTATCCGCTGTCAGTGCTGATGCTGGCTGGTATGCGTGAAATACTGATCATCTCTACACCTGAAGACCTGCCGTGCTTCCGCAAATTGTTGGGTGATGGCAGCCGGTACGGCATCAAACTGACGTATGCCGAGCAACCTAGCCCCGATGGCCTGGCTCAGGCGTTTATCATTGGTGAAGAGTTCATCGGTGATGATCCATGCTGCCTGATTCTGGGTGACAACATTTTTTATGGTCAGCACTTCTCGGACAACTTGCGTTCTGCGACCGAACAGCAAAATGGCGCGACCGTTTTTGGTTATCACGTGTCCGACCCTGAGCGTTTTGGCGTGGTTGAATTCGATGCAACCGGCCGCGCGCTCAGCATTGAAGAGAAACCGCTAAAACCAAAATCTAATTACGCGGTGACAGGCCTGTACTTCTACGACAACGACGTTGTCGAGATCGCAAAAAACATCAAGCCTTCCGAGCGCGGAGAGCTGGAGATTACCGACGTTAACCGTGCATACCTTGAGCGCAAGACGCTGAGCGTCGAAATGCTCGGTCGTGGCTTTGCGTGGTTGGATACCGGTACCCACGACTCCCTGCTTGAAGCCAGCCATTTCGTCCATACGATCGAACAGCGCCAGGGTTTGAAAGTGGCGTGCCTGGAAGAGATCGCCTATCACAACGGCTGGATTTCCGCCGAACAGCTCAGCGCACAAGCCGATGCGCTTAAGAAGACGGGCTATGGTCAATACCTTCAGAAGTTGCTGGATTCGCCATCTGCCTGATCGGGAGTCGCAACTTTCGCACAGCTGTGTCTTATCGGTGCAAGCAGGAATGGCATGCCAGTAGAACATCCCAAGGTTGCGATCCTGCTAGCCGCCTACAATGGCATGCAGTGGATCGAGGAGCAGTTGGCCACGATCCTCGGTCAGACAGCTGTCGACGTAACCGTTTATATAAGCATTGATCCTTCGACCGACGGAACTGAGGCATGGTGCGCGGATCAAGCCGCGCAGCAGCCGCGCATCAATGTCCTGCCTGATGCCGGCGCGTTTGGTGGAGCTTCGCGCAATTTCTTCCGTTTGATCCGTGATGTTGATATTGAAGGCTACGATTACGTCGCATTTGCTGACCAGGATGACGTCTGGCATCTGGACAAGATCGAACGGGCTATCCGAGCGATAGAGACCCTAGGCGTAGATGCGTATTCAAGTAACGTAGTTGCGTTCTGGCCTGATGGTCGCAATCAGTTATTGGACAAGGCCCAGCCGCAAACCCGCTGGGACTTTCTCTTCGAGGCTGCTGGGCCGGGTTGTACCTATGTAATGAGTAGAAAGATGATGCGGCCGTTGAAGGCGTCATTACTCAGTCATTGGGACGCATTGCAAATGGTCAGCCTGCATGATTGGTATTGCTATGCCTTCGCACGCAGCCATGGTTTGCGCTGGTTCATTGATCCGCAGCCATCGATGCGTTATCGCCAGCACGAAAGTAATCAGGTCGGGGCTAATACCGGTATCAATCCGCTGATTGCGCGCTACAAAACCATTCATGACGGGTGGTGGTTTTCTCAGATTCGAATGATTGCCCAATTAGTTGGCCTCGCCGATGATCCATTCGTGCGGCAATGGTTATCTTTGGGTCGTCGACAGTTAATGCGACTGTCTTTAAGTGCGCGTGAATGTCGGCGGCGAACCAGGGATAAATTGTTCTTTTTCTTCATTTGTTGCGCAACTGCCGTTATCAGGAAAAAAACCAAATGAAAGGTGCTCGGGTATTGGTGACCGGAGCTACGGGGTTTGTGGGCGAGGCAGTGGTGTTTCGCCTGCTGCTCGACAAGATCTACGCTCCTGTTGCAGCAGTGCGTGGCGAGACGCGATTAAGCGGTTTGTGCGATGTAGTGCCTTTTGATCTGGATGAACGTGTTGCCCTGCCGTCGCTGAACAACGTTCAGACAGTGATTCACTGTGCGGCGAGGGTTCATGTCATGAGCGAGGCGGCGGCCGATCCGCTTGCCATGTTTCGTCAAATGAATGTGCAGGGCACTGCGCGGCTGGCCCGTCATGCGGCGGCGTCCGGGGTTAAGCGCTTCATTTTTGTCAGTTCCATCAAGGTCAATGGCGAAGAAACATCCGCCGGGATGCCCTTTACCGCAGCCGACATTCCTTCTCCTGTTGATCCTTACGGTATTTCCAAGTGCGAGGCAGAAGATGTCGTGCGCCAGATCGCACTGGAAACCGCAATGGACGTGGTGATTATTCGACCGCCTCTGGTGTACGGGCCAGGCGTCAAGGCTAATTTTTTAAGTATGATGTGCTGGTTGAAAAAAGGTCTTCCCCTACCACTGGGAGCATTACGCAATCGCCGCAGCCTAGTGGCCATCAGCAATCTGGTAGATCTTTTGGTGACCTGTATCGATCATCCCAAGGCAGCCAATCAAACGTTTCTGGTGAGTGACGGCGAAGACCTCACGACTACTCAATTGCTTCAAAGAATGGCGGATGCTCTGACCGTGCGAGCGCGTTTGTTGCCCGTGCCGCCGTTTCTCCTGCGTCTTGGGGCGGCTTTATTGGGTAGAAAAGCTGTAGCCCAGCGGCTCTGCGGCACGTTACAGGTCGACATGGAAAAGACGCGCACGGTGCTGGAGTGGACTCCGCCCGTCAGTGTGAGCGAAGCACTTCTGATCACTGCCAACCATTTTCAGAAGCGCTAGGCGGTTCGGCATTTTCTGCAGCTGCCACCTTTGCACTATGACTTCGACAAAGTACTGCCGTTGATCTGTCTCTCGATGGATTGGCAGTTTGCCACCCTTTTGCCAATGAGGGGGCCTTGATACCCTACGCAGCCCGATCATTGGGCCTCGGCAGGAGTTCTCCGGTTTAAGAGCGATGTTCAGATCACTTTTTTTTCATACCCTAAAAGCGAGCTTGTGCTGCTAAAGGTGGTGATGTCACTGGGCTATCAAATTGGTATGACTTATAATGGCAAATTTTGCGCTGTCGGGAGCGGTTCGTGAGAGAAGTAGCTGTTTCTCAGGCTGCCCAGGCTGTACATCGTGATGTTGAGCGAAACGGCGTCGTCATTATTTTATCTTCACTGCAATGGAGTGCTCGGTGGTAGCCCCTCTTACACAATATGATCAGACAGGCGAGCAACCTGGCAGCGGGTCTGGCGTTGATATGCAAGGTCATGAAACGCAACCGGCTCGCGTGACAGTTCTGATGTGTACTTACAATGGTGAGCGCTTTCTGGCACAGCAATTGGACTCGATAGCCAGCCAGACCTATCGCGAATGGAATGTAGTCGTTTCTGATGACGGTTCTACCGATGCGACACTGGATATTCTGCGCCAGTACAGCGCGACTTGGGGGGAAGGCCGGCTGACGGTTTTGCAAGGGCCGAAGCGAGGGTTCGCGGCTAATTTCATGTCCGTTGCCTGCAATGCGCCCAAGCAATCGCACTTCTATGCATGGGCCGATCAGGACGATATCTGGCAAGCCAATAAACTCGAGTCTGCCGTGCAGGTATTGGAGGCATTACCTTCCGATGTTCCAGCTTTGTATTGCGCCCGGACCGAGTTGATTGGTGACTCGGAGACGGTTATCGGCTGCTCGCCACTATTTTCTCGTCCCGCCAGCTTCGCTAATGCATTGGTACAGAGTCTGGCCGGGGGTAACACCATGGTGTTTAACCACTTGGCCCGCGACGTGTTTTGCCATGCTGGCGCTGAACTGGATATTGTCTCTCATGACTGGTGGGCCTATCTGCTGGTTACTGGAGTGGGCGGCAAAGTGGTGTACGACGCGTCACCGTCCATTCTGTACAGGCAGCATGAGGCGAATCTGATTGGCGCCAACTCGGGAATGCGCGCACGTATCATGCGCTTGCGACTGATGTCTACCGGCCGATTTCGTGACTGGAATGACATAAATATTGCTGCACTCGAAACAGTTCGTTCCCGCTTGAGTGCAGAAAGCCTCCAGACTTTGGAGCATTTCAAGAAAGCCCGTGATTCGAAGGGTTACAACCGTTTCGTCTGGCTTTATCGCGCCAAAGTCTACCGCCAGACGTGTTTGGGCAATCTTGGGTTGGCGCTGGCCGCGGTGCTCAACAGAATTTGATGTCATCACCTTGCAGGACGGTCTGCAAACATCGTTCCGCGGCGTCCACCCGGTATTTGAACAAGAGAGTTTTATATGAAGTCTGCCTCCCTCGATTTATCTCAGGTGTGTGTTTAATGCTTAATTTTTCCACGTCGCCAAAGGAAATGGTCAGTAGTTTCTGGCGCAACCGGAACCTGATCGCAGCGCTCGTACAACGGGAGGTCGTTGGGCGTTACCGTGGATCGTTCATGGGGATTCTGTGGTCGTTCTTTAACCCCGTGTTCATGTTGATTGTCTACACGTTCGTCTTCAGCGTCGTGTTCAAGGCCCGATGGAGCGGCGGCAGTGACTCGAAAACCGAATTTGCACTTATTCTGTTCGCCGGACTTATCGTATTCAACTTCTTTGCGGAGTGTTTCAATCGAAGTCCGACGCTAATCCTCTCGAACGCCAATTACGTCAAGAAAGTAGTGTTCCCGCTGGAGATTCTTCCCTGGATCACGGTCGGCTCAGCTCTCTTTCACATGGTCATCAGTCTGACTGTCTGGCTGCTGGCCTACTTGATACTGTTCGGCGCGCCGCACCTGACCGTTCTGTTGTTCCCATTGATTATCTTGCCACTGCTGCTGATGATTATGGGTTTGACGTGGGCCTTGGCATCGCTTGGCGTTTACCTCAGGGATGTCGCGCAATTCATTGGCATTCTGACCACTGTCCTGATGTTCCTGTCGCCTATCTTCTACCCTGCCAGTGCGCTACCTGAGAAGTATCAACATCTACTGATGCTCAATCCACTGACACCTGCAATCGAATATGCCCGGGATGTTCTGTTCTGGGGGAAATTGCCCGACTTTACTGTGTTGGGCATTTATCTCGTCGGTTCGGCGTTGATTGCGTGGCTAGGATTCGCCTGGTTTCAGAAAACACGAAAAGGATTTGCTGATGTCATCTGAAGTCGCTATCAAAGTTCAAAATCTCAGCAAGTGTTACGAGATTTATGACAAGCCGCGCGACCGACTGCTTCAGATGCTCAGTCGCGGGAAGAAAAAATATTGCCGTGAATTCTGGGCGCTTCGCGACGTTTCTTTCGAAATTCGCAAAGGCGAAACGGTCGGTATCGTTGGTCGCAACGGCAGCGGCAAATCCACCTTGCTGCAAATTCTTTGCGGTACGTTGAATCCAACCGGTGGTACGGTCGAAACCCATGGCCGGATCGCCGCGTTGCTCGAACTGGGCTCGGGCTTCAATCCCGAGTTTACCGGACGCGAGAACGTTTACCTGAATGCATCCATTCTGGGTTTGAGCAAAGAAGAAATTGACGCCCGATATGACGCGATCATTGAGTTCGCAGATATCGGCGATTTCATCAATCAGCCGGTGAAGACGTATTCGAGCGGTATGTTGGTGCGATTGGCGTTCTCCGTTCAGGCGCAAGTCGAGCCCGACATTCTTATTGTCGATGAAGCGCTGGCAGTGGGTGACGCGAAGTTTCAAGCCCGTTGCTTTGACCGGTTGAAAAAGCTCAAGGAAAACGGCACTAGTATTCTGTTGGTGACTCACTCCAGCGAACAAATCGTGACGCATTGTGATCACGCCTTCCTGTTGAACGATGGTGTGCAGCTCGCAGAGGGTGAGCCGCGCATGGTCGTCAACCGGTACCTCGATTTGTTGTTCGGCAAGACTCAGCAATCGGCGTCTGTCGAAATCGGCGAAGCGTCGGATGAGCTGGCGGCCTATCAAACGCCTGAAGGCGGCCTCGATGTATTCGAAACGCATCCGAACTACAACCCGAACGAATATCGTTGGGGCGACAGATCGGCGACCATCATTGACTTCCACCTTAGTGCAGGGGGCCTTGAGTACCCTATTGCCCTGGACACCGGCGCGCAGATCAAACTTGCGGTATTCGTACGCTTCGATACTGACCTGGTGTGCCCGATTCTCGGGATGACGATCAAGACCAAAGAGGGCGTTACCCTCTATGGCGTCAATAGTGAAACGCTGGATTGTCTGGAGTTCAGAACGTGCGGGCGAAAGGGCGAGATCGTCGAAGTTGAAGTGCTCATTTCTTGTGATCTGGCGCCAGGTGACTACTTCATTTCCGTCGGAGTTTCGACCAAAGATGGCGAAGAAGTAACCCCGCGTGACAGACGTTATGACTCGATCCATTTCCAGGTTCGTCCGACTGACAAATTTTTTGGGCTTGTAAATCTGGATTCCAGCATTCGTGCCAAGAAGGTTTCAAATTGAATATTTTATTGAAGCAAGCGGGCTATCAGCTTAATGACGAGCTCAACATCTGGTCGCGACCGGATTATTCGAGCATCAACTACAGCGATGGTGATACCACCGAACTGCGCATAAAATTCTTGATCGACCAGGCCAGCGACGTCAGTGTTTTTTCTGATGAGCTGCGCAGATCGTGCACCGATTGGCCATCGCTTTACTACCTCTCCAGTACCCGTTCAAACTTGTTGCGAGTGTTCGATGCCGATCTTCGTGGTGATGTCCTCGAGATTGGTGCCGGTTGTGGTGCAATCACCCGCTATTTGGGTGAGCAGGGCGGCCGGGTCCTGGCGCTGGAAGGCAGCTCGCGTCGCGCCAGTATCGCTCGTGCGCGCACCCGAGACCTGCCGAACGTATCCGTGCTGGCCGAGTCGTTCGAGAATTTCAGCATCGATACCCAGTTCGATGTCATCACCCTGATCGGCGTTTTCGAGTACGCCAATCTGTTCGTATCCGGTGACAATCCGGGGGCGACGATGCTTGCGAAAGTTCGCTCGCTGCTCAAGCCTGACGGCTTGCTTATCATCGCGATCGAAAACCAGCTCGGCCTGAAATATTTCGCCGGCGCGCCTGAAGATCACGTGACGACGCCGATGTACGGTGTCGAGGGGCGCTATAGCAGCGCTACCGTGCAGACTTACGGTAAAAAAGCCTTGGCGTCGTTATTGGCGAATGCTGGATTCACCTCGAACGAGTTCTTTGCGCCGTTTCCGGATTACAAGTTGCCGGTATCGATCATCACTGAAGAGGGATTCAAAGATCCTCAGTTCGATGCCAGTGCATTCGCATCGCAGAGTGTTCAGAGAGATCCGCAACTGCCAGATCTGTGCACCTTCTCGCTGGAGTTAGCGTGGTCGCAGATCTTCAAGAACGGCTTGGGCATGGATATGGCCAACTCCTTCCTCGTAGGTGCCTCTCCTGTCTCGCGTAATGCGGTTGAGCCGCAGACCCTGGCGTTTCATTACAGCTGCGATCGCCGCTCTGTGTATTGCAAACGCTCGGAGTTTCGTCGGGATTCCGAAAACACGATCAATGTGCATTACCAGAAACTCGGAAAGACGATCGATGAGGGTGAAGGGCATTCGCTCGTCACCTTCAATCTTGCAGCGTCCGAGCCCTACGTCAATGGTTACGTGCTTGGCACCAAGCTGATCGATATCGTCAATGCCGAGGGCTGGACTTACGCGGATATCGGCGCCTTCCTCGAGGACTATCTGAGCATACTCAAAATGCTTTGTGATAACGCCGAGAGCCAGCCAGGCGAGGTGTCGGGAGCATTGGTCGATGCGGTGCCGCAGAACATTGTGGTTGATCTGGAAGGGCGTGCGCAGTTGATCGATAAAGAGTGGACGCTCACTAGTAACGTCCGCTACGAGTTTCTGCTGTTCAAAACGCTCACGCAGTTTCTGGGTTCCATTACCCGAATCAGCAAGGGGGCAGAGGCAGGCCCAATTACCCGTAAAGACTTTGTATTCAAAGCTTGCGAAGCTGCCGGATACCCGATTCGCGAAGAAGATGTGAAAGAGTTTCTGGCAATTGAGGCGCAGATTCAGAATGCTATCAACGGCCGAAGCGCGAGCGAATTCACCGCGTGGGGCGAAGATCGCCTGATTGTCGAAGATAATCTTTTTTCCGCTTTCAGCAACTCGCAGTTCGCCTTGGCTCAGACCCGCGAAGCGCTTGCAAGCGCTGTCACTGACGCCAGGCAGGAAATCGAAGCGCTGAATGCCAAACTGCAACAGCGGGAAGCCGACTATCAACAGGTCATCAACTCCAACTCCTGGTTCATTACCAAGCCGGTGCGCTTCTTGGTGCGCTCGTTGCGGCACGGTAAAGGGGCGCTGCGCAGCAGGGTGGAGACTTCCAAGCGAGGGTTCACTAACTATCTGCGAGGGCACGAAGCCAATCTGCCCCAGCCGGTTGAAGAAGTAGTTGAAGCGCCTGTCACGCGCACTCACTCGGTCAGCGTCATTCTGCCGATCTATAAAGATGTGGAAATGACTCGGCGCTGCATTTTGGCCGCCATGCCAGGGATTATTGCGTTCAATTCCAAATTGGTTGCGATCAATGATGCCAGCCCGGATGCAGGCATGCAGGCCATGCTTCTTGAGTTGCAGAAACAATGGCCGCAGGTGATGACCGTTCTTGAAAACGAAGTCAATCTGGGCTTCGTCAAAACCGTCAATCGCGGCATGCGCCACGCCAGCCAGGACGATATCGTTTTCCTGAACAGTGACGTTATCGTGCCGGTGGACTGGCTGGAGCGTTTGACCGCTGAAGCTTATATTGCGCCGAACATTGGTACCGTTACTCCGTTTTCCAACAACGCGACTATTTGCAGTTTTCCGGCGTTTCTTTATGAAAACCAGCCAGCCTTCGGCTTGAGCGTCGAGCAGATCGATGCCGTGTTTGCCGGCCCCCGATTGCCGGTAAGCCAGGCGCCGACGGGTGTGGGCTTCTGCATGTACATTCGCCGCGAATGCCTGGATGTTGTGGGTCTGCTGAACGAAGAGAAGTTTGGCAAAGGGTATGGTGAGGAAAATGATCTGTGCCAGCGCGGGCTGAAGGCCGGCTGGCTCAATATCCTGACCCCTAACCTGTATGCATTTCATGAGGGCGGGGTCAGTTTTTCTTCTTCCAAGCAAGCGCTGACCGAGCATGCAACCAAGGTCATCACCGAACTCCATCCGGATTATCACTTGGATATCCAGAGGTTCATCGCCGCAGATCCGCTGAAGGCGGTGCGGGTAAAACGTCTGGCGCAATTGATCGCCTCGTTGGAGCGGCCGAAGGTCTTGCACATTTCGCATGAGGCCGGGGGCGGAGTGCAGCAGCACCTGGACGAGTTGGCAGACGCCCTCGAGTCCGATGTTTGCTGTCTGTTCCTGGCACCTCGCCGTGGTCATTGCGCCGTTACTTTGCGCATGGGCAGTTTCCCGGGTGCCGATGAGCTTCTTTTCCAGTTGCCCGAAGAGCACACGTTGTTGGTCGAGTTCTTGAAGGGCTGCGGTGTCGGCTTTGTACATTTCCACCACACACTCGGTCTCAATTCGCAGTTGGTTCAATTACCGGCAGAATTGGGCGCTGAATATGCGTTGACGGTTCACGATTATTACTGGCTGTGCGGTAACCCGACTCTGACCGATGCGCAGGGCGTCTATCCGGGACAGTATGCCGACGATATCGTCAACCCTGATTTCCAGTTGCCTGACGGTGTTTCGCCGGCCCAATGGCGAGAGCAGTTGCGCGGATTTATCGAGGGGGCGAAGGCAGTAGTGTTCCCTTCGGCGTACACCCTTGCCAACTATCGACTCAACTACGAGTTGCCTAACGCTGTCGTCGCAGGTCATGTGGAGCACGAGCGCAGCATTGGCCGGGATGTCGCGCCGATCGTGCAAAAGATCCGTTACAACGTGGGTGTGATAGGTGCTTTGGGCAAAGAAAAGGGTGCCGATTATCTGGAGCAAGTGGCAGCGGCGGCAGCGGCGGTCAATGCACCGCTTAACTTCCGGCTCGTCGGTTTCGGTTACAAAGAGTTGGACGGCGTTCTGACTACGGGTCGTTATGATGCCAGTGAGCTTCCTTCGCTGATTGCCGCCAATGAGTTTGATGTCATCCTGTTTCCGAGCCAGTGCCCGGAAACTTACAGCTATACCCTCAGCTATGCGCTGCAGGCAGGGTTGCCAATCATTGCGCCAAACATTGGCGCGTTCCCGGAGCGATTGTCCGGGCGCGCAAACACCCTTGTTTATCAATATGGAATCACGCCAGCCGAGCTGATGGGGCAAATCAGCAAATTTGCGAAAAGGCTCGCTGCCGGAGAGCGGCTGACTGCGCCGGTCGTCGACACCAGCCTGTACCAGCCTGCGTTTTATAGCTCTGACTACCCGGCTTTATGCGGTGCCGGCAGCGATAATCACAGCCATCAGCGAGCAGTTTTTGAACTGCCGAAGTTCTCGGCCGCGACGATCGCTTATGAGGCGCCGCTGACGACCAAGGAAATCGCGCTGTTGGCCATCTGGACGCTTTACCGTCATCCGCGTATGGAACGCATCAGCAATGCGGTGCCTTACTCGCTACGGCAAAAAATCAAGCGGGTGCTAAGCAGGCGCCCGCTGCACGAGATCGTGGACGTGAACAAAAACTGATGAAGTGCGCCCGCTTGGCTGATCAAACACCTTGATTGGCAGAGCGGGCGCAATGGTTTTTGTTTGTCAGTGACGAATGCTGGCTTTAATTTGGAGCTACTGCCGCGATGAATTTCAGCTGGTTTGTGCTGATCGCATTAATTATTACGTTCATTCTGACTGCTGTTTTGCGCCGGTATGCTCTTGCCAAAAGTCTGATGGATATCCCCAACGCCCGTAGCTCACACACGGTTCCAACGCCGAGGGGTGGGGGCGTTGCGATCGTCGTAACGTTTCTTGTCGCATTGTGCTCGCTGTATGCAGCTGACTTGATTGCACTCAGAGATTTTGTCGCAGTGGCCGGGGCGGGCGCTTTGGTAGCGATCATCGGGTTCATGGATGATCACGGCCATATTGCCGCGCGTTGGCGCTTGCTTGGGCACTTCTGCGCGGCGATCTGGGCGTTGGCCTGGTTGGGTGGTCTGCCGCCAGTCAGCCTGTTTGGACAGGTTTTCGATCTCGGCTGGATCGGGTTCGCACTGGCTACCCTCTACCTCGTCTGGATGCTCAATCTCTATAACTTCATGGACGGCATTGACGGAATTGCAAGCGTCGAGGCGGTAACGGTGTGTATCGGTGCGTGCGTGTTGTACGCCTTGGGCGGGACTGTCGGGCTCATGGAGCCGGTCTTGTTGTTAGCCGGTTGTGCGGGCGGATTTCTATTGTGGAATTTTCCGCCGGCTAAGATTTTCATGGGCGATGCCGGTAGCGGCTTTCTGGGTATTGCCTTGGGGATCTTGTCAATACAGGCTGCCGGTTCCTCATTTCAATACTTCTGGGGTTGGCTGATTTTGCTCGGGGTATTTGTCGTCGACGCGACCATGACCCTGTTCAGGCGTCTGTTACGGGGCGAAAAAGTGTATGAGGCACATCGCAGCCATGCCTACCAATTCGCTTCACGCCATTATGGGAAGCATCTTCCGGTGACTGTTGCCGTCTGCTTGATCAATCTGCTTTGGCTGCTGCCGGTCGCCGTGGCTGTAGTGTATTTCCAGCTCGATGGTCTTCTCGGCGTTCTGCTGGCTTACGTGCCACTTTTCGTTCTGGGGTTGCAGTTCAATGCGGGTAAATCCGAAAAGGATGTATCGGCATGAGCAAGTGCGAGATCTGACTAGAGGCGCTAAAGGCGTTCAGTGAGGTGCGTAAAAAGAGGCAGGCGGAATATTCCGTCTGCCTCTTTTTTTAGCGGGGAACCGGTCCGGATTTGACGAATACCAGCTTGGTCAGCACATAAGTAAGCGGTAGCGACAGAATGATTGCCGCCAACGGTGCCAGGTATTCTGGGAGTGAGAGTTGCTTGACCCAGAACCAGACGACAAACATCCCCAGTACGTATTGCGCGACGTAGACGAGGGGGAAAAACAGGATCGATTTGATTCCCTGATGTTCCTTGAACACAAAGAACCGGCTCATCACGAATGCGAAGACGATCCCGCAGACATAGCTGATCGAGTAGGCCCACGTATAAGGAAACACGCTGAGCAAAACAAGATACAGCGCATAAGTGATTCCGGTATTCAGCCCACCTGTAAGGAGGAACCGGAAAAACTTTATTTTCATCAGGTTGGAGATTTTCACGGCAATCAACCAATCTGCGCTTTTTTCTCGATCAGGAATTGATCGTAATCGCGGATATAGTCGTCAGAGGCATAGTGCTCGGAAGCGAATACCAGCAGTACCGCATCTGCCGAGTACTTGTACTGAATACCCCAGGTCATCGCTGGCAGGAACAGGCCCAAAGTGTGGTGGTCCAGTACAAACTCCTGGCGATGTTTGCCATTGTCGGCAACCACATGCACCGTGCCTTTGACCGCGACCAAAAACTGGTGGCATTCACGATGAGCGTGTTCACCACGGGTTTCTGCTGTCGGAACGTCGGTCACGAGGAAGTAACGTTTTACTTCGAACGGGACGTCTTTACCACATTCGCCGACACTCAGGCTGCCGCGCATATCTACCGCTTCCATCATGCGGTGCAGTGTGACGCCGCAAGGGTAAACATCCGATTTGCCGACTTTGACCGGGTTGTCTACTACCGTGCCATCAGTGGGCTTGGCATCGACATAGCCGATGATCTTCGCCGGGTTACCGACCACGATGGCATTTGGTGGAACGGATTTGGTAACGACCGCGCCTGCGCCGACCATTGCCGAAGTACCTATGGTAATACCGGGTAGAATCGTCGAGTTGGCACCCAGCGACGCACCTTTACGGATGATGGTTCGGGAGAACGCTTCCGGATAGATTTTGCTGCGTGGAAACTTGTCGTTGGTGAAAGTGACATTCGGCCCCACGAAAACATCGTCTTCGATAGTGATGCCGTCCCAAACCTGAACGCCGCACTTGAGCGTTACTCGATCGCCGATGATCACGTCGTTCTCGACAAAGACGTTGTCACAGACGTTGCAATCAGCACCGATAAGGGCGTTTGGCAGCACGTGCGCAAATGCCCAGATCCGCGAGCCAGCACCAATAGTGGACGATTCGCAGATCGCACGGTCGTGAACAAAAAAATCCCGCGAATCAGTCATTTATTGGCTCCAAACTCAGAAACTTTCATTGGGATCGCCAAAGGGCGCCCTTTAGTATTTTCATACGTACGCCAAGCGTACGAACCGATCACGCCCAGACCTAGCAGATTGAGGCTGCCCAGAAGGGTAATGGTAAACAGTGTCATGGCATAACCAGGCACGTCGATGAGGCCGCCCATCTTTGCAAACACTACGCTGACACCATACAACGCTGAAAGAGCCGAGCCTGCTGCGCCAACGCGGATCAGCAGGCGAATAGGCAAGTCAGTGAACGAGAACACGCTGTCCATCAGATAATTGACTTTCTTTTTCAGCGTCCACGCCGATTTGCCGTGTTCACGGGCGACGCGTGTGTAACTGACAACCTGGCGGCGGAAACCGAGCCAGAAAATCTGCGCGATCAACGAGCTGTGGCGCTCTTCAAGCTTGAGCAGATTGTCGCGGAACTCCAGATTGCAGCCGAACATGTCGACGCCACCAGCAGGCATTTCCGGGATCACATAGCGCTTGTACAGACCCCAGAAAGTTTTCGATGCCAGTTTCGACAGGAACGGGTCGTCACGACCTTCGCGGACTCCGACCACCACGTCCACCGGTTCGGTATTCAACACCCGGTTCATGGTGAGCACCAGGCTTGGCGGCTCTTGCAAGTCGGCGGCCATCACGGCGAACGTCCGTCCTTTGGCATGCTGCAAGCCTGTGCGGATCGCCATGAAAGAACCAAAGTTCTTCGACAGCAGGATCAGCTGAGACGCAAAACTCTGCTCTGGAAGGCGATCACGCAGGATTTCGTAGCAACGATCCGGACTGCCATCGACCACGAAAACCACTTCCAGAGCACCCTGAAGCTCGACGTTCAGATCTCCGACGGCTTTGAACAGCGATGGCAGGGATTCCTCGTTCCTGTAAACCGGGATGACGAGCGACAGCACCCTAAATCTCCTGTTTGAAGTAGCCGCTAACCACTTCAATCACGCGATCGACCTGCTGGTCAGTCAGCCCCGGGAAGCAAGGCAAGGAAACCAGTTGAGTGCATGCC
The DNA here is from genome assembly GCF_900636825.1 of Pseudomonas fluorescens. Taxonomy (NCBI): domain Bacteria; kingdom Pseudomonadati; phylum Pseudomonadota; class Gammaproteobacteria; order Pseudomonadales; family Pseudomonadaceae; genus Pseudomonas; species Pseudomonas fluorescens. Next base: position 4,231,315 of record NZ_LR134318.1, on the reverse strand, counting down.
GCCTCGGTGACCGGCAGGTTGAATGTTTCGCGCGGTGTGTACGCGGTCTGCCAGTGGTCGGGAACCGGGTAGTGAATATCGGTGCTGACTTGGTGCTCTTTGAGGTAGGCGACGAATGCGTCACGATTTTCGACACGAATCACGAACAAGTGAGCTACGAAGTCGTCGCCCAGGCTCGCAGGCAGTTTCACCGGCAGGTTGCTGAAGGCAGCACAGTAGCGTCGGGCAATGGCGCGACGTTGCTCGTTCCACTGGTCGAGCAGCGGCAGCTTGACTCGCAGGATTGCGGCCTGCATCTCATCAAGTCTGCTGTTGCGGCCGTGCGGTACGGTAACGTGGTATTTAGCCGACCAGCCATATTGGCGAAGCGTCAGCAGTCGCGCGGCGATCTCGGAGGATGAGGTCACGATCGCGCCACCGTCGCCCAGTGCGCCGAGGTTTTTGGTCGGGTAAAAGCTGAAACAGGCCAAGTCACCGAAGGAGCCACACTGGCCTTTTTCAGAGCGCGCACCATGGGACTGGGCACAATCTTCAAGCACAGCTGCCCCGGCCGAGCGAGAAATGCTCGCGAGAGTTTCGATGTCTGCCAACTGCCCGTACAGGTGCGTAACGATGACCACCTTGGCAGGCTGGTTCAGCGCCTTTTCCAAGGAATTTGGGCACATGGTCAGAGTAAGCGGGTCGACATCAACATATACCGGCTCGGCGCCGACAGCGTGGATAGCAGTGCTGCTGTAGAAACCCGCGTTCGCTACCGTCACAACACGGTCACCCGGCCCCACGCCCATGCCGAGCAAAGCGATTTCCAGTGCTTCCGAGCCATTCGCGACGGAGATGCAGTGCTCGGCACCCACATAACTGGCGAACTCGCTTTCGAAATTCTTGACCTCTTCACCCAAAATGTACCAATGGCGATTAACGACGCGCATTAGCGGCTCGGAGAAGTCAATACCGGCATTGGCCGCTACCGCGGAAAACAAAGGAATTTGGTGATTTGCGTCCATGATCCATCCAGGTTTTTTTGACTGCGCGCATGAGAATGCGCGCGATTTTACTACACAACCAGAGCGTTATGTCGAACGAACCTACTGGGCCAGCGCTTTTTTGTCCGACTTCACAGTTGGCCAGAACCACAATGTGACGAAGACAAACATGATCGCTAGCGAGCTCAGGTAGACCGGCTGGGACATCCATGGACCTTGTCGACCAAAATAGAGTTGCCATTTCAAATCTGACATTGGCAGGCCCGAAGAAGAAGCGTCCGCGACTGAGTTTGCCAGCCAGAAGAGTGGCAACGCCATGAGCGCGGAAAACCAAAGGAGCAATCGAGTTCTAACGTCACTGATATTGGATTGAGCGGCAAATGCGAAGAATAAGGGTAATACCGAGATCCATTGGCGACTCTCGGAACCGATCGCAAATATTGGCATAAAGGCAAGCAAGATCGCCTTGATGGCGTACGTGGTGTTAGTGGGTTGTTGCGCTTTAAACAACAAAAACAGCGTAGCGACAAATACCGGGCCAAAGAACACAAAGTGCGCTGCGAGGGGCTTAAGCGGAGCGTTAAGTGCCTGATAGAGCATGTTTTCTATAAGCGGCGGTCCCCTGAAGCCGCTGTTCCAGTCGAGACCGATGTAAAGCGCCGCGTGGCCTACTGCAACAGCACCCACTGCTAAGAGGGACCATTTCATCGAAAAGTGGGCAAAAATCCCGTTGTTCTTGAGTTGACTGCTCCACGCCCAGGCTATCACTACCAGCGCAGCGACAACCAATACGGAGCTGACCAATCTCAGATCAAGCCATGCCGGAGTCAGATAAAGACCCTTGTGCAGCAGTGTGTCATCGTCGATTTTCAACATCCATGTCACTACATACAGGATCATGGCTATGGACAGGGCGACGAACGTTGCGATTCTCCACTTCGTCGACAATGAAAAGCGGCTAAAGGCCGTAAGCGCCTGTGGTTGATTAGGTAAACACAGCAAGATGAACGGAACGAGAAAATATCCCGGCATGATAAACGGTGAAATCGCGCAGATGGCTGCCAGCCCGAGGAAGCGTTTTTCCACGTGGCACCACAGGCCTACGCACGTCAAAATGATCGCGAGATGATCGCTGAGGATCGGGTAATAGGTAGACATCACCAGTACCGGCCAACTTGCCAGCAACAACACGGAATACTGGAACGCTCTTTTCAGGGGAAGACCGCACTTGAGCAAGTAGTCCATGAAAAAGCCAACGCCGATGCCGATGCCGACGATGTTCAGGACCGTTTGCATCACTATCAGCTTGCTAATGCTCAAGCCAAATGAGAACTCGGCCAGCACCAGCGGCAGAAACCCAATAATCCGGCTGATTCGATAGGGGTCGTTAGGAACTACACCGGTGTTTTTCCACTGAACAAGAAGGCCGAGATAAGTCTGCCCATCCCAGCCGGCGCCGTCGTTTACCGCAATTTTCCCGGTGATCTGATAGACCAGAATTAACGCTATGACAGTGAACACACCCATCAAATAGGCAGGTTTTTTTCTAAGGAGCGCTTCCTTGAACACGTGTCCGGTGAAAACTGCGGTAGTTGTTAAGCTAAGCCACAGTATCAACACGCACGCCAGATTTTCTATATGCGAAAATGTGCTCGGTAATGTGAAATAAATTTGCGGATCGTTGTCGTTGAAAGCGTAAGCCGTATCACTTTCGCTATCCGGAGTCTTCGAAACAGACAATGACGGCTCAAGTTGTTGTAGGTCGAGCTTCTGTTTCAATCCCCAAAAGTTGATGGTTATCCTTTTGACGACCATCGTCGCCGGATTATTGTTCGGATCCCATCTTAGAAACTTGGCGCCAGTACCAGTGGTAAAGCAGACTTTCTGCTGACCTGCGTGAATGATGGCGCTCTGAGAGTTTTCTTCCGAGAACTCGGCCGCACGGTCTGAATAAAATAGTTGAGTAATACCACTATCCGAAGAGACGGCCGTAACGCAGACGCTATGCTGCATCCGGCCAAACACTCCGGCTAATTTGCCGATCGCGATGGACGCGATTAGCGTGAGTAGGAGGAATACCAAAATGTGCCGGCGCCGAAACGGTTTGGCAGTAGGATTGAGATCGCTCATGGTTTGTCATTTTCCATATACAGAGCGTGCGTTGGATCTACCGCATCACCCATCTTGATGAGAACTACACCGTCCTTGTAGCGCACGGATCCTTCGGCTGGCCAGATCGGCATGCCGGCGAACTCAGGTGTCAGGCCTATCCGTTGCTGGTATTGTACGGGTTGAACGTTGCCGAAGCCTACCAGCTGGATATAGCGAATCATTCTGCTGGCATTACCATTGTCCCAATCGAAGAATGAAGAGCTCATGGTCGAAGTTGAAGGATCTGGGTAGCGACTACTGAAAGGAAGTTTTCCGTAGATGTCCACTTCTACACGCGCAGTCCTGTCGAAGTTCGGGATTACCTTTGCAATGCGGGTATAAATGGCTTCCGCGGTAAACCGGTCGTGATTAGTCGCCATAATGGTGCTGGCGGAATACTGCGCATTGACTGAAAGCATTTGAAATAGCAGAAATAACGTAAGGCTTGCGGCGAAAATCCGCAGCATGCCTTCCCTTTCCAATATCACGATCGTGGCGATCCAGATAATGAATGAGACGGCAAGCATCGCGCGCAACGGAAGGTAGATTCCGCCGGCGACAAAGTTTAGCAGGAAGGGAGTAATGAGCATTGTTGCAACTAGCAATGCCATGCCGCAGGCGGCTTGCCAAGTCTTCTGCGTGACAAGAAGTACGATCGCCAAGCACAATATGATGGCAGAGCTGAAGAACGCCACGCCATATGATTGAGGTGAGCCTGAATAGAGTTTGAAGGCTTCGGTCATCACCAGGTTGATGATTTGAAACGGTGTATCTATCAGTTCCTGCATGCGAAGGAAATTATCAATATAACTTCTTTCCGAAGGATAAAGGTATTGAGCGAATTTGTTGATCGCAAAATAAATAACCGCGCCGCAGGCGACCGTTCCGAACAGGAAGAGGGATCTTTTAAACGTCGGCGCAAATACGAAATTGTGTTGTTGGTTGTCGTCGCGGTAATTGAATATGGTTACCGCTAGTCCAGCGCTGATGTAAAACATAGCCAAGGATTGATACGCGCCGATCGCCACGGCCAATAAAAAGCCGCAAGCGAGTAGTCTGTAAATGCAAGCGCTGTTTTTGCTTCTCTGGGGTTTAAAACCGGAAAAAAGATAAATTCCGGTAGACAGTGTCAACACACCAATGCCAGTTGATGGAATATTCGAATAAAACTCACCAATGAACCACCAGATTGGATGTGCAACTAATACGGCATACCCCAATGTCGTCGCCCAGTTAAGCTGCAAGCGGAAAGCCCGAAGTAATAACATGTAAGACAGCGCGAGGCAGATGTAAAAGAAAAAGTTCGGCAGGAACGGCAGCACGGGTTGGGGGAAGATGAACTTCTCTACCAGAAATGCGGTCCAGCGTCCGTCGGCGATCCAGATGGAAGGATCCGTGCGAAAGGCTCCAACCTCATCGTCGATGGATAGGAAAAAATTGACGATCGGTATGATGTTCAGAGTAACGGCGATCGCTACCAGTCTGGCGAACTCGCTCGCTGTGAAATGCTCTCTGGCGATAAATGTTCTAAGAGCAATTGTGCAACGGTTTTCGCTTTGCAGCATTGCAAGAATTCGGTGATGCCATTTGATCCAGAGCAAAATTATTGTTGCCATGAACGCTGCAATGGCAAGCGAAAAGACTAACCTGATTTTATCGAGCGCCTTGCCGTTTAGTTGTATGTTGATTTGGGGATCGGTCGCGCCTGTGGGGACGGTGAACTGAGTGTACTTGTCACCGGTTGCGGTGATAGCTATCTGCGCCAGCGGTATGAGGTTTTTGCTCTCAATAGGCTTGGTATACCCAAGCACATTGATGGTGGCGGAGGTTACGTAAAAAGTTCCAGCTGCCTCCAGTGGGTCCCAGCGCACATTGTTGTCGAACCGTGGAAGCGTAAATCTAAACGAGTGATCGCTGTTGTTCAGCTTGCTGATCTCAGAATTGCGCTCGCTATATTCTTCGTTATGTTTAAAGAACAGCTGAGACTTCGCCGCCGGGAATTGGTTGGTGTGAATGCTGATGACGGGAGCCAGTGCAGTGCTCTTAAGTAAGATGGAAGCGATGGTCAGCGTAATTAAAATTCCAGAGAGAACCCATTTTACAAAGGCTTTAAGTGGGTTGCTGGATCCTGTTGTTGTCACGTGCTTTCGCTTCCTTATCGTCTTCTGACTGTCGTCTTTCTTAAGCGGCGAGTACCGCACGTTCTCCAGCCTGCAGCCATTATGAGAGTCATTGCTTACCCTGGATAAGCAGTTTTCGAATTGCCCAGTGTCAGCAATGACCCTTGCCGATCCCGAATCCACAATGGCGAGGTGCAAGAATTCGCGGCGCAGTATACTCGTTTAGCCCGCAAGCCGCAGCACAGACATCGGCGATGCTCGCGAATGCAAAACGTTGTGAACGGGGTCGATTTCGTGCCTTTCGTCAGGGAAACTGGTTTTCCTCACTGGCGTATTCTTTTTTCTGTAACGAAGTTCTTTACCTCCGTACAATGTCTCCGCCGATTAAACCAATGGAGTAGGCCAGATTGGTACAGGAGAATATGGACAGAATGCGCGAGTTTTTGTTGGGGTTACCACGCCGCCAGAAGCGATTGATCCAAGTGCTGACGGACGTTGTGCTCGTCTGGGTCGCGTTGTGGCTCGCATTTATCGTCCGCCTGGGCATCGATGAGCTGGTGAACCCGTTGAAGGCGCACCTCTGGCTGTTCATTTGTGCTCCGCTCATCGCCATCCCGCTTTTCATACGGTTCGGCATGTATCGGGCAGTGATGCGTTATTTCGGCAATGACGCTCTTGTGGTGATCATCAAAGCGGTCAGTCTGTCCTCGTTGATTCTCGCGCTTGTGGTCTACTGGTACAGCAATCACGAAGCAGTCGTGCCGCGTTCCATAATCTTCAACTACTGGTGGCTAAGCCTTGTGATCATCGGCGGATTACGCCTTTGCATGCGCCATTATTTTATGGGCGACTGGTTCACCGCGGCTCAACATGTGCCCTTCGCCAGTCGTGACGACGGTTTGACGAAAGTTGCTATCTACGGCGCTGGTGTCGCTGGCAATCAGCTCGTCGCCGCATTGCGCATGGGACGGGTCATGCGTCCGGTCGCTTTTATCGATGACGACCCGGGAATCTCTGACCGCTCGATTTCCGGCCTTCAGGTTTATAAGCCCAAACATATTCAGCAAATGATCGACGTCACCGGTGCCCAGGAGATTCTGCTGGCACTGCCGTCATCGACCCGTGCTCGACGTCGAGAAATTCTCAATTTGCTGGAGGGCTTTCCGTTACACGTGCGCAGCGTCCCCAATTTCACAGACCTGGCCAGCGGGCGTGTGCGAGTCGAAGACATTCAGGAAGTCGATATTGCCGACTTGTTGGGACGCGACGCGGTACCGGCTCAGCCTGATCTGCTGGAGCGCTGTATCAAGGGCAAGATTGTCATGGTCACAGGAGCAGGCGGCTCCATTGGTTCTGAACTGTGCCGACAGATCTTTTCCCTTCAGCCGACCACGCTGTTGTTGTTTGAACACAGCGAGTTCAACCTTTACAGCATCCTTTCGGAGCTGGAGCAGCGTGGCAATCGCGAATCGGTACCTGTCAAGCTACTGCCGATCCTCGGGTCGATCCGCCATCAGGACAAGTTGCTCGACGTGATGAAAACCTGGAAGGTCGATACTGTTTACCATGCGGCAGCCTATAAGCATGTGCCGATGGTCGAACACAATATCGCTGAAGGTGTTCTCAATAACGTCATCGGTACGCTCAATACCGCGCAGGCGGCGTTGCAATCTGGCGTTGCAAACTTCGTACTCATTTCTACGGATAAAGCCGTGCGCCCGACCAATGTCATGGGCAGCACCAAACGTCTGGCGGAGTTGACCCTGCAGGCTTTGAGCCGCGAGATTGCCCCGGTACTGTTTGGCGACAAGTCCAATGTCTCCCGAGTCAACAAAACGCGTTTCACCATGGTGCGTTTCGGCAATGTGCTGGGTTCGTCTGGTTCGGTGATCCCGCTATTTCACAGCCAGATCAGATCAGGCGGTCCGCTGACGGTCACGCATCCCAAGATCACTCGCTACTTCATGACAATTCCCGAGGCTGCGCAACTGGTCATCCAGGCCGGATCGATGGGGCAGGGTGGAGATGTCTTCGTTTTGGATATGGGTGAGCCGGTCAGAATCGTCGAACTCGCGGAGAAAATGGTCCATCTTTCCGGGCTAAGTATTCGTTCCGACCGCAATCCGCAAGGCGATATCTCGATTGAGTTCACGGGCCTGCGTCCCGGCGAGAAGCTCTACGAAGAATTGCTGATCGGTGACAACGTCGCTGCGACGCCACATCCGATGATCATGACGGCCAATGAAGATCACCTGCCTTGGGATGTGCTGAAGAGCAAGCTCGGCGAATTGCTCGTTGCAGTCGAGAAAGACGACTATTCCAGAGTCCGCCAACTCCTGCGTGAAACCGTCTCCGGCTACACCCCCGACGGCGAAATCGTTGACTGGATCTACCAGCAGCGTCGCCTCGAACCCTGATTGTTTCACACTCTGTAACAGACACATTTTTGACAGGCTCCAACCATCGCCTAAGTTTGAGAGGCAGCTTCGGAAAAGCTGCTATCTCAAACGATGATGGAGCGTCACTTATGCGTACCGGTTACTTCTATTCCCTGATTTTCGCCCTGCTTACAAGCGCTTCGATTGCCGCGATTGCTGCGCCGGTTGCTCCTGTGCAAGCGTCGAGCGCAGTGGTGGCGATGGACGCCAAGGCTTCCACCGAAAGCGCGAAGGTCGATCTTAATGAAGCCGATGCGGCCAAGCTGCAAAAGGAGCTGTCTGGGGTAGGTGAAGCCAAAGCCAAGGCGATTGTTGCCTATCGCGAAACAAACGGACCGTTCACTTCCGTGGATGAATTATTGGAAGTGAAGGGGATCGGCAAGGCGATCCTTGATCGCAATCGCGACAAGCTGGAAGTCAACTAAGCTGTTTGTTCTATGCCAGGAGGCCGGTCAGTGACCGGCCTTTTTCATTGGGTAATGGCTGCCGTTGCGTACTCAGTGCCCAAAAGACGTTGAACGGATGGATTAAGATTATGGCTATCATATTCACTTCGAATTATGCCTATAATAAATCCAGCGTAGTCTGGCACACATCGTTCCGGCGGCGATTTTTCTCAGGAGCACTTTCATGAATTCTGTCCAACCCAAAGGTATGGCTCTCGTCACTGGCGCATCGTCGGGTATCGGGGCGATTTATGCGCAGCGACTTGCGGCTCGCGGATTCGATCTCTTGCTGGTAGCCCGTGACAAGGAACGCCTGGACAGCGCCGCCAGCACGTTGCGTGACGCCCACGGTGTTCAGGTCGAGGTGCTCAAAGCCGATCTGACGCAAAAGGATGATGTGCTGAAACTTGAGCAGCGTCTGCGTAGCGACTCCAACATCAGCTTGCTGGTCAACAATGCGGGGGTGGCTGTGGACGGCCTGCTGGCCAATGCTGACCTTGATCAATTGGAGCGCATGATTCAGCTCAACATCACTGCTGTGACACGTCTGGCATCGGCCGCTGCCGCCGGTTTCACCAGAGCCGGGCGCGGCACGATCATCAATATCGGTTCGGTGGTGGCGCTGTTTCCCGAGCAATTCAATGCCGCCTATAGCGCGAGCAAGGCCTATGTCCTGAGCATGACGCAGTCACTGAACGCGGAGCTCGAGGGCACGGGTGTGCAGGTTCAGGCGGTGTTGCCTGGTGTTACCCGCACAGAGATCTGGGAGCGCTCCGGTATCGACGCCAGCGTCATTCCGGCGGAGATGGTCATGGAAGCCAGTGAAATGGTCGATGCGGCGCTCGCGGGATTGGATCAGGGCGAATTGATCACGATTCCTTCGCTGCCTGACGCGGAGCAATGGCAGGCTTTCGTTGCCGCACGCCATGTCATGGCGCCGAACCTTTCTCGCAGTTCGGCTGCTCAGCGCTACAAGTAATACAAGATCATTGCAGAGGTAACCACGGTATGGATCAGCGTCGAATCGTAGTCACGGGCATGGGCCTGGTTTCTCCGTTGGGGAGTGATGTCGAAGCCGTCTGGAAACGTTTGTTGGCCGGTCGTTCCGGTTTGCGCAAACTGGACGAAGCGGTGGTGGCGGATTTGCCGACGAGCGTCGGTGGCAGAGTGCTGACCTTGCAGGAAGATGCGGAGGCCGGGTTTGATCCGAATCGCGCCACGCCGCCTAAAGAGCAGAAGAAGATGGACCGCTTCATTCTCTTCGCCATGGAAGCCGCACGGCAAGCGTTGGCCCAGGCTGGATGGCATCCTGAGGACGTCAACGATCAGGAGCGTACGGCGACGATCATCGGCTCCGGCGTCGGCGGTTTCGGCGCAATTGCCGATGCCGTGCGCACCACCGACAACCGTGGCCCGCGGCGTTTATCGCCGTTTACCATTCCGTCTTTTCTGGTCAATCTAGCCGCCGGCCATGTATCGATTCAGCATCAACTCAAAGGTCCGCTGGGCGCACCGGTGACGGCATGTGCCGCCGGGGTTCAGGCGATTGGCGATGCAGCACGGCTGATTCGTTCCGGCGAAGCGGATATTGCGCTGTGTGGTGGTGCAGAGGCTTGCATCGACCGCGTCAGCCTCGCCGGTTTTGCCGCCGCGCGTGCGTTGTCGAGCGGTTACAACGACACCCCGGAGCGTGCCTCGCGGCCGTTTGACAGCGGGCGCGACGGCTTCGTCATGGGTGAGGGCGCCGGGTTGTTGGTGATCGAGTCGCTTGAGCATGCTTTGGCACGCGGTGCGCAGCCGTTGGCCGAGCTGGTCGGCTACGGCACGACCGCCGACGCTTATCACCTGACCGCCGGGCCGGAGGATGGCAGCGGTGCGCGTCGGGCGATGACATTGGCATTGGCACAGGCCGGCATCAGAGCGGATCAGGTCCAGCATCTCAATGCCCACGCGACCTCGACCCCGGTGGGCGATCTCGGTGAGTTGGCGGCGATCAAGGCGTTGTTCGGCACGCAGAATAAAATCGCCGTGACGTCGACCAAATCCGCCACAGGTCACTTGCTCGGCGCTGCCGGCGGGTTGGAGGCGATTTTCACCTTGTTGGCTATCCGCGATCAAAAGGTGCCGCCGACGCTCAACTTCGATAATCCCGACCCGGCCAGCGAAGGGGTGGATATTGTTCACGGCGAGGCAAGGTCAATGCCGATCGAATATGCCTTGTCCAACGGCTTCGGATTCGGCGGCGTGAACGCCAGCGTGTTGTTCAAACGTTGGAACGAATGAAGCCCAGTCGGGCTCGCATAAACAAACCCCGCCATTGAGGCGGGGTTCTTTGTCAGCGGTCTTGCGCCTCTTTGGCATCCGCTTCGGCGTTGCGCTGGGCCACGCGTTTGCGTTCTTCATCGGTCAGTTCGACCTTGTTGGCGGTATCGCGCAACATCATCAGACCGCCAACGATCGAGCCGATTGCAACAACCAGAATCAACCAGGCATACCAGGGCATAACGGCTCTCCTTAATCGCAGATCGACGGGCGAGGGTTTCGCTGTGCGATGCTGCTACCACTTATGAGCGAAATGACTTCGCAGTGGTTCCATTCTAGGCCGCTTATGCCCGCCGCACCCGAATCCCTGTAGGAACTGCCGAAGGCTGCGATCTTTTGCTTTTTTAAAGATCAAAAGATCGCAGCCTCGGTTCCCTCGTCAGCTCCTACATGGGAATCAGAGGCCGGTGAGCACCGCATCCGCTGGTGCTAGGCCGCTTATGCCCGCCGCACCCGAATCCCTGTAGGAACTGCCGAAGGCTGCGATCTTTTGCTTTTTTAAAGATCAAAAGATCGCAGCCTCGGTTCCCTCGTCAGCTCCTACATGGGAATCAGAGGCCGGTGAGCACCGCATCCGCTGGTGCTAGGCCGCTTATGCCCGCCGCACCCGATTCCTTGTAGGAGCTGCCGAAGGCTGCGATCTTTTGATCTTTAAAAAAATCAAAAGATCGCAGCCTCGGTTCCCTCGTCAGCTCCTACATGGGGATTAGAGGCCGGTGAGCATCGCATCCGCCGGTGCTAGGCCGGTTATGCCCGCCGCACCCGATTCCTTGTAGGAGCTGCCGAAGGCTGCGATCTTTTGATTTTGAAAAAGCAAAGATCGCAGCCTCGGTTCCCTCGTCAGCTCCTACATGGGAATCAGAGGCCGGTGAGCACCGCATCCGCTGGTGCTAGGCCGCTTATGCCCGCCGCACCCGATTCCTTGTAGGAGCTGCCGAAGGCTGCGATCTTTTGATCTTTAAAAAAATCAAAAGATCGCAGCCTCGGTTCCCTCATCAGCTCCTACATGGGAATCAGAGGCCGGTCAGCATCGCATCCGCTGGTGCTAGGCCGCTTATGCCCGCCGCACCCGATTCCTTGTAGGAGCTGCCGAAGGCTGCGATCTTTTGATCTTTAAAAAAATCAAAAGATCGCAGCCTCGGTTCCCTCGTCAGCTCCTACATGGGAATCAGAGGCCGGTCAGCATCGCATCCGCTGGTGCTAGGCCGGTTATGCCCGCCGCACCCGAATCCCTGTAGGAGCTGCCGAAGGCTGCGATCTCTTGACCTTAAAAAAAATCAAAAGATCGCAGCCTCGGTTCCCTCGTCAGCTCCTACATGGGAATCAGAGGCCGGTGAGCATTGCATCCGCTGGTGCTAGGCCGCTTATGCCCGCCGCACCCGATTCCCTGTAGGAGCTGCCGAAGGCTGCGATCTTTTGATCTTTAAAAAAATCAAAAGATCGCAGCCTCGGTTCCCTCATCAGCTCCTACATGGGGATCAAAGGCCGGTCAGCATCGCATCCGCCGGCGCATCGGCACGCAGTTGTCCGGTCAGGAGGAAATAACAGAATCCCACCGCCATGAACCCGAGGAAGATCAAGCCGATCAACGTGTTGAACCAGGCCATCGCCACCAGACACACCACTGCCAGAACCAGCGCGATCATCGGCACCAGCGGATAGCACGGTGCGCGGAAGGTGCGCTCCAGATTTGGCTCGGATTTACGCAGTTTGAACAGGCTGAGCATGCTCATGATGTACATCACGATTGCGCCGAACACCGCCATGGTGATCATCGCCGCCGTGAGGGTCATGCCGCCGAGGTTGATCAAGCCGTCGCTGTAAATGGCTGCGATGCCGATGAGGCCGCCCGCGATGATGGCGCGGTGTGGCGTTTGAAAGCGTGAGAGTTTAGCCAGAGAGGCAGGCAGATAACCGGCGCGGGCAAGGGCGAAAAATTGCCGCGAATAGCCAAGAATGATCCCGTGGAAACTCGCCACCAGCCCGAACAGGCCGATCCACACCAGCATGTGCAGCCAGCCGGAGTTGTCGCCGACCACGGTTTTCATCGCTTGCGGCAGTGGATCGTTGATGTTGGCCAGGGTGCGCCAGTCGCCGACACCGCCAGCGAAGAACATTACGCCCATCGCCAGCAACACCAGCGTCAGAATCCCACTGATATAAGCCTTTGGAATCGTCCGTTTCGGATCCTTGGCTTCTTCGGCCGCCATGGCCGCGCCTTCAATGGCGAGGAAGAACCAGATCGCAAACGGAATGGCCGCGAACATACCGGCAATCGCCGGCGCACCGAATACGTCGGAACCGGCCCAGCCATTCAGGGCGAAGTTGCTGAAGCTGAACGCCGGCGCGACCACACCCATGAACACCAGCAGTTCAGCAACGGCCAATACGCAGACGATCAATTCAAAAGTCGCCGCCAGTTTCACCCCGAGAATGTTCAGACCCATGAACACGATGTAGGCGCCGACCGCGGCGTGTTTCGGGTCAAGCGTCGGGAATTGCACATTCAGGTAGGCGCCAATGGCCAACGCAATGGCCGGCGGCGCAAAGACGAATTCGATCAGCGTGGCCAATCCTGCGATCAATCCGCCTTTCTCTCCGAAGGCGCGACGGCTATAGGCAAACGGGCCACCCGCGTGGGGAATTGCGGTGGTCAGTTCGGTGAAGCTGAAGATGAAGCAGGTGTACATGGTTGCGACCATGAACGAGGTGACCAGAAAGCCCAGCGTGCCGGCCACACCCCAGCCGTAACTCCAGCCGAAATATTCCCCGGAAATCACCAGCCCCACGGCGATGCCCCACAGATGCAACGTGCCCAGCGTGGGTTTGAGTTGTGTGTTCATGCGCTTGCTCCCTGAACGGTTTGGAAAGCTCGGGGGAGGGCGCGTGCAGTGGCCGTGCCAGTGCGCTGAAACAAGTCGTAATGAGTTCAAAGCTGTCGCTGGGGGGATGTTCAAGTCGCAGCATCAATAAATCGGTGCGCCATTTGGGTGCGGTGGCGACAGCACCGCCGCCATCGCGGGCGAGCCCGCTCCCAGAGTGATCTCGGTCGGTCACAAATATTGCGTACACCCCAGAAACCTGTGGGAGCTGGCTTCCCAGCGATGAGGCCAGCGCAAACACCGCGGTAAACCGCACATCACCCCACTCTTTACGCTTTCTTTATGCCCCGCGCGCGCCGTCGCTCTCGTTCCTTTACAGCCTCCTTCCCGACAATCACCTCACACACGGCAATACGCCGTAACACGGAGATTTTCCATGAGCGTTCTGGACGGGGTGTCGCTGCTGCTGGCAGTGGGGCTGTTCATTTATCTGTTGGTTGCGCTGTTGCGCGCAGACCGGAACTAGGAGCGGCTATGCACAGTTACGACTATTGGCTGATCCTCGGTTTTTTTGCGCTAGTGTTGCTGCCGGCGCCGTTCCTTGGGCGTTTCTACTACAAAGTTATGGAGGGCCAGCGCACATGGCTGACGCCGATCCTCGGCCCGGTCGAGCGCGGTTGCTATCGGCTCGCCGGGGTCGATGCGCAGGCGGAGCAGAGCTGGCAGAAATACACACTGGCGCTGCTCGCTTTCAACCTCGCCGGTTTCCTGCTGCTGTTCGCCATCCTGTTGTTTCAGGATCATCTGCCGCTGAACCCGCAAAATCTGCCGGGGCAGGAGTGGACGCAGGCGCTGAACACCGCGGTCAGTTTCATGACCAACACCAACTGGCAGTCCTACAGCGGCGAAGCCACGCTCAGCTATCTGAGCCAGATGGTCGGTCTCACCGTGCAGAACTTCGTCAGCGCCGCCACCGGTCTCGCCGTGCTGGTTGCGCTGTGCCGCGGCATCGGGCGCAAATCGACGAAAACCCTCGGTAACTTCTGGGTCGACATGACCCGCGCCACCCTTTATGGGCTATTGCCGCTGTGCTTGCTGCTGGCGCTGTTTCTGGTCTGGCAGGGCGTGCCGCAAACATTCGCGCAGTATGTGAATGCTGTGACCATGCAAGGCGTTGATCAGGTGATCCCGCTCGGCCCGGCGGCCAGTCAGATTGCGATCAAGCAACTGGGCACCAACGGTGGCGGCTTCTTCGGGGTCAACTCGGCGCATCCGTTCGAGAACCCGACGGCGTGGAGCAACCTGTTCGAAGTCGCTTCAATCATTCTGATTCCGGTGGCGCTGGTGTTTACCTTCGGCCATTACGTCAAGGACCTGCGGCAGAGCCGCGCGATCATCGCCTGCATGCTCGCACTATTCCTGATCGGCGGCGCCACGTCGCTGTGGGCCGAGTATCAACCGAATCCGACCCTGAACAATGCCGCCGTCGAACAGACCGCGCCGCTGGAAGGCAAGGAAGCGCGTTTCGGCACCAGCGCCACGGTGCTGTGGTCGGTGACCACGACGGCTGCATCCAACGGTTCGGTCAACGGCATGCACGACAGCCTCAACCCGCTCAGCGGCATGGTCGCGCTGGTCAACATGATGGTCGGCGAAGTGATCTTCGGCGGCGTCGGCGCGGGGCTCTACGGCATGTTGCTCAACGTGCTGATCGCCGTGTTCCTCGCCGGTTTGATGATTGGCCGCACGCCGGAATACCTCGGCAAGAAACTCCAGGCGCGGGAAGTGCAATTGCTGGTGGTGACCTTGCTGGTGATGCCGGTGGGCGTGCTGGTGCTCGGCGCGATTGCGGCTACGGTCCCCAGTGCAGCGGCGACGATCAGCAACCCTGGCCCGCACGGCTTCAGCCAGTTGCTCTACGCCTACACCTCGGCCAGCGCCAACAACGGCTCGGCATTCGGTGGCTTGAGCGCGAATACGCCGTTCCACAACCTGATGCTTAGCCTGGGCATGTTGATTGGTCGCTTCGGCTACATCCTTCCGGTGCTGGCGTTGGCGGGCAGCCTGGCGATGAAGAAAAGCGCACCGATCGGCCAGAACAGCTTCCCGACCCATGGCCCGCTGTTCGTCACGCTGCTGACCGTGACCATTCTGCTGGTCGGCGGCCTGACCTTCCTGCCGACGCTGGCGTTGGGCCCTATCGCTGAACATCTGAGCTTAGGCTTCTGAGGACTTATCGATGAATATGCCCGCAATCAAACCCGCCGCTGTCAAGGCGCCGGAACAAGCGAAAACGGCGATCTCGGCCCTGTGGCGGCCGGCGCTGGTGCAAGCGTTCGTCAAGCTCGATCCTCGGCAATTGGCTCGTTCGCCAGTGATGCTCGTGGTCGAACTGACAGCGGTTTTCACCACTGTCCTGTGCTTTCTCCCCGATGCCGAAGTGCCAACCTTCGTCGCCGCGCAAATCGCCTTGTGGCTGTGGTTCACCGTGCTGTTCGCCAACTTCGCCGAGGCCTTGGCCGAAGGTCGGGGCAAGGCCCGCGCCGACAGCCTCAAGTCCGGCAGCGAAGGTCTCGGCGCTCGCTGCCGACAGGCTGATGCCAGCTTCAAGATCGTGCCCGCCGCAAGTCTGCGCAAAGGCGATGTGGTGCGTGTCGAAGCCGGCGAGATGATCCCCGGTGACGGCGAAGTCATCGAAGGCATCGCTGCGGTCAACGAAGCGGCGATTACCGGTGAATCGGCGCCAGTGATTCGCGAGTCCGGCGGCGACCGTTCCGCCGTCACCGGCAACACACGACTGGTGTCCGATTGGTTGCTGGTGAAGATCACCGCGAACCCCGGTGAATCAACCCTCGATCGGATGATCGCGCTGGTCGAAGGCGCGAAACGCCAGAAGACCCCGAATGAAGTCGCGCTGGATATTCTGCTGATCGGCCTGACTCTGATCTTCCTGCTGGTGGTCGTGACCCTGCAACCGTTCGCGCACTTTGCCAATGGCAGCCTGCCGCTGGTGTTCCTTGTGGCGTTATTGGTCACGCTGATTCCGACCACCATTGGCGGTTTGCTCTCGGCTATCGGCATCGCGGGTATGGATCGTCTGGTGCGCCTGAACGTGATCGCCAAGTCCGGTCGCGCCGTGGAAGCGGCGGGTGATGTGCATGTGCTGCTGCTCGACAAGACCGGCACCATTACTTTCGGCAATCGTCGCTGCAGCGCGGTTTATGCGGCGCCGGGTGTGACCGCACGTGAGCTGGCCGAAGGTGCGTTGTTCGCCTCGCTGGCCGATGACACCGCTGAAGGTAAATCCATTGTCGAGTTCCTGCGCGGTCTGCATCCGCAACCGGAGCCGGCGCTGGAAACCCTGACCGCCGTGCCGTTCAGCGCTGAGACGCGTTTGTCCGGCGTCGATTATCAGGGCCGCGTGTATCGCAAGGGCGCGGTGGATTCATTGCTGGCGTTTCTCGGTCAGCAACGTACCGATCTGGCACCGGCGCTGGCGCGGGAAGTCGACAAGATTGCGCAGAGCGGCGGTACTCCGCTGCTGGTCTGTGCCGACGGCAAATTGCTCGGTGCGATTCACCTCAAGGACGTGGTCAAACCGGGCATCCGCGAGCGCTTTGCCGAACTGCGCATACTGGGGATCCGCACGGTGATGGTCACCGGCGACAACCCGCTGACCGCTGCCGCGATTGCTGCTGAGGCGGGCGTCGATGACGTGCTCGCCGAGGCCACGCCGGAGAAAAAACTGGCGCGCATTCGTCATGAGCAAAACGACGGTCGTCTGGTCGCGATGTGCGGCGACGGCGCCAACGACGCCCCGGCGCTGGCCCAGGCAGACGTCGGCATGGCGATGAACGACGGCACGCAAGCGGCGCGCGAAGCGGCGAACATGGTCGATCTCGACAGCGACCCGACCAAGCTGCTCGATGTGGTGCAGATCGGCAAGGAATTGCTGGTCACCCGTGGTGCGCTGACGACCTTTTCGATTGCCAACGACATCGCCAAATACTTCGCGATCCTGCCGGCGCTGTTTGCCTCGATTTATCCGCAGTTGGGTGTGCTGAACATCATGCACTTGACCAGTCCGCAGAGCGCGATCCTCTCGGCGATAGTCTTCAACGCGTTGATCATCGTCGTGCTGATTCCGCTGGCGCTGCGCGGCGTGCGGGTGCAAGCGGCGAGTGCGGCAGCGTTGTTGCGACGCAATTTGTTGATCTACGGGGTGGGCGGGATTCTGGTGCCGTTCGTGGGGATCAAGGCGATCGACATGCTGCTCACGGCGTTGCATCTGGTGTGAGGCTGAAAAAAGCCCCTCACCCTAACCCTCTCCCGGAGGGAGAGGGGACTGACCGAGGTGTTTGTGCGAGGTTCGCCGACCTGAAATTCCGAGCCGAGCTCAGGTTTTGAACAGCACCAGGATCGGCTTCCTTTCCCCCTCGCCCCCTTGGGGTAGAGGGCTGGGGTGAGGGGGAATAGATATTCCTGACACACAACTGAAGTTTGCCAAACGAATTCGAGGATTTTGAAATGTCCACAATGATACGCCCGGCCCTGACCCTGTTGGCGCTGATGACCCTGATCACCGGCGTCGCCTATCCACTGGCGGTGACCGGCGTCGCGCAAGTCGCATTCCCGGCTCAGGCCAACGGCAGCCTGATCCACGACGCCGACGGCAAAATCCGCGGCTCGGCCCTGATCGCCCAGGATTTCACCGGTGACAACTGGTTCCACCCACGCCCGTCCGCCGGTGCCTTCACCACGGTTGCCAGTGGCGCCAGCAACCTCGCCCCGAGTAATCCGGCACTCGCCACACGGGTGATCGACGATGCCAACAAGTTGCAGGTCCCTGGCCAGGGCCCGGTGCCGCTGGCGCTGTTGACCACCTCCGCCAGCGGCCTCGATCCGCACTTGCCACCGGCAGCAATTGCCTATCAACTGGCGCGAGTCGCGACAGCGCGAAACCTGCCGGTGTCGACCTTGCAGCGACTGCTCGACGCGCACATCGAACAGCCGCTGGTGGGCCCGCCGGTAGTGAATGTGCTTGAGCTGAATCTGGCACTGCAAAACCTGTAGATCAAAGGATCGCAGCCTTCGGCAGCTCCTACAGTCAGCATCGATCGTTCCCACGAATGCATCAATGGGCGCTCCGCGTCCGATTTGGTAAGACGCAGAGCGTCCCGGACGGCATTCCCACGCAGAGCGTTGGAACGATCAAATCGCATCACCTGTAGGAGCTGCCGAAGGCTGCGATCTTTTGAAGCTTCACCAATTTCCAACCGAACAAGGCAATCCCAGCATGAGCGACTCCGGCCGCGCCGACGCACTGTTAGCAGACCTGCCCCGTGATGGCCGCGGCCGCCTCAAGGTGTTCCTCGGCGCCGCCCCCGGTGTTGGCAAAACCTACGCCATGCTCCAGGCCGCGCATACGCAACTGCGCCAGGGCGTGAAAGCCCTCGCCGGCGTGGTCGAAACCCATGGTCGTGCCGAAACCGAGGCACTGCTTGCTGGCCTGCCGCAACAACCGCTGTTGCGCAGCGAATACCGTGGCGTGCTGCTCGAAGAAATGGACCTCGACGGCATCCTCGCCGCCCAGCCGAAGCTGGTGCTGGTCGATGAACTGGCGCACAGCAACGCCCCCGGCAGTCGCCACGCCAAGCGCTGGCAAGATATTCAGGAGCTGCTGTCTGCCGGCATCGACGTGTTCACCACCGTTAACGTTCAGCATCTGGAAAGCCTCAATGATCAGGTGCGCGGCATCACTGGTGTGCAGGTGCGCGAAACCCTGCCGGACTGGGTCTTGCAGGAAGCCTTCGAGCTGCTGCTGATCGACCTGCCGCCGCGTGAACTGCTCGAGCGTCTGCGCGAAGGCAAGGTCTACGTGCCGGAGCAAGCACGCGCCGCCATCGACGCGTTTTTCACGCAGACCAATCTCACCGCGCTGCGCGAGCTGGCGATGCAGACCGCCGCCGCGCAGGTCGATAACGATCTTGCGCAAGGCTATCGCCAGCTCGGTCAGGCTGCCCCCGCGGTGCGCGGGCGTTTGCTGGTCGGCGTCGACGGCGATGCGCAGGCCGAACGCTTGGTGCGTCACGCCAGTCGCGTCGCCCAGCGCCGCCATTTGCCGTGGAGTCTGGTGCATGTCGATAACGGCAGCGCTCGTGACGAGCAATCGCGGTTGCGCCTGCAAAGTGCCCAGCAATTGGCCGAACGTCTCGGTGGTGAGGTGGTGTTGCTGCGCGCGGGTGAAGTGGCGAAAACCCTGATCCAGCATGCCGCCGAACGTCGCGCCAGTCTGCTGCTGGTCGGTCAGTCGCGGCCACGTCTGCGCCGGCGTTTGTTCGGTGGCGGGCTGGCGGCGCGCTTGCTCCGTCAGGCCCATGGCCTGGAAATCAACGTGCTCGACAGTGACCACGAACAGCATCAGCCGCGCCCGCGCAACCCGGTGACGTTGGTGTGGTTCGATTATGCGCTGGCGCTGGTTGCGACGTTGTTGGCCAGTGGTTTGGCATGGGCGGTGTCGAGCGTATTGCCGCTGCCGAACATCTCGCTGGTGTTTCTCGCAGCAGTGCTGCTGGTGGCGGTGCGCAGCAGCCTCGGCCCGGCGTTGGCCTGTGCGGCGCTGTCGTTTCTGACCTACGATTTTCTGTTCATTCCGCCAAATTTTTCGTTCAGTATCCAGCGCGAAGAAGACGTGCTGACGTTACTGTTTTTCCTGTTGATGGCAGCGCTCACTGGCAATCTCGCCGCGCGGCAGCGCCGGCAATTGCAGGCGTTACGCGACACCCAGGAAGAGACCAGCGAACTGCTCGACCTGTCGCGAAAACTCACCGCCGCAACCGATCGCCAAGCGGTGGTCAGCGCCGCCGCGCAGCACCTCGAAGGCTGGAGCGATCTGCAACTGTGCCTGCTCAATCGCGATGGGCAGGGCGGCTGGGCGGTTGAGACCGGCGGGCCGTTGCAATTCAGCGAAGCGGAACGGGCCGCTGCCGACTGGGCGTGGCAACACGATCAACCGGCAGGCAAGGGCACCGGCACGCTGCCGTTCGGCCGCTGGTGGTGGTGGCCGCTTTCCGTTGAGGATGGCCCGCTGGCATTGCTCGGCGTCTGTGCCAAAGAGGGTCAGACGTTGAGCGGCCAGCGCCGCCGCTTGCTCACCGCATTGAGTCAGCCGCTGGCGCAAGCGTTGGCGCGGGCGCAGCTGGCGGACGACCTGGAAGCGGCGCGTCTGCATGGCGAAACCGAGCAACTGCGCAGCGCGCTGCTGGCCTCGGTGTCGCACGATCTGCGCACGCCGTTGACGGCCATGCGCGGCAGCATCGACAGCCTGTTGGCGCTGGGCGAAGCGATCCCGCTGGAGGATCGCCGCGAACTGCTTGAAGGCACGCGCGATGAAGCCGAGCGTCTCGACCGCTATATCCAGAATCTGCTCGACATGACCCGCCTCGGTCACGGCGCTTTGAAATTGGCTCGGGACTGGGTGTCGCCCGCGGACATTGTCGGCAGTGCGCTCAGTCGTCTGCGCGCGGTGCTGGCGCCGTTGCGAGTCAGCACCGAGGTGCCCGGCGAGTTGCCGTTGCTTTTCGTGCATGCAGCTCTGATCGAACAGGCCTTGGTCAACGTGATCGAAAACGCTGCGCGTTTCTCGCCGTCGCAAGGTCGCCTGCAAGTGCGCGCCGGCGCCGATGACCGCGAGATTTTCTTCTCGGTCAGCGATGAAGGGCCGGGCATTCCCGAGGAAGAACGAGCGAAAATATTCGACATGTTCTACACCGCTGCGCGTGGTGATCGTGGCGGGCAGGGCACCGGCCTCGGCCTGGCGATTTGTCAGGGCATGGTCGGCGCTCACGGCGGACGCATCACGGTGGCCGAGGGCATCGATGGCCATGGCACCTGCATCACGCTGCACTTGCCCTTGCAGACGCAACCGGGATTGGACAATGAAGCCTGATGCCGCTTGCGCTACTCTCTCGCCAATCTTCTCTGTTGATGTGAATTCATGAGCCAGACCGCGACCATCCTGGTCATCGACGATGAGCCGCAGATCCGCAAATTCCTGCGCATCAGCCTCGCGTCCCAAGGTTACAAAGTCCTCGAGGCCGGCACTGGGTCCGAGGGCCTTGCGCAGGCGGCGCTGAACAAACCGGACTTGCTGGTGCTCGATCTCGGCCTGCCGGACATGGACGGCCAGCAGGTGCTGCGCGAGTTTCGCGAATGGGCGACGACGCCAGTGCTGGTGCTGTCGGTGCGCGCCAGTGAAGGGCAGAAGGTCGAGGCGCTGGACGGTGGCGCCAATGACTATGTGACCAAGCCCTTCGGCATTCAGGAATTTCTCGCCAGAGTGCGCGCTCTGCTCCGCCAGGCGCCGACCGGTGAAACGCAGCAGGCCGCGCTGAGTTTCGGCCCGCTGACGGTGGATCTCGCTTATCGACGGGTGTTGCTCGATGGCCTCGAAGTCGCGCTGACCCGCAAGGAATACGCCGTGCTCGCGCAACTGGCGCGGCATCCGGGACGGGTGATCACTCAGCAGCAATTGCTCAAGGATATCTGGGGGCCGACGCACACCGAGGACAGTCATTATCTGCGGATCGTGGTCGGGCATCTGCGCCAGAAACTGGCGGATGATCCGACGCGGCCACGGTTTATCGTGACTGAGGCGGGGGTGGGTTATCGGCTGTTGAGTGAGGTTGGCTGAGCGGCCCCATCGCTAGCAGGGCTAGCTCCCACACTGG
Organism: Pseudomonas fluorescens; assembly: GCF_900636825.1. Lineage (NCBI taxonomy): Bacteria > Pseudomonadati > Pseudomonadota > Gammaproteobacteria > Pseudomonadales > Pseudomonadaceae > Pseudomonas > Pseudomonas fluorescens. Next base: position 4,209,304 of record NZ_LR134318.1, on the reverse strand, counting down.
ATTGCGTCGTTCACAAAACCCCTGTTGGAGCTAGTTGTGATCTCTCTGTAGGTTGTTCACAAAACCCCTGTGGGAGCTAGCCCTGCTAGCGATGACGGACTGACAGTCAGCAAAAAAATCAGCTGTGATCCCCTTGCTCGCGCTCATACCGATCCAGCGTATCACTGGCAATTTCCCGCCCCAGCGCGATCAACTCCGGTGCCTTGTAAAACTCGAAAAACCGGCACACCCGTTTCGGCACGTTGATCAGGATATCCGGTGGATAACCGGCAATTTTGTACTGCGCCAGCGACGTCTGCATCACCTCGAAACTCTGGTTGATCAAATCCAGCAGCGACGCCGGGCCGACGTTGTCGATGATGAATGAACCGGTCGCCGATTTTGGCGCGCCTTCGCGCTCGGGCGCCGCAGCCGGTTGCTGGCTTTCCGGCTCGACGCCTTCAAGCCACGGATTGATGTCCGCCGCTTCCGCGCGCAGCGCTTCCTGTTCCAGCTTCAGCAGTTGCTCGGCCTGTTTGCGCCGAAACGGCAGTTTCGACCCCAGCGAAGTGATCAGGCTGTCGAAGCGCGAGCGAAACGCCGGCGGACGTTCGATCACCGGCAGTTTGTATTGACGTTGATTGGTCGCATTGAGATTCACCGCAATGATCAAATCGCAGTGACTGGACACCACCGGCACGATCGGCAACGGGTTGAGAATGCCGCCATCCACCAGCATGCGGTTGCCCTGCATCACCGGGGTGAACAGGCTGGGAATCGCCGCCGAAGCGCGCATGGCTTGATGCAGGCAGCCTTCCTGAAACCAGATTTCCTGTTGATTGGTGAGGTCGGCAGCGACGGCCGTGTAGGGGATGCGCAGGTCTTCGATATTGATCTCGCCAACGATCTTGCGGATCTGCCCGAAGACTTTTTCACCGCGGATCGCACCGAGGCGAAAACTTACGTCGACCAGGCGCAACACATCGAGATAATCGAGGCTTTCGATCCAGCGTCGATAGTCATCCAGTTTGCCGGCGGCGTAGATCCCGCCGACCACTGCGCCCATCGAACAACCGGCGATGCAGGCGATGTCGTAGCCGCGTTTTTCGATTTCTTCAATGACCCCGATATGGGCATAGCCCCGGGCGCCACCGGAGCCCAGCACCAAGGCGACACGCTTTTTCATCAAACTTCCTCCCGACAAGTCTGCACAATGCACGTATCGCGCAAGCGGCTCAATCGCCAAGGTCGTTGCGCGCGTCAGTGACGTCGTTTTTCGCGGTCCTCTGGCGCTTCAGCGCTATGCTCTGCGTCACCGCGGTTTCACCGGCAGCCGAGGCACTTTTTCGCTGCCGGACCGTCTTACCTGCACGACTGTTGACCTGACCTTGAGGTGTGAGTGATGAAAGCCTGGATCTGTGTACCGTTGATGGCTTTGGTTCTGGCCGGGTGCGCCGGCAAAACCGCGTACCGCGACAGCTGCGGCAGCCAGCTCGACGCGGCCTGGCATGAGCTGGATCTGGCCAAGGCCGAAGGCTTTGCTGGCACCGTCAGTTACTCCAAAGCCCTGTCACTGCTGACCGCCGCCAAGACCCAGCAACAATTTGAAGGCTTCGAAGGCTGCAGCAAAAAAGCCGAGAAAGCCCGCTTCTACATTCGCGAATCCCGCGCAGGAAGATAGAAAAGCAGCTGCAAGTTTTAGCTGCAAGCGGCAAGCTCAAGGCGACCGCGTTCAGCTTGAAGCTTGAAGCTTGTAGCTCGCAACTTGCAGCTGTCTACGGAGTAGACCCCATGATTGATCGCTTGGTGGCTCATGTGTTGAGCCTGGATGTACGGCTGCTGGCGTGTCAGGCGCGACTGGCCGCGCGCACCGATCCCGAGGCGTTGCACGATTTGCGCACGACGGTGCGACGTTTGCGCAGCCTGTTGCGACCGCTGCGTGGGCTGCCGGGAGTCGAGCAACTGGAAGCAGCGGCTTCGGCAGTGGGTGATCTGACCACGCCGTGGCGCGATCGCGAAGTGCTCGCGACGTATCTGCTCAAGCACGATCAACCCGAGGCGGCGCAGCGGCGCATGGCGCAAATGGCCGAGGCGTATCCGGCGCTGGCGGCCAGTGCGGAAGTGGCCTCACTGCTGATGATTCTGGATGCTTTTCCGCGTTTCCTGCGTGCATCTCAGCGCCAGGGTTTGCTCAAGGGGCTGGATAAACGCATTGAAAAACGCCTCGGCAAGCAGTGGCAGAAACTCGACGCGGCGCTGCACGACCCGGCTCACGACCGCCATCGCCTGCGCCTGCTGATCAAGCGCGTGCGTTACGGCATCGAAGCTTATCCGGAGCTGGATCGCTTGCCGCAACCGGCGCTTAAACATTTGAAGTCTGCACAGGGCGCATTAGGCGACTGGCACGATTGCTGGCAATGGCTGGCGCGCGCCGAGCAGGAAACCGATCTGCAACCGTGTGTGGCCACCTGGCAAGCCGGGTTGATCAAGGCAGAGCTGAAGGCCGACCAAGTCCTGGAAAAACTCAGCGCCCGCTGCTTCAAATCCTGATATCGCCACCCCCCCCTGTAGGAGCTGCCGAAGGCTGCGATCTTTTGATCTTGATCTCGTTTTTTTCAAATCAAAATCAAAAGATCGCAGCCTGCGGCAGCTCCTACAGGGGCTGTGGTACTCCAAGGCCTTTCTGTCAGCCCATTTGACCGGAATAGACGCTGCGGTACCCCACAGCTCTGGTTAAGATCGCTGCATTCCTTCTCGCTCTCTGAGGTTGTCATGCGCTTTTGCGATCTGCTCGATGCTGTCCGCCAACAACCTGAAGTGACCATTCCTGCCGAATGGGGTCAGGGCCGTGCCAGTTTTGGCGGGTTGGTGGCCGCGCTGCAATTTGAAGCCATGCGCGCCAAGGTGCCTGCGCAGCGCCCGGTGCGCTCGCTGGCGATCACCTTTGTCGGCCCGGTCGAACCCGAAGTGCCCGTGAGTTTCGAGGTCGATGTGCTGCGCGAAGGCAAAGCCGTCAGTCAGGTGTTGGGCCGGGCCATGCAAAATGGTCAGGTGGTGACGATCATTCAAGGCAGCTTCGGAGCCTCGCGGCCCTCGGAAGTAGCTGTTGAAGCGTACCCGGCGCCGACCATGAAACATTGGGACGAATGCCAGGAGTTGCCTTACATCAAAGGCGTGACTCCGGAGTTCATGCGCCATCTGGCGATGCGCTGGACCATCGGCGGCATGCCGTTCACCGGGACGCCATCGCGCCAGATGGGCGGGTGGGTGCGCTTGCGTGGGGATGTCAAAGAGGAGCCGGTCAACGAGGCGCATCTGCTGGCTCTGGTTGATGCCTGGCCACCGGCGCTGTTGCCGTATCTGAAGAAGCCTGCGCCGGGTAGCACGTTGACCTGGACCATCGAATTCGTCCAGCCGCTACACGACTTGAGTACGCTGGATTGGTGCCAATACCTCGCCGATATCGAATACGCCGCCGACGGCTACGGCCATGTCGCCGCGAAGCTGTGGAGTGCTGAGGGAGAACTGATTGCCATGAGCCGCCAGACGGTCACGATCTTCGCCTGAGTCAATGCCGACGGTGGCGCTCACGCCAGGCACGCCACCAGCCACCGCTGAGAAAGAAGCGCGGGAAGGTCAGAAACTGCTCGACCAGCAAGCGCGATACCGCATCTTTGCGATCACTGAACGGCTCGGAGGCTTGCGCCTCCAGGCTGTGACCTTGGCGCTGCAAACCCAGCGCCGCGATGATGCCGATCACGCCGATCGCCACACTGGCCAGGCTCAGGCTGAAAACCCCGGAGACGATCAGCAGGAACGCGACGATGAACAACGGCACGGCCAGCAGGTGCAGCACCAGATTGGTCGGGTGCTGATGATTGCCCGGGTAGGCGCGCCATTGCCACGCAGGAAGGTTGGGGTGACGTTTGCCCATGTTTACTACTCCTCAATCCATGTTGAACTTCATGGTTGAAGAATAGGCCCGCGCGGGGAGGGCGGCGAATCGAGGTTGGCTATTGGCATCATAGGCATGATGTACAAAAAAGATCGCAGCCTGCGGCAGCTCCCACATTGGAATGCTTTCCCCCTGTAGGAGCTGTCGCAGGCTGCGATCCTTTGATCTTAGAGCTTCAACTGCCCGATCGCCTTGTTGAGCGCCCCAGCCAACGTCGCCAACTCATTGCTCGTCGTCGCCGAATCCACGGTCTGCCGCACAGTGTTCTCGGTCACGTCCCGAATACTCACCACCGCCCGGTTCATCTCTTCGGCGACCTGACTCTGTTGTTCCGCCGCCACGGCAATCTGCGTATTGCTTTCACGCATCTGCGCCACCGCGCCGGTGATCTCCGCCAGCGCCGCGCCAGCTTCTTGCGCCTGTTGCACGCAATCGTCAGCCTTGTAGGAACTCTCCTGCATGAAATCCACCGCATCGCGGGTGCCGGCCTGCAACGCCGAAACCATGCTGGTGATCTCGTCGGTCGAGGTCTGCACACGTTTGGCCAGGTTGCGCACTTCATCGGCGACCACGGCGAAACCGCGGCCCATCTCCCCGGCGCGTGCGGCTTCAATCGCGGCATTGAGCGCGAGCAAGTTGGTCTGTTCGGCGATGCTGTGAATCACGCTGACCACGCCGTTGATCTTCTGGCTGTCCTCGGCCAGGCGTTGAATCATTTGCGCCGTTTGCTGCACCCCGCTGGACAACCCGGCAATCGAATGTTGCACCCGTGCGACCACTTGCTGGCCGCTGCCAGCCAAGCCATCGGCAGCTTTCGACAAATCGCGGGTGGCGCCTGCATGCTGCGCGATGTGATAAACGGTGGCGGTCATTTCGTTGATGGCCGTCGCCGCCTGATCGGTTTCGCTTTGTTGGCCAAGCATGCCCTGACGCACTTCATTCATGCTCGACGCCAGCCGCGCGGTGCCGACATCCAGTTGCCGTGCGCTATTGGCCACCGTGGTTACCACGCGTTGATAACCGGCCTGCATCGCGTTGAAGGCATTGGCCATCTGCCCGACTTCGTCCTTGCCAGCCAGCGGCACGCGCGCCGATAAATCACCGGACTGTTCAACGTGCAGCATGACGTCTTTCAGCGTGTTCAGCTGGCTGAGCAGAAAACGGATCAGCAGTTGCGAAGCGCCAAGCATCGCCAGCATCAGGATGAACACCGCCAACGCATAGTTAGCGAAGCGTTCGCTGAACACTTGGCTCAGGCTCGGTGCATAGGCGATGACGGCTGCTCGCCCGCCGTCGGCACGGCTGAACACTTCTGCGCCGAGTAACGGGTTCTCGCCAAACAGCGGCGAAGTATTGATCGCGTTCCAGCCGTCGCTCTCGGTGACTTCCAGCAGTGGCTGATCGTTGAGCCGTGGCGCCTCACCGCGTTTGAAAGTAAGTAGCTGAGCGAATTTGGGCAATGGCTGCCCGGACGGCCAGGCCTTGAGTAATTGCGCCTGGGCCTGAGCAGACGCTTGGGCGGCATGACTACGCGCCTGCTGTTCGAGGTGCACGGCGTACAGCGCCAGCAGCAGAGTCGTGACGAAGGCAACGGCGTTGACCGCCCAGAATTTGTATTTCAGCGAGATATTGCTAAGCCAGGCACCCATGGAAGGTCTTCTCTGATAGCGGAAACAGTTTTGGCAAGGTGCCAGTATTGTGCCGCTATGCTGAGAGCCGTTTGTTGATGCGGATCAAAAGACCGCAGCCTCCGGCAGCTCCTACAGGATTTACGCCGTACCGGTGTAGGTGCTGCCGCAGGCTGCGATCTTTTTGCGGTTCAAACCAATGTCGGAAGGTTGTAGAAAACCCGGGCGCACGCGGTGGTATGCGCGGCCAGTGCTTCTTCGGTCTCGCCGCGATGCAGCGCAACCTCGCGCAGCACTTCGGTCAGATATGCCGGCTCATTGCGGCCGTTTTTCGGTTTCGGTCGCAGCGTGCGCGGCAGCAGATAAGGCGCATCGCTCTCCAGCATCAACCGCCCCGGTTTGATCTCTTTGACCAACGGATGCAGATGCGTGCCTCGGCGTTCATCGCAGATCCAGCCGGTGATGCCGATGTGCAAATCCAGGTCGAGGTAACTGAACAAGGCTTTTTGTTCGCCAGTGAAGCAATGCACCACAGCGGCCGGCAGTTGATCGCGGAAATCTCTGAGGATTTCCAGCAAACGCTGACTGGCATCGCGCTCATGCAGAAACACGGGCAGTTGCAGCTCGACCGCCATTGCCAAATGTTCTTCGAGGACTTTCTCCTGTTGCGGGCGGGGAGAGAAATCGCGGTTGAAGTCCAGTCCGCATTCGCCTACGGCAACGACGTTCGATTCCTTCAGCAAACTGCGCAAGCGGCGGGCGCTGTCGGCGTTCCAGTCACTGGCCGAGTGCGGGTGAATACCGGCAGTGGCGAACAGTCGCTGGCCGCTTTCATCGAGTTGCTGGCACAGCTCCAGCGCCTGTTCGCTGCCCTCGACGCTGGTGCCGGTCAGCACCAGTTGGCAGACCCCGGCGGCATAGGCGCGGTCAAGCACGCCCTGGTGTTTGTCGGCGAAACTTGGGTTGGTCAGGTTGACGCCGATATCGATGAGTTGCATGGTTGCTACCTCGGGCCGAAGGCCGGAAAGCATACCAGAGCTGTAGATTCATAAGAAAAGCCAAGAACTACAATGACTTATGACTGTCTGTTGAGGCCGCGGAAGACCGTGGGGTGGCAGTAATGCCATCACTGTGCCAGTCTCTCGCACTTTACCAGCGCACAAAGCGCTCTGTTTTCGCCGGTGATGTCGCCTATTTGACGGCGCAATCGCCCCGTATCCTTTCGGAGAGTGGATGTTTCGTCCCTCGGTTTTGCTCCTGTTGTGTGGTGCGTTGCTGCTGCCGATGACGGCGGTCGCGCGCCTGCCCGGGCCGCTGCAAGCCGTGCCAGCGACGAAAGTGCGCGACCTGTCGGATATCCGCAGCAGCCGAGTGTTGCGCGTGCTGGTCAATCAGAGCCGCAACAGCTCCGGCGAAGTTCAGGGCCAGGCCATCGGCGTCGAATACCATCGCCTGCGCGCGTTCGAGCAATACCTCAACGGCCATGCCCGCGACGGCCAGGAAGTCACCCTCAAGATCATTCCCAAAGCCAAGGACCAATTGCTCGGTGCCTTGCAGCGTGGCGAGGGCGACATGGTCGCGCCGGGCGAGTTGCTCGATCTGCCATCCGGTTATGCGGTCGCCAGCAGCGAACCGATCGCCAGTAATGTGCCGTTGGTGCTGGTCGGTATCAAGGGCGAGCGGCGCTACACCAAAGTCGAGCAGCTTTCCGGCAAGACCCTCGCGTTACCAACCGGCAGCGCCGCGGGGGAGGCGGTCAGTCAGCTCAATCAGAAACTGGCGCTGCACAAACTGGCGCCGATCAACATCGAATGGGTCGATCCGACGCTGGCGGTGGAGGATGTGCTGGAAATGGTCCAGGGCGGGATCTTTCACCTGACCATTGTCGAACAACCGATTGCCGAACGCTGGGGCAAGATTCTGCCGAAGCTGCGTCTCGACCGGCAACTCAACCTCGGCGAGCCGGGCGAGGAGCATTGGTTCGTGCGACGCGACGCGTCGATGTTGCGTGCAAGCATCGATCGCTTTCTCACCGGTTACAAGAAACCCTCAAACGAAGACGCGGCGTTTCTGCGCATCTACCGACGCCTGTATCAAGTGCACAATCCGCTGGCCAAGGCTGATCGCCAACGTCTGGAGAAGTTGCGCCCAACCCTGCAGAAACACGCCGATGCGCAAAACATGGACTGGCTCAACCTCGCCGCGCTGGCCTTCAAGGAATCGCGCTTGCAGCCCAATGCCCGCAGCGGCAGCGGGCCGACCGGGTTGATGCAGATCACGCCGTCCGCCGCACAACGGGTGGGTGTCAACAATATCCAGAATCTGGATGCAAACGTGCAGGCCGGTGCCAAGTACCTGGCAATGATCCGCCGCAAGTTCTTCAACAGTCCCAAGCTCAACGAGCGCGAGCGCATGGCGTTTACGCTCGCGGCCTACAACATCGGCCCGGAACGCGTGCAGGGCATGCGCGCCGAAGCCCGCCGTCGCGGCTTGAACCCCAACCAATGGTTTTTTCAGGTCGAGCGCATCGCCATGGAGCAGGTGGGAATGGGGCCGGTCAGCTATGTTAATAGCGTGAACAAGTACTACTTGGCATTCGACCGACAGCGCGAGTCTCTGGAGCCCGCGCAGCAGAAAGTGGTCACACGGAAGTAATCTAATAATTCGATTGTTATGGCGAAATATTTGCGCTTTAAACATGGAATAAACTGATTAATATGGCGACCAACCCAAACACATAAACACTTCTGCACCACAAGGAATGCACCATGAGCTCTCTGATCAACAAGGTTCTGTTCACCCGTGCCGGTTACGGCCTGACTGTCCTGCGCATTGCTGTCGGCGTGATCTTCGCCGCCCACGGTTCGCAGAAACTCTTTGGTCTGTTCGGTGGTTACGGCCTGGCCGGCACCGCGCAATGGATGGAAAGCATCGGTCTGACCCCGGGCTACCTGATGGCTTCGCTGGCGGGCGGTACCGAATTCTTCGCCGGTCTGGCGCTGATCATCGGTCTGCTGGTTCGTCCGGCGGCGCTGGGTCTGGCGTTCCTCTCGCTGGTCGCGATTTTCTCGGTGCATATCGGCAACGGTCTGTTCATGGCCAACAACGGTTATGAGTTCGCCCTGGCCTTGCTGGCCGGCAGCATCGCGGTGCTGATCGAAGGCGCCCGCAAGCTTTCGGCGGATCGCGCCATCGCCGGTTGAAGGCTCTGGCTCAAGCAAAAGGCCCGCATTGAGCGGGCCTTTTTTTGTTGCGGCTGATTCTTGACACCGATCGGTCACGTTCTCTAGGATGTTGCCCATGCGCCGATTTAAACAGCTACTTGCGGGGCGCCAGGTGACTTCAACAGTTGCCGTCAGAAGCTGGAACAGGGCTTCGAAATACCGCTAAAGCGCTGGTTCGGTGTTGCCTCTCACCTGCCATGCAGACATTTGAGGCAGAGACACGACACGATGAACGCACTACGCCCTCCAGCACGTCCCGCGCCGATCACGGCACATATCACCCAGCGCAACCCGAAAATCCTTCTTGGCGGCAAACATCAGCCGACGCTGTTGCGTTATCTCGATGGCTGGCCACGTCGCAGCGGCGGTCCTGCCGCGTTCCTGATCCAGTTCGTTGAAGACGGCGAGTCGCTGGCGCGGTTTGCCAATGACAGTTTCGATCTTGCAGTGATTCAGGCGTCCAGTGCAGAAGATGCGCCGGAAATGATCAAGCAACTGACCCGCGTCGCGCGCCAAGGTCTGATTACCCGTCGTTGATCCGGCTCAGGGGTATTCAATCGCCACGATGTAAACGAACTGCTCGCCGGTTGGCGTCTGCACCCGGACTTCCGCGTCCAGCGCCTTGCCAATCAAGGCGCGGGCCAGCGGCGAGTCGATGCTGATCAGACCCGATTTCAAATCCAGTTCATCCGGGCCGACGATGCGGTAGCGCGACTGTTTGCCGTCTTCGTCTTCGATGGTCACCCAAGCGCCAAAATAGACTTTATTCGGGTCGCTGGGTTTCTCGCTGACGACCTTGAGCGCTTCCAGGCGTTTGGTCAGAAAGCGCACCCGGCTGTCGATCTCGCGCAGCATCTTTTTGCCGTAGGTGTACTCGGCGTTTTCCGAGCGATCACCCTGCGCCGCCGCTTCACTGACAGCTTGCGTGACCTGGGGGCGGCGCACATGCCACAGCTCATGGAACTCGGCGCGCATCCGCGCTTCACCTTCGGGGGTGATCAGCGCGGTGCCGGCGGTGCGGGGAGGGCGATAACGGCTCATGGTAACTTCTTGTGATTAAGACCGCTGGAGTCTATCAACCCTCGCGCAACACTGTCAGTGGGCTCGCATTCAGCGCGCGACGTGTGCCGAACACGCCGGCGCCGCCGATCAGCGCCGCGCCAATCAATGGCAGCACCAGCAGCCATGGATGTGGATGCCACGGCAGGTCAAAGGCAAAGCGGTACAGCACCAGACTCACCACTTCCGAGCCAATCGCCGCGAGCAGGCCGCTGACTGCACCCAGCAAACCGAATTCAATACGCCGCGCCTTGATCAGCAACTGCCGTTCGGCACCCAATGCGCGTAACAGCGCACCTTGACGAATGCGTTCATCCAGCGTCGCCTGCAGACCAGAGAACAGCACCGCCATCCCCGCTGCCAGCACAAACAACAACACGTATTCCACCGCCAGAGTGACCTGGGCGAGGATGCTGCGCAGCTGTTCGAGCAGGGCTTCGACCTGGAGGATGGTCACCGCCGGGAAGGTGCGCGACAGTTCGACGATCTGCTGATCATGACCCGGTGCCAGATAGAAACTGGTCAGATAGGTCGCCGGCAAATCCTTCAATGTGCCGGGCTGGAAGATCATGAAGAAGTTAGGCTGGAAATTGTCCCAGTTGATCTCGCGCAGGCTGGTCACTCGGGCCTCGCGATTGACCCCGCCGACATTGAACACCATGTGATCGCCGAGTTTCAGCTTGAGGCTTTCGGCAACCTTGCCTTCCACCGAAACCCCCGGTACGTCGCCGGTGGGCTGATCGTTCCACCATTCACCGGCGGTGAGCTTGTTGCCCGCCGGCAAGTCCGCTGCCCAGGTCAGACTCAGGTCGCGCTGAATCGCACGATCACCGGCCGAATCCTTGCTGACGATCTGCTGCACCGGATCGCCATTGATGCTGATCAGCCGCCCCGGCACGACCGGGTAGAGCGGCGCGGCCTGCGCGGAGACTTTCACCAGGTGATCGGCAAAGGCCTGTTTGTCCCCTGGCAAGATGTTCAAGGCGAAATAGTTGGGGGCGTTTTTTGGCAGCTGATTCTGCCAAGTGTCGAGCAACTCGCCGCGCAGCAAAGCGATCAGCGCCATCGACAGCAGAATCAGGCCAAATGCCAGCGACTGACCGGCCGCTGCCAACGGGTGGCGCAGCAATTGCCCCAGACCCAGGCGCCAAGGCAGAGAAGCTCGAGCGAGCATCCGCCGCAGGCTTTGCAACAGCAATAACAGCAACCCGCCCAGTACCACCGCGGCAACCACGCCGCCACCGAGCAGGGCGAATGTCAGCAGCAGATCCAGACTCAGACGCCACATGATCAGCCCGAGCGCACCGAGTGCTGCGCCGTAGACCATCCACGTGCTCGACGGAATCGGCAGCATGTCGCGGCGCAATACCCGCAGCGGCGGAACACGACCGAGTGCAGCCAGTGGCGGCAAGGCGAAACCGGCGAGTGCCACCAGCCCGGTGCCAATACCGGCAATGGCCGGGAACAGGCCACCCGGCGGCACGTCGCTCGGCAGCAGGTCGTGCAGCAGCGCGAACAAACCCAGTTGAGCGAGCCAGCCGAGCAACGCCCCACTGACCGCAGCAATCAGCCCAAGCACAGTCAACTGCAGACTGAACAAGACCATGGTTTCCCGGCGTGACAAACCGAGGCAACGCAACAGGGCGCTGGCGTCGAAACGTCGACTGGCGAATCGATTGGCCGACAGTGCCACCGCCACACCGGCCAGCAACACGGCAACCAGGCTGGCCATATTCAGGTAGCGCTCGGCCTTGCCCAGCGCACCGCCAATCTGCCGGTTGCCGTCGCGGGCGTCCTGAATTCGCTGGTTGGCCGCGAGCCCCGGTTTGATCAATTGCCGATAGGTTTCCAGCGCCTGCGGCTCGCCGCGCCATAGTTCGCGATAACTTACGCGGCTGCCGGGTTGCACCACGCCGGTTGCGGCGAGGTCGTCGAGGTTGATCATCACCCGCGGCGTCAGGCTGTAGAAATTGCCGGCGCGATCCGGCTCGTACGTCAGCACGCGGCTCAGCTTCAAGGTCTTCATGCCGACATCGATGCTGTCGCCGATTTTGAGGTCCAGCGCGGTCAGCAGGCGCGCCTCGACCCAGGCTTCACCCGGTTGCGGCTCGCCGCCAATGTCTTCGGCGGCGAAGGGCGCCGGGGCGCTTTTCAGTTCGCCTCGCAGCGGGTAGGCGCGGTCGACGGCTTTGATGCTCGACAACTGGATGCCGTTGTCAGTGGCGATGACACTGGAGAATTCCACCACTTGCGCATGATTCAGGCGCAGCTCGGTGCCGCTGCGGATTTGTTCCTCGCGGGCCGGGGAGCTGCCTTCCAGCACCAGATCGGCGCCGAGGAATTCGGTCGCGCGCAGCAGCATGGCGCCGTTGAGGCGGGCGCCGAAATAGCCGATGGCCGTGCTCGCCGCGACGGCGACCACCAGCGCAAAGAACAACACGCGCAACTCACCGGCGCGGGCATCGCGCATGAGCTGGCGCAGGGCAAGACTGAACAGACGCAACAACGGCAGACGTGCCATCAAGGCTCCAGAGGGGCGACCAGCAACCCCGCTTCAAGACGGATCAGACGCCGGCAGCGATGGGCCAGACGTTCGTCGTGGGTGACCAGCACCAGAGTGGTGCCGCGTTCCTTGTTCAATTCGAAGAGCAGATCGCTGATGCGCTCGCCGGTGTGGCTGTCGAGATTGCCGGTCGGCTCGTCGGCAAACAACACATCGGGCTCGGCGGCAAAGGCACGGGCAATCGCCACGCGCTGCTGTTCGCCCCCGGAGAGCTGGCGCGGCGAGTGAGTCAGGCGCTGGCCCAGGCCAACCCGCTGGAGTAGTTCGGTGGCACGCTCACGCGCGTCTTTGCGGCCGTCGAGTTCCAGCGGCAGCATGACGTTTTCCAGCGCATTGAGACTGTCGAGCAGTTGAAACGATTGAAAGACGAAGCCGACATGCTCGGCGCGAATACGCGCGCGCTGGTCTTCATCCAGATTGCTCAAGCCTTGGCCGGCGAGGATGACTTCGCCGCTGCTCGGCAAGTCGAGCCCGGCAAGCAAGCCGAGGAGGGTGGATTTGCCGGAACCGGACGCGCCGACGATGGCCAGGCTGTCGCCCTGGTTCAGTTCCAGGCTGAGTTCGTGCAGGATAGTCAGTTCACCTTCCGCGCTAGGGACCACTTTGCTGAGGTTCTTCGCGGTGAGAATGCTTGCGCCCATGGAGAATCCGATGCGTGTATGGTTTTTGAGTGCTGGCCTGGCCTTGTTGTGCATGGCCCAGAACGCAGCGGCGGGTACTGTCCTGATCGTTGGCGATAGTATCAGCGCCGGTTTCGGACTGGATACCCGCTTGGGGTGGGTGTCGTTGCTCGAACAACGGCTCAAACAGGAGGGTTTCGACGATAAAGTGGTCAATGCCTCCATCAGTGGCGACACCAGTGCGGGAGGCCAGGCGCGGCTGCCAGCGCTGCTTGCAGAGCATAAGCCGGAGCTGGTGATCCTCGAACTGGGGGGTAACGATGGTCTGCGTGGAATGCCCCCAGCGCAATTGCAACAAAACCTTGCTGGCATGATTCAGCAGTCGAAGAAGGCGGGGGCCAAGGTGCTGCTTTTGGGTATGCGCTTACCGCCAAATTACGGTGTTCGCTACACGACTGCTTTCGCTGAAGTATTCCCCAAAGTAGCCGAAGAGAATGACATTCCCTTGGTGCCTTTCTTGCTGGAGGGCATAGGTGGCGTGCCTTCCATGGTTCAGAGTGATGGAATTCACCCTACTGCTGAAGCTCAGCCTCGGCTGTTGGATAACGTGTGGCCGATGCTGAAGCCGCTGCTTTGAAGTAATCCCTGAGAGGATCAGGAAGGCCCGATTGTAGGGAGCCGTCGTTGGGCCTGTCCAGAGCTTTTGTAGCAGCTTTGCCCCACCTTTGTCCCATCGTTGAGGGTCCTTATCGCCTGCCTGCGAGGGGGCCCTATGGCGCCTGCGCGAGGGCACACGGGGGAACCTGAGCCTGTAGATGCAATGAGGAGGTCATTCCCAGATTTTCTGTATTTTCTCGTTAAGGCCCCTTGAAAAGCCCATACAGCCGGGTGACGGTAGTTACCGCCCAACAAGGCCAGATGGACAGCCACGCAGACCAGATAGGCAGCCTGTAGCCGTCCATTGGGTTTCTCCTTAAGGTTATTTCTTGCGGCGCTCAGCGGCCTTCCTACGGGCTCTCTCAGCGATAGCGGTATTGATCTCCTGCGCCTTACCTTGGAGCCACGCAAGGCCCTTGGCAGTGACCCGGAAACCATCGTCATTGCCATAGCTCACTGAGCAGGACTTGAAGAAGCCCCCAGCGAATCCTGTAGCGGACGGCTTGAGGATCGTTTTGTACTCGGTCGGGTGATCCTTGGAGATGAAGCGTTGGATGTGGACCAGATACTGTTTAGCCAGTTGAGGCTTGGTCACCCCAGCCATTCGACAGGCTTCATTCCAAGGGACACCGTTACCGGCCAATCGGCGATCTACGAGATCAACCTTAGGGATGGCCTTTGCGAGCTTGGTGTCTGCTTCAGCGGCTGCGAGTAGAGCCATACGGGCGCTCAGAATGGAGTCGTTGCGCATTGTCACGAAGGCATGAACAACCATCAGATAGAAGTCAGGTGAGACCCACATGGCGTAAGCGATGGTCCCGGCCTCGGTTGCCCATGTGCCTGGATTGGCGCCACCATGAGCAAGATGGAAATTTCCACTATGGTCGAGAGCAGTTCGGATCTCGTTACTCCATTGGCCAGGTCGCTTAGCATCAGCAAGGCTCAAGGTCTGATGGATTTCATTGAGGCTCCACAGGCCATCAGTGTTTGGCTTGAAGGTGTGCCCCTCGATAGCGATAGGCAGCAGAGTGTCGGTGGTGTTGTTCATGTCCATTGTCGATTTCCTTTTGGTAGCGCCCTTCAGGTCGCACCCACAGCCGGTCATCCAGACCCCGACAAAGGGAACCGGCGTGGCATGAAAGGCGCTATCAGAAGAACTGGATTGGTTGATTGCCCAGCGACGGGCAAATAGGTTGGTCATTAATTGAACACTGCCCAGATTTGGGCTGAGTTAGCTCCAACCGATCTCACGTTGGGTCGGCTTTACGGGGCTCTTTTGGGTAAGCGGTCAGCGTGATGCGTGCAATCATCGGGAAGGCCACAGCCTCGATCTGGAGACCATCAGCATGGATCCTTCAAATTGGTCGAACTGGTCTCCAAAGGTTTATCTTCTATACATGCGGCGGTAATTCAATCGCTCCCAAAGTCCGAAGGTCGTGATGCAACTTGGCTAATTCATCGGTGCTTGGCTGGGTCAGTTCGTCGACGTTTTCCCAGTCGCGGTTACCGGGCTCGTGGATTTCCTCCATGTTGAGAATCAGCGATTTGGGCCTGGCCTTCATCATGTGCGGGATGATTAGTTCGATTGCCTTGACGTATCTTTGGGCGTGTCTTTCCGACAAGCGTAGAGTCTGGCTGACAGATTCCGATGTCACCTTTTCGAGCATCTCAAGGATGACCACGAGATTCCGAACGGACAACGGCATGGATTTCCCGCCAGTACCGGTTCGTCGGTCATACCAGTCCAACCGTGCGATGCCCTCAATAATGTCCATCGCGAACAAGGGATAACGACCATAACTGGTGGGTGGGCCGATGAATACATGGAAAGGATTGGCGATTGACTTGGGCGGTCTGCCTCGGTTGCTGGGGGTGATCTCGTTGGATGGCTTGGGCTTGATCTGGATGCGTCCCGTTCGAGCTGCAATCAGGGCATCGGCTCGGGCTGCAATTCGCTGCTCCAGTTCATCAAGCTGGTTGGACGTGAGTAGGGTGATGATCATGACAGGCCCCTCCTGTTGGCTGATCAACAAGCGGGAGTGCCTGTTGCCATAGTGAGGGGTTTTGCATAGCCGGATACAGTGAGGGCTTTTGCAAACCCAGCAGAGGACCGCAGGTGAGGTGCAAGCGCGACCCCATCCCATCGCATTACCTGAGTTGGAATCGTCGTGTGGTGAGCGTTTTAGGAGATCGATTTTTCGGGTGATTGGAGGAGGGACCGCGCTGGGTGGTCAGGTAAAGCTTGGAAGGACTGACATAGTGAGGGTTTTTCGAAGCCCGTCAGATTGAGCCGGTTCGATGCAACTTCAGCCCCACCCATTGGCATTGCCTGGGTGAGGATCGTCGCCTGACAAGCGTTACACGAAGTCGATTTTTCTGGCTGTCAGCTCAGGACTGTGGAAACAACTCCGTTGGTCTTCTCAACGGTCCAGCATGCCCGAAAAACGCCTGCGCGAACGCTACGGGTAAGCCAATCGCTCGCATCGAGGTGTTGTGCTGCTGACAGATTTGAAGCCAAAGTCAGAATGGGATTAGGTGCTTGCTGTAGCCGAATTTAACACCTGATGCGAAAAAGCCCCCGCACTCTCGCTGTTTTGTGCAGCTCTGGCACTCAGGCGCGTACTCATTCTTCCAGTCGCTGATTGATTTGCGGTAGTAGGGCTGGATGTCTGGATTCACCAAGCACAGCTGATGGTTATAGACCGAGATATTCATGCCGTACTTGGCCAGAATGCCAACCGATTTGCTGAGCGTGTCTTTGTACTCGACTGGGTCGATCCACAGCTCATCGAGATTGGCCCTGGTGAAGCCCATCATCTCAAGGCCCATCAGCGCTACATGGTCAACAAACAGCAGATTACGTGCGATGAACTCACACAGTTCAGGCAGGCGCTGCACCGATAGCTTGTGAATGACGACTCGGATCTCAACTTTCTGGCCCAAGCGCTTCAGATTGAGAATGCCCTGAATGGTTTCATCGAATGCGCCTTGGGCCTGGACGATGTAGTCATGCAGCGTCGGATCGTCTGAGTAGACAGGGATTCCGATCATCGCGTCGGGCAATTCAATCTGCGCATACTTTTCAGCGAACGCTGGGTCTTTGAAGCTGCGCCCGTTCGAGAGAATGTGGATTGCGGTTCTCGGCAGATAACTTTTTGTCAGGCTGATGATCTTAAGGAAGCGCTCCCGATTGGTTGTCGGCTCGCCCCCAGTAAACCCCAGTTCGCGGGTATCTTTTGGAATAAGTGGAATCAGGCTCTCGATTTCGTCAAGTATCCACGAGTCATCAGCTGCCTTAGGCGGTTGTGAACACATAAGACAGTAATGATTACACTGCTCGGTGACCAGGATGCTGTTGTGCGGCGACGACGCTCGAAATAGCACGCTAATGCTCTGTCGATCTGCTGAAAGCCGGATAACGTCACCGTCACCGATGTAGCTGTAGTCATTCGGTAGGATCGAGTAATCAGAGTCGGAAGGCAGTACCTCAACCAACTGCCGATGTTTCTCAAGCAGAAGGTAGTGCGCGAATCCTCGGGGGATCTCCTGATCGGAAACCAAGTAGGCTATTTCCCGTCGCAAGAC
This sequence comes from Pseudomonas fluorescens, assembly GCF_900636825.1. Classification (NCBI taxonomy): domain Bacteria; kingdom Pseudomonadati; phylum Pseudomonadota; class Gammaproteobacteria; order Pseudomonadales; family Pseudomonadaceae; genus Pseudomonas; species Pseudomonas fluorescens. The sequence goes on along the minus strand of NZ_LR134318.1, from coordinate 4,192,034 downwards.
TTCAGGCAAATTCCGGCTGGTCGACACCTTGAGCAGAGTGAGGTCCCTATGAACATCAACCGCATGGATGCGGATAATCTTTCCGCCGAGTTTCAGCATCGGTTGGCCCAACCCATAAAAATCCGTTTTGTTTGCTCATCACTTCCCATCAGCTCAATGAGATGCTTGAAAATCGCCATATTTCGCTTGCAGAAAGAGGACTCAGGTTTTCTTGCTACCACGTCCTTGTGAATGGCGTGATGGTAGACGGGCTCCGCTCCACAGTAAGGTTCAAATGCACAGTCAGAGCACATTGGAGCGCTTAAGGTGAAAGAGTTTTCCAGTGCATCCAGAAGCTGATCAGAGAGGATGATCTCCTCATACGAGTGCTCAAGAATGTTGCCCAGACGGAACGTATGATCACCCATTTCGGCAAGCATACGGCTTTCATCTGAGGCGTAGACCGATCCGTCGTAGTTGAACACGATGGCTGCGATACCAGCACCGGCAGGGTTCATCAAATCAACAAACCCAGGGTCCCCTGATGTCAGCATTTTTGTCAGCACGAGCGAAGAATACTGCTCTACAAATCGTATGCCGGACTTGTTTAGCTCAATGATGTACTCAAGGCCTTCCTTGTAAAATTCCAGCCAGCGCTCCGTGTCATACGACATGAATTTTTTGGTCTTGATCGCAAAACCGTAAGGGGAGAGCGTGCGGAGGAAGATGCCATCAAAGCCCAGACGCAAGTATTCATCAATGATGTCGCGTGCTCGTGGCAGGCTTATATCTGTGGTTGTCATCAGGGCTGACACTTGGTCATAGCCGAGGGCTGCACGGGCTTTCTTCAAGCCTTCCTCGAAACGCTGATGACTATCTCGGGCTGGTCGTGGGCGATTTGCATTATGCAGATCCATTGGCCCGTCGAGCGAAGATGAAAGCACGATGTTGTGCTGCTTACAGAAGTCGAGCACGTCATCGGTCAGTAGCGAAAGCGTGGTCGCAATGACGAACTGTAGGTCACGTCCTTCCTTGACGTTACGTTTTTTGGCCTCAAGAACAACGTACCTCACCATCTCGAAGTTCAGCAGCGGCTCGCCACCCTGAAATTCAATTTTGATGGCTGGATTGGGAGACCTAAAGACGAAATCCAGCGATTTGTCTGCCATCTCTGTGGTCATGTCGAATTCGCCTTTGCTCTCCGATTGCCTTGAAACCTGGCAATATGGACAGCTATGGTCGCACCGAAGAGTCACTACAAAGATATGCAGATTGGTGAACTCGGCCAGCCTGGACAATCGCGTGCGAATCTTGAGTGCCAGGAGCTGAAGTGGTGCTTGCTCATTGGTGAAGCGAATGAACTGCTTGGACCGAAGCGTAGGGATTAGCTCTGATGAGAGCGGAAGCGTCTTGCTAATGATCGGTTCCAGCATCGGCACCGGTATGACATGAAATTCGCCTGCCATGTTGGTAATGACATACTCGTCGTCATTCAGGCGGTCGAACTTAAAGGGCAGCAACTCGTAGGGACGTTGCTGCGCGTAGAACTCCAGCTTTTGGAATTTACTCACTAATAAGCCCGGTTTTTGAAAAGGCCAGTCCGAGGATCAGGTTCTTGATCGGCTGCGTCTCAACTGCCAATCGGTGGCGCAGCTGATAGTCGAGCACATCCTTCTTGAACTCTTGGATGGCAGACAGAAAGGACGGCTCGTCCACGCCGATATTCGATGACAAAGCGCAGATAAACTGTCCCTCATCGGGTGTGATATCAACCGTCAGGGCATTGATCGATCGATAAGCAGCTTTCTGCAAAACCTGTGCGTCATAAAGCCGCTCATCAAAGACGAGCGTATGAGAGAAAGCCATTATCGACCCGAGTAGTGGGAGCTATGGGAGCTGTGCGAAGAGTGGGAGCTATGGGAACTGTGGTAAGCCATCAGTTGCCCCTGATCCCCGCGCTTGAGAACGAAGGCGAACAGATCATTGCCACCGCGAACAGAAAGATTCTCGCTTTGAGCTTCAGCTTGAAATGTGTTCTTGGCTTCTGAGCTGGGCTCGACAACGTCATGAGAAGTTAGGGCGGAAGCCTGTTCTGTAGCTATGGCTGCGGCCAGAGTGGCCAGGGGAACCAGGAAGGAGCGCTTTTTCATTGCGGGATATCCCTATCGCTGTGATGGTTATTTGGTTAGTCTCGGTGACGCGCATCTATGATGTCAATGTGCAATCGATTAATGGCGTTTTTCGCGGTGACAATCCGACGGATGGCTCTCAGCGTGGGTAGCTTGTAGTACAGCCTTATGCAGCGTCCTGCTGAGCTCAGCTCGTTACTGGCGCCAAATATCCTCGTGCTCCCGCTGGGTCTATGCCTTGAGCACCTTCTTGAGTTCCTCAGCGAGCTTCCCTACAGGAATTGCAGAGCCATAGGTCCCGAATGTGATGGTGCGCGATGAGTGCCCGGTGATGGCTTGAGCGAAAGCTACGGGAACCCCTTCAGCTTGCAGGGCGGACGACAAGAAGTGTCTCAGCGAGTGCAGCGTCTGGGTTGTCTCACGGGTCTCCCCAAGGATTTCCTTCATCAAGAGACCGAGGTTCTTACTGGCCTTCACTGGATTGACGCCATGATCAGAAGGTAGGGCGCCCGCTTCGACAGCCTTGAGGAACTCTTTCAGCTCAAACGTGTTGAATGCGCCGTCAATCAGGGGAATGGTTCGGTCGCTGTGCTTGTTCTTGATCGACTTGTTGGGGCCATTTTCATTGATATGAATGCACCAGAGGCCATCGACCTGCTTGATGTCCTGCTTGGTCAGGTAGGCGATCTCTCCGACACGAGCCCCAGTGATTGCCAGAAGGGACAGGCCCCAGCGTTCCCATGAGTCGGCTGGCAGTTTTGCCGAATGGTTCATGAGGGCGACTACTTGATCCTTGGTGAAGCCTTCACGCTTGCTATCGGTTCCCTTGGTCAGTTTGAGATTGGAGGTGTAAGCCTTGGTCAAGTAGTCGTTATCCACTGCCCAGTCCATGACGGTCATCATCTTGGTTAGGATGTTGTTCACGGTTGAGTGTTGACGACCCACAAGCAAGGCCGTCCTGATTGCCACCATGTGGTCCCGGTTGTGGTTCCTCAAGTCCGTCAATCCGGTTTCCTCAAAGGCGCCCTTGATGGCCTTGTAATTGACCAACATGCTCGCCTTGGTGGAATCCTTGATGTTGACGCTGTGCTCGGTCAGGTACTGGTTGGACAGGTAGTCCCACGTTAGGGGCTCTTGAGGCGGTAAAACAGATAGGGATGGAGACGAGGCTACAGGCGTGCTACAAGCTTCGCCCTTGAGGTCCCTTACGATCTCGACCAGCTTCCCCGGTCGGCCTTCCAAGCGCTCCTGAGCTGCCTCAAGGATCTCCAATGCCTTGCTCACGGCCTTTTGCTGATTGACGCTCAGCGGTAGCTTGGCGCTGGCCTCACGGAGGGCAACATGCTGCTCATCGTGGATCATCTCGTAGGCCACCAAAGAGCCATCCCCATGGGCCATCGTTAAGCAGCTTTCAGCAATGTCTACCAGACGCTCACGGAGTTCGTCCCAAGTGGCCGCTGGGTTGTCGAAGTGGAAGGCCTTGAGGGTCTGGAGGATTTCTTGGGAGATGGTCATTGCGGTGGCCTTGTCGGTAGTTCTGAGCGATAGCGTGAAGAAGCCCTTAGCGGTGCCCTGAGGTCGGAGCCGAAGGTAATAGCGACCAGACCGACGATAGTGGTACGGCTTGGCGAGGGCGGTTTGTAACAGGTTTGTCCCACTTTGAGGATGTTTGGAGGTGGTCATTAGTCGGAACCCTTGAGTTTATTGGGTTCCTGTCCTCAGGGAGGGATTGCAACAAAATCTTGCCTCGATGATCGACAGCTCGCGCCAGAGTGGCGCCAAGGTGCTGTTGCTCGGCATGCAACTGCCGCCCAATTACGGCAAGCGCTACACCGAGGCTTTCGCCGAGGTCTACGGCAAACTCGCCGACGATAAAAAGATCCCGCTGGTGCCGTTTTTTCTCGAAGGCGTTGGTGGGCATCCGGACCTGATGCAGGCTGACGGCCTGCACCCGGCAGCCGGGGCTCAGGGCAAGTTGCTGGAAAATGTCTGGCCGACGCTGAAACCGCTGTTATGAGGCTTTTCTAGTGGCAGGCTTTCGGCTAATGTGGCGCCCCCTTATTTGGAGCCCCCGATGCCGCGTCCTGCCTGGTCCCTGTTTGCCTACCAACTGATCGAGCCTGACGAGCAGCTGGACCTGTTCGCCTGCCAGGAAGTGCGGGTGCATCTGGTGACGCGTCAGCTGGAGCTCGGTGGCTCGGCGGATCGCACACTTTGTGGGAGTCTGCTGCCGGCACAACCGCGCTGGTCGAGCGTCGACCGCCGGGTGTTTCAGGATCAGCGCCTGTGCTCGCTGTGCCGGGCGATTCTGGAGTCGCAGAAGCGCGGCACCTCGCCGATCTGGCCTGAGTTGCGGTTCGAGCTTTAAGGTCAAAAGATCGCAGCCTGCGGCAGCTCCTACAGGGGGAATACATTCCAAATGTAGGAGCTGCCGAAGGCTGCGATCTTTTCAAGACGCGACACGGTCTATCGGCGTCTCTCCCGAATCCCCAAGCCGCGGTGTACAATCGCGCCCTTATACCCTTGATGATCATGCGAAGGATTTTCCGGATGTTGCCGCGCTTTCCTGCCGTCACCCGCTGCCTGTCACTTGCCGCCCTGTGTGTGGCCGGTCCCGTTGCTGCATTGGAGTTTCCCTTGCCTCCGCCCGGTGAGGACATCATCGGCCAGGTGCAGGTGATCAAAGCCAAGTACGAAGACACGTTTGCCGATCTGGGCACCACCTATGATCTGGGCTATTCGGAAATGGTCGCGGCCAACCCGGGCATCGACGCCTGGCTGCCGGGCGCCGGCACCGAGATCGTCCTGCCGACGCGGTTCATCCTGCCGCCGGGCCCGCGTGAAGGCATCGTCATCAACCTGGCCGAATACCGCCTCTACTACTACCCGAAAGGCCGGGACGTGGTTTACACCTTCCCGTTGGGCATCGGCCGTGAAGGCTGGGGGTCGCCAATCGCGCACACCTCGATCATTGCCAAGACGCCGAACCCGACCTGGACGCCTCCGGCCTCGATCAAGGCGGAACACGCCGCCGACGGTGATCCGTTGCCCAATGTGGTGCCGGCCGGTCCTGACAACCCGCTGGGGCCGTTCAAGTTCACGTTGGGCACGCCGGGTTACCTGATCCACGGTTCGAACAAGAAATTCGGCATCGGTATGCGTACCAGCCACGGTTGCTTCCGCATGTTCAACAACAACGTGCTGGAAATGGCCAGCATGGTGCCGGTCGGCACGTCGGTGCGCATCCTCAACGACACGTACAAGTTCGGTCGCAGCAATGGCAAGGTTTACCTGGAAGCGCACACGCCGATCGACGACAAGGGCAACCCGTCAGTGGTCGACAAGCACACCGCGGTAATCAACGCGATGCTCAAGCGTGAAGACGTCACCAATAACCTGCGTATGGATTGGGATGTGGTGCGTGACGTGGTTGCGGCCGAAGATGGTCTGCCTACCGAAATCGGCACGCCGAATGCGGCAGCGCCGATGGTCTCGAGCACACCGGTCGAACTGCAGTAACAGCCCTGACAAAACCCGCCGATGCGAGCAGCGTCGGCGGGTTTTTTATTGCCCGGACAAAAACTCCAGGCACAAAAAAGCCGACCCAAAAAATGGGTCGGCTCGATAACAATCCCGAAGGACTATTACTTGCGGCTAGCTTTTTCCAGCATGCGCAGAGCACGCTCGTTAGCTTCGTCAGCAGTCTGTTGTGCTTTTTGAGCAGCAGCCAGAGCTTCATCAGCTTTACGGTAAGCTTCGTCTGCACGAGCCTGGGAGCGAGCAGCTGCGTCTTCAGTAGCGGTCAGACGTGCTTCGGTTTCTTTCGATGCGCTGCTGCAACCGGTAGCCAGAACTGCGGCCAGAGCCAGAGCAGAGAATTTCAGAACGTTGTTCATCGTGTTCCCCTTCAAGGACTTTCAATTAAGTGACTGTCTCCTCACGATTGAGGAAATAGCCGGCGTACATACTACCCATTACTTGTAGTAAGTAAACTGACGTAGCGCAAGAAGCAAAAAAAATTGTAGGCGCTGATTCTTTTTCGAGCAACTTTTAACTGCACTGGATAAAAAACATCCAGCTACAGGCCCCGTACAGAGCGACTCAATCAGAAAAAGTTCCCTTTGTGATGTGTTGTTTTCGCAGTTTTGTCTAAAGTCTTTCTAGATGAATTCGTCCACACTTTTGTTCCGATTCTGCGTGCTGCTTCGCTTATCTTTGTGCATGTTGAGGTGACTTTAAAAAAAGGTTCCGCGTCTTAAGTCTCAACATCCGGCAATGTTCAGGTGAGCGCCCCGGGAAGATTGTTTCCCAGGTCACCTCTGTATCCATCGAAGCAACCGCCGCCAATCGGCTTGATGACGAGCGTACCTTGAGCATTTTTGCCAATGGCGCCTACTATTTATCAAGTGCTCGGTTGCGCGAGATCGGTGTGGCTCTTCTCGGTGTCCATCAGGCACGGGGTGGCGTAGCTGTTCCTTCGCCGGAAAAACATCGGTAAGGTAGGGGTCAGAATTCAAGACCCGCGAGGAGTAGTGATGAGCGAGGCGTTGTCCATCCACCATGACCAGGCTGGTCATCAGTTCGAGACCAATGTGGACGGTCATCGTGCGTATCTGACCTATATGGATCTGGGGAAACAGACCCTGGATATCTATCGCACGTTCGTGCCCAACGCCCTGCGTGGTCGTGGCATCGCTGCTGCGCTGACCGAAAGCGCACTGCAATACGCCGAGGAAATGGGCTACACGGTGATCCCGTCGTGCTCTTACGTCGAGCGCTACATGGAGCGCCACCAGCGCCGCGCCGCGAAGATCTGAACCGCGTACACACAAAAACGCCGGGCAATGCCCGGCGTTTTTTTATGCCTGCGAAACGCTGTCAGGTGCGCTCACGCTTGGGCAACACATCCTTGAGCTTGGCGTGCATGCTGCGCAGGGTGGTCTCGGTCGCAGACCAGTCGATGCAGGCATCGGTGATCGATACGCCGTATTGCAGATCGGCGAGGTCTTTCGGAATCGCCTGGCAGCCCCAGTTCAGGTGGCTTTCGACCATCAGGCCGATGATCGACTGGTTGCCCTCGAGGATCTGGTTGGCGACGTTTTCCATCACCAGTGGTTGCAGGGCCGGATCCTTGTTGGAGTTGGCGTGGCTGCAATCGACCATGATGTTCGGCTTGATCTTCGCCTTGTTCAGCGCTTGTTCGCACAGGGCGACGCTGACCGAATCGTAGTTCGGTTTGCCATTGCCGCCGCGCAAAACCACGTGACCGTAGGCGTTGCCTTTGGTGGTGACGATGGACACGCCACCTTCCTGGTTGATACCGAGGAAACGGTGCGGGCTGGAAACCGACTGCAGGGCATTGATCGCCACGGTCAGGCCGCCGTCGGTGCCGTTCTTGAAGCCGACGGCCGAAGACAGGCCGGAAGCCATTTCACGGTGAGTCTGCGATTCGGTGGTCCGCGCGCCAATGGCCGACCAGCTGATCAGGTCCTGCAGATACTGAGGGGAGATCGGGTCGAGGGCTTCCGTCGCGGTTGGCAGACCTTTTTCGGCCAGATCCAGCAGCAACTGACGACCGATGTGCAGACCGTCCTGGATCTTGAACGAGTCGTCCAGATACGGATCGTTGATCAGGCCTTTCCAGCCGACGGTGGTGCGCGGCTTCTCGAAATACACACGCATGACCAGATACAGCGTGTCGGAGACTTCCTCCGCCAGCACCTTCAGGCGATCGGCGTATTCGTGGGCAGCCTTGATGTCGTGGATCGAGCACGGGCCGATCACTACGAACAGACGGTGGTCGGTGCCATCAAGAATGTTGCGAATGACTTCGCGGCCCTTGGTAACGGTGCGCAGGGCAGCGTCGCTCAGAGGGATATCACGCTTGAGCTGATCGGGAGTGATCAGGGTCTCGTTAGAGGCGACGTTTAGGTCGTTGATCGGTAAATCAGCCATCGTTTACTCGTCAGGTCACGGGTGCCGGCCGCCAGCGATCCCCGCGCGGCGGAGCACAGCAGATTTAAGCGCGTCGGGGAGCGGAACCTTAGCGCGTAAAGCGCCTGCTCGACAATGGGCAAATAGGTGTTTGGAACACAGCGCTAGTCCGCCAGCGATTGGGCGAAAGCCTTGCACACGCTGTCATGGGAAAACTCATCGGCATGTTGCTCGACCCATTGCAGGGCCAGGGCCTGAATATCCTGCAGATCATCGTGGGCGTCGTTCATGCGGCAGTAACGCTCGATTTGACACACCTGTTCACCCATTCGCGCACTGAACAGCGTCTGCTCATCGGTGAACGCGATGCCCACCAGATAGCCTTTTTTGCGCCGCAAACACCATGCGACGTAGCCTGGATAACAGATATCGGCGTTGACTGTGGGCAGACGGACTTGCAACGCGGTGCCATGGCGCCAGGCACGGTGGTAATTGCAAGCGATGCCGCCGAGGCTGATAGTGTGCAGCCGGTGTCTGGAAATGCATTCAGGCTTGAGCAAGGTCAATTCAACCGGTACTTCGTCCGGATGAGGTATGAAACGTCCCATGAGCACAGACTCCCTGTGTCAGCCATTTGACATTGTTTCCTCCAGTATAGTGGTCGAATCCGAACTGACCGATTTCGACGCCGACCAGCGGCTACTGGCGATGAGCGGCGTTTCACTGGTGATTTTCACCAGCGTCGGCTGCGCCAGTTGCCGCTATGCCCGCGAAGTATTGCCGACACTCGGTCTGGCGGTTGATCGGCTGTGCTGGATCGATGCCGGGGACAACGGCGGATTGGTGGAGCGTTATCAGGTTTTCCATTTGCCGGCGCTGTTTGTCGTGCGCGACGGTGAGTTCTTTGGCGCATTGCACGCGCGCCTGACCGCCGAAGCACTCAACGAGGGATTGGCGCAGGCGCTGAATCGAATCGCAGAGGAGTTGCCATGATGGCGGCAGTCAACAAACCGGTGATCGGGATTATCGGTACCGGTGCAATCGGTGGTTTCTACGGGGTAATGCTGGCGCGCGCCGGGTTCGATGTGCACTTTTTATTGCGCAGCGAGTTTTCGGCAGTGGCCGAGCGAGGATTACACATTAACAGTGCGGTGCACGGCCCGCTGACGCTGCATCCGGCTCAGGCCTATTCTGCGGCCGAGGACATGCCCAAGTGCGACTGGCTGCTGATAGGCGCGAAAACTACCAGCAACGTCGATCTGGCACCGGCGATCCTGCAAGCGGCAAAACCTGACGCGAAAGTCCTGTTGCTGCAAAACGGTCTGGATGTCGAGGACAGCCTGCGCCCTTTGCTGCCCGATTCACTGCACCTGCTCGGTGGTCTGTGCCTGATCTGCGTGCATCGCGATGGCCCGGGGCTGATCACCCATCAGGCGCTCGGTATGGTCAGTGTCGGTTATCACAGCGGCGCGGCGGCGGATCAGCAGGCGCGGATGGCGATTGTCGAGGAAGGTGCCGGCCTGTTCGGCGCGGCCGGCGTAGAATCCCGGGCCATCCCCGATCTGCAGCAGGCGCGCGGGCAGAAACTGGTGTGGAATATTCCTTATAACGGCCTTTCGGTGCTGCTCGGTGCCGGCACCTCGCCGCTGATGGCCGATGCCGACAGCCGTGGGCTGATTCAGGCGCTGATGGCCGAAGTCGTGCAAGGTGCCACGGCATGCGGCCACGAAATACCGCCGGGCTACGCTGACTACCTGTTCACGATGACCGAGAAAATGCCCGACTATTGGCCGAGCATGCACCACGATTTTGTGCATAAACGACCGCTGGAGCTCGAGGCCATTTACGCTCGGCCACTGGCAGCGGCAAAAGCGGCGGGCTGTGATTTGCCGCGTATCGATGCGCTGTACCGCACTTTGCGATTCATTGACCGACGCAACGCGTGAGTCGGTCCGCTCCGGGGGAAAGCATGGCCAATAACATTGATGACAAACTGGTGCTGGCGATTTCATCGCGTGCGCTGTTCGATCTGAGCGAGAGCCACAAGGTCTACCTGTCCAGCGGCGTCGAAGCCTACCGGCAGTATCAGATCGATCACGAGGACGAAATCCTTGCGCCCGGCGATGCGTTCCCGCTGGTGGAAAAACTGCTGAATCTCAATAGTCGCCTCGGTCGTGCGCGGGTCGAAGTCATCCTCGTTTCGCGCAACAGCGCCGACACCGGGTTGCGCGTATTCAACTCGATTCACCATTACGGTCTGGCGATTTCCCGCGCGGCGTTTGTCGGCGGGCGCAGTCCGTATCCGTATCTGAAAGCCTTCGGTTGCGACTTGTTTCTTTCCACCCATGCCGAGGACGTGCGCGCCGCACTGGACGCCGGGTTCGCCGCCGCGACAATTTTGTCCGGCGGTGCCAGTCGCGCGGCCAGCGACGAATTGCGCATCGCCTTCGACGGTGACGCGGTAATTTTTTCCGACGAGTCGGAGCGGGTTTATCAGTCGGGCGGACTGGAAGCGTTTCAGGCCAAGGAGCGCGAAGCGGCCCGCGAACCATTGCGGGGCGGACCGTTCAAGGGGTTTCTGGCGGCGCTCAATCTGTTGCAGCGCGAGTTTCCCGACGACGATTGCCCGATTCGCACGGCGCTGGTGACTGCGCGCTCGGCGCCGGCGCACGAGCGGGTGATCCGCACCTTGCGCGAGTGGGATATCCGTCTCGACGAATCGCTGTTTCTTGGTGGGCTGACCAAATCGGCGTTCCTCGAAGCATTCGCTGCCGACGTGTTCTTCGACGATCAGGCCGGCCATTGCGAACTGGCGCGCGAAGTCGTCGCCACCGGCCACGTGCCTCATGGCATCAGCAACGAACCGTCGATTTAAAACGCTGTGGTTCAAGACGTTACGCCGCACGTCGTACTCGCCAAGGCACTGCTAAGCTGAATCAATCTCCGCCATGTTGGTCGCGAGGAGGTCATATGATTCGCTCGATGCTGTATGCCACCGACCTCGGTCTGTACGCGCCGTTGGTGATGCAGCACGCCCTGGCGTTAGCGCGGACGTTCAATGCCGATTTGTATGTGGTGCACGCGGTTGAACCGATGGGGCTGTTCGCCGAATCGGTGTTGCAGAGCTATCTCGATGAGCAGTCATTGAACGAATTCCATAGCCAGGGTCTGAAAACAGTCATCGCCAGCATCGAGCAGCGAGTGCTCGACAGTTTCCGCGAAGAATTGGGGGAAGAGGGCGAGCAGGATCTGCAACGCATCCGTGCCGTGCGCGTGGTGCAGGGCGATCCGTCGCAGGTGATTCTCGACCAGGTACAGAAACTCTCGGTCGATTTGCTGATCGTAGGAAGCCACAGCCACGGGGTGGGGGCGGAAACGCCGTTAGGGCGCACGGCGGCTCGGGTCCTGCAATTGGCCAAGGTGCCGGTTTATCTGGTGCCACTGGTGGAGCGTCGGCGGCGTGAAGATCGCTGATGCGGGAATAATGGCACTTTGATAAAAAAGTTCTAGATTTATTCTTCAAACCATTAATATAGTTATATACCGTCGCTGATGCCCGTGGCGTCTATCTGCTTTGAGGGATACATATGAAGCTTCAACAATTGCGCTACATCTGGGAAGTGGCGCACCACGACCTCAACGTTTCCGCTACAGCCCAAAGCCTTTACACCTCGCAACCGGGCATCAGTAAACAAATCCGCCTGCTGGAAGACGAACTCGGCGTCGAAGTGTTCGCCCGCAGCGGCAAGCACCTGACCCGCGTCACCCCGGCCGGCGAGCGCATCATCACCACCGCTGGCGAGATTTTGCGCAAGGTGGAAAGCATCAAGCAGATCGCCCAGGAATTTTCCAACGAGAAGAAGGGCACGCTGTCGATCGCCACTACGCATACCCAGGCGCGTTACGCGTTGCCGCCGGTGATCAGCAATTTCATCAAGCAATATCCTGACGTGGCGCTGCACATGCACCAGGGTTCGCCGATGCAGATCGCCGAAATGGCCGCGGACGGTACCGTCGATTTCGCCATTGCCACCGAAGCGCTGGAGCTGTTCGGCGATCTGGTGATGATGCCGTGCTACCGCTGGAACCGTTGCGTGGTCGTGCCTCAGGGCCACCCGCTGACCAAGCTGCCGAAGCTGACCCTGGAAGCCCTGGCCGAATACCCGATCGTGACGTACGTATTCGGTTTCACCGGTCGTTCCAAGCTCGATGAAGCGTTCAGCCATCGTGGCCTGACGCCGAAAGTGGTGTTTACCGCCGCCGACGCCGACGTGATCAAAACCTACGTGCGCCTTGGTCTGGGCGTAGGCATCGTCGCTAAAATGGCGGTCGATACCAAACTCGACAACGATTTGGTGGTGCTGGATGCCAGCGAGCTGTTCGAGTCGAGCATCACCAAGATCGGCTTCCGTCGCGGTACCTTTCTGCGCGGTTTCATGTGCGACTTCATCGAGAAGTTCGCCCCGCATCTGACTCGCGAAGTCATGGCCAAAGCCATTCAGTGTCACAACAAGCAGGAACTGGAAGAGCTCTTCGACGGCGTCGAATTGCCGGTTCACTGATCCTTCGTTTCAGAGCACCTCGGTAACAGCGAACTGTTGCCGGGTGCCGGCCACCAGAATCTCCACCTCATCGCCCTCGAACTTGCCCAGCAGGCTTTTGCCCAGCGGTGAGCGCGGGGTGATGACGGTAATCGGCTGGCCGACCACATCAACTTTCAGGCCCGCCGCATCCGGCGCCAGAAACAGCCATTGCTCGCGACCCTTTTCGTCTTCCAGACCGAGCAGGGCGCCGACTTCAATGCGACGCTGTTCATCATAGGCGCGCAACGTCAGGTTCTGGCACAGCGCCAGTGACTGGCGGATTTCCTCGACCCGTTTCGCCTGACCCGCCGCCAGATAAGACGCCTCGAGCCCGAGCGTGTCGTATTTGTTTTCGGCGATATTTTCTTCGTGGGTCGCGGTTTCGTAGGCGGTTTGCGCGGCGCGTTCGGCGATGTCGAGGTCGAAGCGCAATTTTTCCAGAATCAGTTGGTGGACACTGTGCTTGTTCATGATCAATCGCAAAATTGCAAAACGTTGGCGCGACTCTTTTCGCTGGGAGCCGTCTGATCCTGCTGCAACCAGAACTGGCATTTAGGGTTCGACTGATTACGATTATTGCTGCGGGCCTGATCGAGGCGCACCTGTTGCTCGCGCTTGCGCAGGTTTTCTTCGTACTGATCGAACAAAGGACTTTGCGGAGGGATATCCGGCCGCACTACCGGTGCCGCTGCTGGTGCCGGCGGATTGGCCAGTTGCTGCACCGCTTGGGCGACGGGCGCCAGCTCTTCCGTGAACAGCAAGCGTGACAGCAGCCAGCAGGTCAGCGCGATGGCAAGGAAACCCAGCCACATGCCCAAGGCAATGCTGCCGGTCAACTGCAGCACACTAAGCTGAACAGGCAAGGGGCGACGCGGATTTGGGCGATAGGGCATGGCTGCCTCCTGGCGGATGGTGTCGGGCGAGTGGCGATTGTCGCACGAAGATTAATCGCCGTCGGCTCTTCTGCGCGAGGTGATTTATGCGGACAATCGGCGCTTTTGCCAACGGGAGATTTGCATGCCGGTACTGAAAACCCGCTGGGATATTTTTTGCACGGTCGTCGACAACTATGGCGACATTGGCGTGACCTGGCGTCTGGCCCGGCAATTGGTGGCTGAACATGGGCTCGACGTGCGCTTGTGGGTTGATGACCTGCGCGCTTTCGAACGCATCTGCCCGCAGATCGACATCGATGCCGCGCAGCAATCGCAGCAGGGCGTAGACGTGCGTCATTGGCCTGCCGAGTGGTCGCACGCCGAGGCGGCAGACGTCGTGATTGCTGCATTCGCCTGTCAATTGCCGGGCGATTACATGGAAGCCATGGCAGCGCGGGAGCAGCCGCCATTGTGGATGAACCTCGACTATCTCAGCGCCGAAGACTGGGTGGTGGGCTGCCACGGTTTGCCGTCGGTCAAATTCAAATCGGTGCAGAAGTATTTTTTCTTTCCGGGGTTTCAGCCGGGGACCGGCGGACTGCTGCGTGAACGAGGATTGCTCGAGCAGCGTCGGCAATTTCAGCAGGATCGCCGGGCGCAGCGACAATTCCTGCAAGCGCTGGGCATCGATCCTGCGCCCGACGCGCAACTGATCTCGCTGTTCGCCTATGAAAACCCCGGGTTGGCCGGTTGGCTCGACGTGCTGGCCAGCGATCGGCAATCGACCCACCTGCTGGTGCCGGAAGGACGGATTCTCGGCGATGTCGCGCGCTGGCTCGAAGTGGAAACCCTGACCGTCGGCGCGATTCATGTGCGCGAGTCGCTGACCGTGCAAGTGCTGCCGTTCGTCCGACAGGATCAATACGATCATTTGCTCTGGTGCTGCGATTTCAACGCGGTGCGCGGCGAGGATTCGTTCGTTCGCGCGCAATGGGCCGGGCGGCCGATGCTCTGGCACATCTATCAGCAGGACGAAGACATTCACTTGGACAAGCTCGACGCTTTCCTGGCGCTCTACACCAAGGGCTTGTCGCCGGCCGCGGCCGAGGCGATGAACGGTCTCTGGCGCGCGTGGTGTGCGGGGCAACCCATCGGCGAACACTGGCTCACGGCCCGTGAACACTGGCCGCAATTGCAGGAAAACGCCGAAGCGTGGTGTCTGGAACAAGGCTTGCAGGCGGATCTTGCCGCAGCGCTGGTACAGTTTTACCTAAATTGGATATGATACGCGGCCTAGATTTTTGTAAATCCCATCCAAATTCGGATATTCGCAATGAAAACTGGTAAAGAACTCAAACCCGGTACCGTGATCCGTATCGACAACGATCCTTGGCTGGTTCAGAAAGCTGAATTCACCAAATCGGGCCGTAACAGCGCGATCATGAAGACCAAGCTGAAGAACCTGCTGACCGGTTACAAGACCGAAACCGTTTACGGTGCGGACGACAAACTGGACGACGTGATCCTGGATCGCAAAGAAGCCACCCTGTCTTTCATCAGCGGTGACTCCTACACGTTCATGGACACCACCGACTACACCATGTACGAGCTGAACGCTGAAGACATCGAAGCCGTTCTGCCGTTCGTGGAAGAAGGCATGACCGACGTTTGCGAAGCAGTGTTCTTCGAAGAGCGTCTGGTTTCCGTAGAGCTGCCGACCACTATCGTGCGTCAGGTTGACTACACCGAAGGTTCCGCTCGCGGTGACACTTCCGGCAAGGTGATGAAGCCTGCCAAACTGAAGAACGGTACCGAGCTGTCGGTTGCTGACTTCATCGAAATCGGCGACATGATCGAGATCGATACCCGCGAAGGCGGTTCCTACAAAGGCCGTGCGAAATAAGCACTGCTTTCTGCGGAAAGAAAAAACCCGACCATTGAGTCGGGTTTTTTTATGCCTGCGGGATTTGCATCAACACGAATCCGTTGTAGGAGTTTACTTCAGGTGTTCCTTGAGCTCCTGCGCAGCCTGCAACATCGCCGAACGCACCGCCGGCACTTGGCTGACCACGTTGAGCAAACCGTAATCGTGGATCATGCCGTTGTAACGCACTGCCGTCACCGGCACACCAGCCTCGTCGAGTTTGCGTGCATAAGCCTCGCCTTCATCCCGCAATACATCGGCACCGGCAGTCTGCACCAGCGCTGGCGGCAAACCTTTGAGCTGCGCAATAGTGGCGCGCAGCGGTGAAGCGTAGATCTCGTTACGCTGCTTGGCGTCGGTGGTGTAGTTGTCCCAGAACCACTTCATCATGTTGCGAGTGAGGAAGTGCCCTTCGGCGTACTGGTTGTAGGAACCGGTGTCGAAGTTGGCGTCGGTCACCGGCCACAGCAGCACCTGGAATTTGATCGCCGGGGTGCCCTTGACTTTGGCCATCAGCGCCACAACTGCCGCCATGTTGCCACCGACGCTGTTGCCGGCCACCGCCAGACGCTTGCCATCGACGTTGATCTCTTTGCCATGTTCCGCCACCCATTTGGTCGCGGCATAGGCCTGGTTGATTGCCACCGGGTAATGCGCTTCCGGCGAAGGGGTGTAATTGACGAACACCGCCGCCGCCCCCGAGCCGACCACCAGATCCCGCACCAGACGTTCGTGAGTCGGGAAATCCCCCAGCACCCAGCCGCCACCGTGGAAGAACATGAACACCGGCAGCTCACCTTTGACCGCGGCCGGCCGGACGATGGTCAGGCTCAACGGTTGGCCATCGACCTGGACGGTCTTCTCGCTGACATCGGCTTCGGGCAACGTCAACTTGACCCCGGACTGCGCGCCAACCAGCACGGCGCGGGCATCCTTGGGCGAAAGCTGCTCGATCGGCTTGCCGCTGCCGGCATTCAGCGCATCGAGGAATGACTGGGTGTTGTGTTCGACATCACCGGCAAAAGCGCTGTGCACCGACAGGGCGAGAAGGGTACCGGTCAAGACTTTGCTGAAAGTGTTCATGTTCAATTTCCATGTTCGGGCCGGGGGCTTCGGTGGTTACACAGTCACGTGCAGACGGACATCGACGTTGCCACGGGTGGCGTTGGAGTACGGGCAGACCTGGTGCGCAGCGTCGACCAGCGATTGCGCGTCGGCTTGTTCCAGGCCTGGCAGACTGATGTGCAAGTCGATGTCCAGACCGAAACCGCCAGGGATCTGCCCGATACCGACGTGGGCGGTGATCGAAGCGTCGTCGGGAATCTTGCGTTTGGTCTGGCTGGCGACGAATTTCAGTGCGCCGATAAAGCAGGCCGAGTAACCGGCAGCGAACAGTTGTTCAGGGTTGGTTGCCGCACCGCCAGCACCGCCAAGCTCTTTTGGCGTGGCCAGTTTGACGTCGAGCACGTTGTCGCTGGAGATCGCGCGACCGTCACGGCCGCCAGTGGAAGTTGCGATTGCGGTGTAGAGAGTTTGCATGATGTGAGCCTCATTGGTTGTGGTGTTGTGCGCTAATTGTTTGCGCGCTAATTAGGTGTGAAGAGAATGTATAGCGCTAATGTTTAGTGCGCAAGATAAATTTTTAACAAAAAGCGCGTTTTGCTCAATGGCTAAGCATGGAAGGGGGACGCAAGGCTTGATTTAGACGGCTTGGCGAGGAAATACAGGCGTGAAAAATATTTTTGTTGGCGCTGAAATCAATGTGGGAGCGGGCTTGCCCGCGAAGACGGTGTGTCAGTCACAATGATGTCGGCTGACAGGTCGCCATCGCGGGCAAGCCCGCTCCCACAGGGACAGTGTTGTGCTCGGAAATGGGATCAGGTCAGGCTGTCTTGCAGATGCCCCCGCAACGCCTGCAGCTCGGCTTGCAGCTTCTGCAAGCGCTCAAGGGTGAAGCCGCTGGCGCCGAGAATGCACTGCGGCACGGTTTGCGCTTTATCGCGCAAGGCCCGGCCTGCTTCGGTCAGTTCGACGATCACCACTCGCTCATCTTCGCGACTGCGGGTGCGGCTGAGCAGACCTTCGCCTTCCAGACGCTTGAGCAACGGCGTCAGCGATCCCGGATCTGTCAGCAGGCGTGCGCTGATTTCTCCTACGGTCAAACCGTCCTTCTCCCACAACACCATCATCGCCAGATACTGCGGATAGGTCAGGCCCAGCGCCTGCAACAGTGGCTTGTAGACCTTGGTCATCATCAGTGAGGTCGAGTGAAGGGCGAAGCACGCCTGATTGTCGAGCAGCAGGTCGTCGCAGTTGTCGCGTTCGGAAGTCATGTCAAAGCCTTGATCGTTGATCGTTCAGAATCTAGCGCTCGAACCTTTAATGCGCCAGATAAATATGCCCTGCGTTAGTGTTGAGCGAATTGCCGCTGCAGCGCCAGATCCCATGGCGGCACGGGTCTGAAGCGCGACTTCAGATATTCCAGCAACAACCGGCCACGCGAATGAATCTGCTGTTCCATGCGCAGTGCATAGATGCCCGCCGGCTCCGGCGGCGGCAGGCCGTTTTGGCAAAACAGCGGCAGCAGATCGCCACGCAACAGGTATTCGCTGGCCAACCAGGTCGGCAGGTGTGCGACGCCCAGACCCGCCGCCGCGCCACACGCCAGTGCCTCCGCATTGTTTGCGCTCAGGCGTACCCGGGACGGTCGGTGCAATTGCATCTGCCCGTCCACCTCGAATTTCCACGCGAAGGGCGGGGCGAGGCCTTCCCAATCCAGGCCATCATGGTTGGCCAACTGCGCAGGATGGTCGGGCACGCCGCGACGCTTGAGATAATCGGGACTGGCGCAGGCCACGCGGACGATGCTTGCCAGCGGCGTGGCGACCCGCCGCGAATCAGCCAGTTGCCCCGCCCGCAGCACCAGATCGACTTTGCCCAGGTTGGCCCCGGCCATGTCGATGAAGCTGTCGATCAGGTGGATCTGCACGTCGAGTCCCGGATACAGAAGCAGGAAATCAGCGATCACCGGCGCCAGATGCCGACGCCCGAACGCCGCCGGTGCGTCGATGCGAATCAGGCCTTCCGGCGCGCTGCTCAGGGATACGGCCTCGGCGCGCGCCAGTTGCAGCTCGGCGATGATCCGGCGCGCCCGTTCGGCAAACGCCAGACCGGCCGACGTCGGCAGCACGGCATGGGTGCTGCGCACGAACAGCTGGCTGCCCACCGCACTTTCCAGGCTGTCGATACGCCGGGCCACGGCGGAAGGCGTCAGCGGATGGCGACGCGAGGCGGCGGAAAAACTGCCACTCTCTAGTACGTCGAGGAACAATCCGAGCTGATCGGTCAGTTGATTTGGCTTCATGAGAAACACGCTTGTGCAAGATCGGCATAGCCATTGTGCGTTGCTATGCGTTTCCCCGCTAGGCGTGACTGCGTAGCATGACTGGCATGACCCAAGAGGATGACTGTCGTGATGGATTTTCTGTTGTACCTGCTGTTCGGCGCTGCCCTCGGGACTTTGGGCGGAATCTTTGGCATTGGCGGTGGCTTGATCGCCATTCCTTTGTTGGGCGTGTGGTTCGGGCTTGATCAGCAGATCGCTCAAGGCACGGCGTTGGTGATGGTGGTACCGAACGTAATGCTCGCCCTGTGGCGCTATCACCAACGCAATCGCATCGAATTGCGCCATGCATTGCCGTTGGCCGTGATGGGATTCTGCTTCGCCTGGCTCGGCTCGATCTGGGCGGTGGGCATCGATGCGCAAACCATGCGCATCGGCTTCGTCGCTTTTCTGGTGGCGCTGTCGGCCTACAACCTGGTGAAAATGTTCGGGCGCCGACC
This sequence comes from Pseudomonas fluorescens, assembly GCF_900636825.1. Classification (NCBI taxonomy): domain Bacteria; kingdom Pseudomonadati; phylum Pseudomonadota; class Gammaproteobacteria; order Pseudomonadales; family Pseudomonadaceae; genus Pseudomonas; species Pseudomonas fluorescens. The sequence continues at coordinate 4,172,767 of NZ_LR134318.1, read as the reverse complement.
CGCGCCAACTGCCGAAATGCGCCATTCATGGCCTTGGCTCGGTGTGCTCGGCGCGGCGTCTGGGGCCATGGGCGGCTTGTTCGGAGTGGGCGGCGCGGTCGTCGCAACGCCGGTGTTGACCAGCCTGTTCGGCACCACGCAGGTGGTCGCGCAGGGTTTGTCTTTGGCGCTGGCGTTGCCGAGTACCGGCGTGACGCTGGTGACCTACGCGGTGCACCACGAAGTGAACTGGATGATTGGCTTGCCGTTAGCCATTGGCGGCCTGGCCAGCATCAGTTGGGGCGTGAAAATCGCCCACGCCATGCCGGAAAAGCAACTGCGCGGGCTGTTCTGCGGTTTTCTCGTGCTCTGTGCGGTGATGCTCGCGTTTAAAGTTTAAAGCCTTCAACGATGTGTTCGGCCAGGCACTCGGTGATCGGCGAAGGATTGTTCAGGTTGCGGATCAGCATGATGCTGGCTTCAGGCAACACCGGCAGATCTTCGGCAGCACCGAGAATGCGCATGTCCGGGGTGATCAGACTCTCCAGTTGCGCGGTGATCGCCAGACCCGCGCTGACCACGGCCATCAGCGCCGACAAACTGCTACTGTTGTAAGCGATCCGGTAGTCACGGCCCATCGCGTCCAGCGCGTTACACGCCCATAAACGGCAGAAGCAATCACTGTTGAACATCGCCAGCGGCAGCGGCGTTTGTTCATGGGCGCTGAAGTTTTGCGCCTCGGCCCAGACAAAACGCTCCTTGCGCAGCAGCTGGCCGATTTCATTTCCCGGCTCGCGGGTGACGATCGACAAGTCGAGGTCGGTGCGTTGCAGCAATTGTTTACTCGACTCGCAATGCACTTCGATCTGGATCAACGGATAGAACTGCGCGAACCGCGAAAGAATTCCCGGCAGAAACCGCATCACGTAATCATCCGGCGTGCCGATCCGAACGGTGCCGACCATGTGCGGCTCACGCAAGGTGTTGAACACTTCACTGTGCAATTTGAGGATCCGTCGCGCATAACCGAGCAGCACTTGGCCTTCGGCCGTCAGCCGCACCTGGCGACCGTCGCGCTCGAACAACTGGCGCTGCAGCACGTCTTCTTCCAGACGTTTCATCTGCATGCTCACCGCCGACTGCGTGCGATTGACCATCTCACCCGCACGAGTGAAACCGCCCTGATCGGCAATTGCGACGAAGGTGCGCAGGACATCGGTATCAATACTGGGATAAGCGGACAATTGATGAATCTCCGTGATGCATGCCATCAGAAACATTCGTTGGATTGATCTTAGCGCCGGCGCGACACTTGAGCCATCCACAAAAGGAGGCAAGACGATGAAAGGTCAAAGAGAGTACGCAAGCGAGGCACAGCTGTCGGGACACGGGCATATCGTTTCCGATCTGCTGCACAAATTCAGCCGTTGGTACGAACTGCATCGTGAACGGGAAATGCTCGCCGGTTTGAGCGATGAAGCGTTGAAGGACATCGGCATCAGTCGCGCCGACGTCGAACACGAAACCGTCCGGCCGTTCTGGGACGATCCGATGCATAAATGATGAGGCCATCGCTACACAAACCCCTTTCAGGTGAGGTAGGTTGCGAGCAGACATGGAGGAATAAATGCCCGCGACAGTGTCTCTTTCCGTCAAACAGGCGCGACGTCTGGCGCTGGCGGCCCAAGGATACAATGGGCGCCAGCCGCCGCTCGTCAACGCCGCGCATGTCAACCGCCTGATCGAACGGCTGGGCGTGGTGCAAATCGACTCCGTCAATGCCGTGGTGCGCTCGCACTATCTGCCGCTGTTTTCCCGTCTCGGTTCTTATTCTTCCGACTTGCTCGACCAGGCTGCCTGGAGTTCGGGGCGTCGTCGCACTCTGTTTGAATATTGGGGGCACGAAGCGTCGCTGTTGCCGCTGGCGATGTATCCGCTGATGCACTGGCGCATGCAGCGTGCCAGACGTGGCGAGGACATCTATCAGCAATTGGCCAAATTCGGTCGCGAGCAGCAGGAAACCGTTCGCCGCGTGCTGGCTGCAGTGGAGCAGCAGGGCGCATTGGGCGCGGGCAGTTTGTCGACCCGCGCAGACAAGGCCGGGCCATGGTGGGACTGGAGCGCCGAAAAGCTCGCGCTGGAATGGTTATTCGCTGCCGGTGAAGTGACCGTGGCGAGTCGCCGTGGTTTTGAACGTTTGTACGATTTGCCGGAGCGGGTGATTCCTGCGGCGATCCTGCAACAGTCGATGCCCGAGGAATCCGCAGCGCAGCGTGGTCTATTGCTGCATGCAGCGCAGGCCTTGGGCGTCGGCACGGAGAAGGATCTGCGCGACTATTTCCGCCTGAGTCCGACGGATGCGCGACCGCGGCTTGCGGAACTGGTCGAGACGGGGCAACTGCAGACGTGCGCGGTCGCCGGTTGGCGGCAAATCGCCTATTGCCTGCCCGAGCCGAAAGTGCCGCGCAAGGTGATCGCCAGTGCGCTGCTGTCGCCATTCGATTCGCTGATCTGGGAACGCAGCCGCACCGAGCGGTTGTTCGATTTCCGCTATCGCCTGGAAATCTACACGCCGCAGCACAAGCGCGTTTATGGCTATTACGTGTTGCCGTTTTTACACAATGAGCGGGTTGCCGCGCGGATCGATTTGCGTGCCGAGCGCGCGACGGGGCAGTTGGCGGTGCATGCGGTGCACGAGGAAGAGCCAGGGCTGGACGAGGAGGGCATGCTGGCGCTGGCGCTGAATTTGCGGCGGATGGCGCAGTGGTTGGGGCTTGAGCGGGTGCAGCTCAACTGTCAGCGCGAAAGTGCCGCGCGGTTGCGGGTGGCATTCGCCAAAATCGACACCCCCCTGTAGGAGCTGCCGAAGGCTGCGATCTTTTGATTTTTGTTTTTCAAGATCAAAATCAAAAGATCGCAGCCTTCGGCAGCTCCTACACGTGTTGCGGTCTAGCGCCGGACCATTGTCTGCGCGCGAGTGCCGCGCGGTTGCGGGTGGCATTCGCCAAAATCGACAACCCCCTGTAGGAGCTGCCGAAGGCTGCGATCTTTTGATTTTTGTTTTTCAAGATCAAAATCAAAAGATCGCAGCCTTCGGCAGCTCCTACACTGGTTGCGGGTTAGCGCCGGATCATTGTCTGCGCGCGAGTGCGGCTCGGTTGCGGGTGGCAATGGCCCAATTGAGCGGCCTCCTGTAGGAGCTGCGGCACGCTGCGATCTTTTGATCTTGTTTTTGAAGATCAAGATCAAGAGATCGCAGCCTTCGGCAGCTCCTACACCGGTTGCGGGTTAGCGCCGGACCATTGTCTGCGCGCGAGTGCGGCTCGGTTGCGGGTGGCATTCGCCATAATCGACCACCCCCTGTAGGAGCTGCGGCACGCTGCGATCTTTTGATCTTGTTTTTGAAGATCAAGATCAAAAGATCGCAGCCTTCGGCAGCTCCTACACCGGTTGCGGGTTAGCGTCGGACCTGTTTCAAGGTTTCGGCAATCAAAAATGCCAATTCCAGCGACTGATCGGCATTCATCCGTGGGTCGCAGTGGGTGTGATAGCGGTCCGACAAACCGTCTTCGGTAATCGGCCGTGCGCCGCCGATGCACTCAGTGACGTTCTGCCCGGTCATCTCGATGTGAATACCGCCGGCATAACTGCCTTCCGCCTCGTGTACCTGGAAGAACTGCTTCACTTCGCCGAGGATCTGCGCAAAGTCGCGGGTCTTGTAGCCGCTGCTCGCCTTGATCGTGTTGCCGTGCATCGGGTCGGAACTCCACAGCACTTGCTTGCCCTCGCGCTGCACCGCCTGGATCAGCGCCGGCAAGTGATCGCCGACCTTGTTCGCCCCCATCCGCGCGATCAGGTTCAGACGACCTGGATCGTTGTCCGGGTTGAGCACGTCGATCAGACGGATCAGGTCGTCGGTGTTCATGCTTGGCCCGACCTTGACCCCGATCGGATTGTTCACACCGCGCAAAAATTCGACGTGCGCGCCGTCAAGCTGACGGGTGCGGTCGCCGATCCACAGCATGTGTGCCGAGCAATCGTAGTAATCGTTAGTCAGGCTGTCGCGGCGCACGAAAGCTTCTTCGTAGTTCAGCAGCAACGCTTCGTGGGCAGTGAAGAAACTGGTTTCACGCAGTTGCGGCGAGCTGTCCATGCCGCAGGCGCGCATGAACGCCAGCGTCTCGTCGATGCGGTCGGCGAGGTGGCTGTATTTTTCGGCAAGCGCAGAATTGGCGATGAAATCGAGGTTCCATTTGTGCACTTGATGCAGGTCGGCAAAACCGCCCTGAGCAAAGGCGCGCAACAAATTGAGCGTGGCGGTGGATTGGTGATACGACTGCAGCAGACGCTCCGGGTCCGGCACACGGCTCTTTTCGTCGAAGCCGATGCCGTTGACGATGTCACCGCGATAAGCCGGCAGCGTCACGCCATCAATGGTTTCGTCGTTGGCCGAGCGCGGCTTGGCGAACTGACCGGCCATGCGCCCGACCTTGACCACCGGGCAACCGGCCGCGAAGGTCATGACGATTGCCATTTGCAGCAACACTTTGAAGGTGTCGCGAATCTTCGCGGCCGAGAACTCAGCGAAGCTTTCCGCGCAATCGCCGCCCTGCAACAGAAATGCGCGGCCCTGAGTGACTTCGGCAAACTGCCGCCGCAGCTCGCGTGCCTCACCGGCGAACACCAGCGGCGGATAACTGGCCAGGGTTTGCTCGACCTGACGCAGGTGCGCCGCGTCGGGGTATTGCGGTTGTTGCTGGATCGGCAGGGCACGCCAGCTGTCAGGGCTCCACGGTTGGCTCATCACGGTCTCGAAGTTCATGCGCAGGGAAGCGCCATGGTATCAGCAAATTAGTGCGTGACCTGTTCCCGCCCCATCGCCGACAATCGCCGCTTTGCCACGGCGCCACAGCGGTGCCATCGCGTCACCGCGCCCGGTGACCATCAGGAGACGAAATGACTGAGGAGCGCGTCGAGCATCTGCTCGCCGAAGTACAGGATGAGTTCGGCGTGATTCGCGTGCTGGAAGTGGCTGACTACCGGTTTCTCGAATTCGGCGATGCGATCGAGCAGAGCTGCGTGTTCACCGCCGACCCGAGCTGGCTGGAATACGACTATACCCGCGCGATGCTGATCGGCGCGTTGTGCCATGAGCAGCCGGAAAGTGCGCTGTTCCTTGGGCTTGGCGCCGGTACGCTGACCCAGGCCTGCCTCAAGTTTCTACCGCTGGAAGATGTTGAGGCCATTGAATTGCGTCCGGATGTGCCACGTCTGGCCATTGAATACCTTGGGCTGGATGACGATCCACGCCTGTACATCCGCGTCGGCGATGCGCTTGAGCTGCTGCCGACCGCCGAGCCTGCGGATCTGATTTTCGTCGATCTTTATACCGATGTCGGCCCCGGTGTCGGGCATTTGGCCTGGAGTTTCCTTGGCGATTGTCAGAAACGCCTGAATCCGGGCGGCTGGCTGGTGATCAATCAATGGGCGACCGATGACGGCAAACCGCTGGGCGCGGCGTTGCTGCGCGGGCTCTATCACCGGCATTACTGGGAGCTGCCGGTGAAGGAAGGCAACGTGATTCTGATTGTGCCGGCGGATCTGGATCAGATGCTGGACATGCAGGCGCTGGCGGCCCGGGCTGAAGCATTGGCGCCGCAGTTGGGGTATTCGTTGCAATCGTTGATCAATGCGATTCGTCCAGCGACTTGAGTGGCGACCCCGTCATCTGTAGGAGCTGCCGAAGGCTGCGATCTTTTGATCTTGTTTTTTCAAAAGCAAAAGAACGCAGCCTTCGGCAGCTCCTGCAAGGATGGCTCGTCAGCATCCTTTGAAACTGCCGGGCCGCCGCTCCACCAGCGACCGCACCCCCTCCTTGGCATCTTCGGTGGCCAGCAGTTTTTTCACCAGCGCCGGCAACCCTTGGGCCGCCGCAGTCTCACCTTCATAGCGTGCCTGTCGCGCCGACATCAACGTCGCCTGCACCCCTAACGGTGCCTGGCGGGCGATCCGTTCGGCCAACTCGATCGCGCGCGGTAGCAGGTCTTCGCTGGCCATCACTTCCTGTACCAAGCCCAGATGCAGTGCATCGTGGGCATCGAACTCGTCGCCGGTGAGCAACCAGCGCATCGCATTGCCCCAGCCAGCGACCTGATGAAAGCGTAATGTCGCTCCGCCAAACGGAAAGATCCCACGCTGCACTTCCATTTGCGCGAAGCGGGTGTTGCTTGCGCACAGGTTGATATCGGCGGCCAGCATCAGCTCGATTCCAATGGTCAGGCAGTAACCGTGCGCGGCGACGATCACCGGTTTGCTCACCCGTGGGCCGACGAAAACGCCCCACGGATCGCAACCGCCATTCGGGACCTGCCAGCCCTCGGCGAGTGCGGCGCTCGCATTCACCAGATCCAGACCGGCGGTAAAATGCTCGCCATGCCCGAACACCACCGCGACGCGTGCCTCGCTGTCGGCCTCGAACTCGCCGTAGGCCAGGCTCAGGTCGTTGAGCAGGTCCAGATCGAACGCGTTGCGTTTGGCCGCGCGATCCAGGCCAATCAAATGGAGGTGACCACGGCGTTCACGGCTGACGCGGCCGGGGCAAGGCTGATTCATGGATAGATCCTCGGGCGGGAAGGGCGGGTGCAGCGACGGAATGCCGCACATCGGTGAATCGATTAAGCGTCATCGCCCGTGGGGCCGGGCCTTTGAAAAATAGACGCTTGTGTGATTATCCGCAAAACCCCGTGACACAGCGGCGACGCAGGGATTCAGGCGATAAAAAAAGCTCCCTTTTCGGGCGAAATCCGGTATAGTGCGCGCCGGCCTTTAACCGGGCCGCGTTTAGGTAGCGCAATTCCCGAAGTCAGCTTCGGCTGCATGTCCGCACTGCGGGCTCTTCCCGGACGATTCTTTTTTTCATTCATTCGTTTTCGCAAATCCCCGCCGACAAAGCTGCCAGGGCGACTCTTGAGTCTCAACACGGCATGCGCAGCTTTGGAGCATGGGTCTTTGCGGATGCACTTAGAGGCAGACCCATGACCCAGGAAACCGGCGGATTCGCCGCTTTTAATCTCAATCCGAATATTCTTGCAGCCGTCGCAGCGACCGGCTACGAAGAGCCTTCGGCGATTCAGCAGCAATCGATCCCGATCATCATGGCCGGCCAGGACATGATTGGCCAGGCGCAAACCGGTACCGGTAAAACCGCCGCGTTCGCACTGCCTATTCTGCATTGCATCGATCCTGCCAAGCGCGAACCGCAAGCCCTGATCCTGGCGCCAACCCGAGAGTTGGCGCTGCAAGTAGCAACCGCTTTTGAAACCTACGCCAAGCAAATGCCAGGCGTCACGGTCGTGGCCGTTTACGGCGGCGCGCCGATGGGCCCGCAACTCAAGGCAATCCGTAATGGCGCACAGATCGTTGTCGCTACTCCGGGTCGTCTGTGCGACCACCTGCGTCGCGACGAGAAAGTCCTGTCGACCGTGAACCACCTGGTTCTCGACGAAGCGGACGAAATGTTGAAGCTGGGCTTCATGGATGACCTGGAAGTCATCTTCAAGGCTCTGCCAGCGACCCGTCAGACCGTTCTGTTCTCGGCGACCCTGCCGCAGTCGATCCGCGCCATTGCCGAACGCCACCTGCGCGATCCGCAACACGTGAAGATCCAGACCAAGACCCAGACCGTTACCGCGATCGAACAGGCTCACCTGTTGGTTCACGCTGACCAGAAGACCTCTGCCGTTCTCAGCTTGCTGGAAGTGGAAGACTTCGACGCTCTGATCATGTTCGTGCGCACCAAGCAAGCGACCCTGGACCTGGCAAGCGCCCTCGACGCCAAAGGCTACAAAGCCGCGGCGCTGAACGGCGACATCGCGCAGAACCAGCGTGAACGCGTCATCGACTCGCTCAAGGATGGCCGTCTGGACATCGTTGTTGCGACTGACGTTGCTGCCCGTGGTCTGGACGTTCCGCGCATCACTCACGTGTTCAACGTTGACATGCCGTACGATCCGGAATCCTACGTTCACCGTATCGGCCGTACTGGCCGTGCCGGTCGCGAAGGCCGCGCCCTGCTGCTGGTGACTCCGCGTGAGCGCCGCATGCTGCAAGTGATCGAGCGCGTCACCGGTCAAAAGGTTGCTGAAGTCCGCCTGCCGGACGCTCAGGCCGTTCTCGATGCACGCATCAAGAAACTGACCAACAGCCTGTCGCCGCTGGTTGGCGATGCCGAGTCGACTCACGGTGATCTGCTCGATCGCCTGACCGCTGACATCGGTTGCACCCCGCGTGCACTGGCTGCAGCCCTGCTGCGCAAAGCCACCAACGGTCAAGCGCTGAACCTGGCTGCCATCGAGAAGGAACGTCCACTGGTGCCGAACAACGCACCGCGTGGCGACCGTCCTGAGCGCACCGGTGATCGTCCTGATCGTGGTGACCGCGAGCGTCGCGCGCCAATGCCGCTGGGCGAAGGTCGTGCTCGTTGCCGCACCGCGCTGGGCGCGCGTGATGGTATCGCTGCCAAGAACCTGCTGGGCGCCATTCTCAACGAAGGTGGTCTGGCCCGTGAAGCGATAGGTCGCATCCAGGTGCGTGACAGCTTCAGCCTCGTCGAGCTGCCGGAAGATGGTCTGGACAAACTCCTGACCAAACTGAAGGACACTCGCGTTGCTGGCAAGCAGTTGAAACTGCGTCGCTATCGCGAGGATTGATCCGCCCTTGGGCTGATTGATCGAAGATAAAAAAATCCCCGACTGGTTCGGGGATTTTTTTGCCTGTTTTTCAGGATCAAAAGATCGCAGCCTTCGGCAGCTCCTACATTTGGAATGCGTTCCCCTGTAGGAGCTGCCGAAGGCTGCGATCTTTTGATTTCGCTTTTAACCGAACCGGTAAATATCCATCCCCAACGCCCCCATCGTGAACCCCTTGTGCGCCACGCTGAAATTGCCACCCGCACCCCGGGCAAAATACAGCGGTAACAGATGCTCATCGCTCGGATGGCTGCGCACCGCGTTGGGCGCCTGATGACGGTAGTCGTGCAGCGCCGCCTCATCGTCAGCCGCCAACTTCTCGATTACCCAGTCACGGAAATCCCGGGCCCACGGCTCAACGCTTTCCGGACCGGCATGCCAGTCCAGCTCACGCAGATTGTGGGTGATGCTGCCGGAGCCGATCAGCAAGATGCCCTGTTCGCGCAGGCTCGCCAGCGCACGGCCAACTCGCGTCTGCAACGCCGGCCCGCCGCGACTCGGTAGTGAGACTTGCACCACCGGAATGTCCGCCTGCGGGTACATGAGGGACAGCGGTACCCAGACGCCATGATCGAAAGGTCGCTGCGGATCGAGGCGCGCCGCCAGATCGTGCGCGTTCAACAGATCAGCTACTTCGGCGGCCAGCTGTGGATCGCCAGGGGCCGGGTATTGCACTTCAAACAGCGCGCGGGGAAAGCCGCCGAAATCGTGCCAGGTTTCCGGTTGCGGATTGCTGCTGACCAACAGTTCGTGGCTTTCCCAATGAGCGGAGACGATCACGATGGCTTTCGGTGTTGGTAACTCGGCGGCCAATCGCGCCAGAGCCGGGCCGCTGGCGCCGGGCTCCAACGCGAGCATCGGCGAGCCGTGGGAGATAAACAGGCTGGGAAACATGGACGGCCTCCTGAGCGTTAAGATGAGCCATCTTCAATCAGATCATTGATCTGAATCTAATATAAGTTTTAGCGGTTTTTCATCGGTTTTTCGGGAGGATCCATGCAGCCTGAGTTTTGGTACAAGAAATGGGAGTCGAACCAGATTGGCTTCCACCAACCCGAGGCCAACCCGTATCTGCAAAGGCACTGGCCGGATCTGGCGATTGCGCCAGCGGCTCGCGTACTGGTGCCGCTGTGTGGGAAGAGTCTGGATTTGCTGTGGCTAGCCGAGCAAGGGTATCGCGTCATCGGGATCGAGCTGTCGGAGAAAGCCGTGGAGGATTTTTTCAGCGAGCATCAAGTTGAGCCGCGAATCAGTGAAGAGGGCGCTTTCAAGGTCTACCGCAGCGATGCCATCGAGTTGTGGTGCGGCGACTTCTTTGCGCTCACGGCCGAGGATGTCGTCGGTTGCACGGCGTTCTATGACCGCGCCGCACTTATCGCCTTGCCAGCGCCGATGCGCGAGCGCTACGCGGCCCATCTGCAGCGGCTGCTACCTCGAGAGACGAAGGGACTGTTGATTACCCTGGATTATGACCAGGCGCAGATCCCTGGGCCGCCGTTTGCGGTGAGCGATGACGAGGTTCAGCACTTGCTGGGTGGAGGTTGGCAGGTCGACCAGCTGGATGTGCGGGATGTGTTGAGCGAAAGCCCGAAGTTTTTGCAGGCCGGGGCGCAGTGGCTGGTGGAACGGATTTATCGGGTATCTCCCAGATAATTCTGTGTAATGAGTTCGGCCGTTATCGCTGGCAAGCCAGCTCCCACGGATTCGGCATTGATCACAAATGTTGTGTGCAACCCGGACTTTGTGGGAGCTGGCTTGCCAGCGATGGGGCCGTCACACACAGCCGATTCTTCAAGGCAAAAAAAGGCCCGCATCACTGCGGGCCTTTTCTTACATGCTTGGAATCAACCGCGGCGACGCAGCGCGTCGATCCGCTCTTCCAGCGGCGGGTGGCTCATGAACATGCGGGCGAAGCCCTGTTTGATGCCACCGTTGATGCCAAAGGCGTTCAAGGTGTCCGGCATGTGCACCGGCAGGCCTTGTTCGGCGCGCAGGCGCTGCAACGCGCCAATCATTGCGCTGGTGCCGGCCAGACGAGCACCGGCTTCGTCGGCGCGGAATTCGCGTTTGCGCGAGAACCACATGACGATTGCGCTGGCCAGAATGCCCAGCACCAGTTCGGCGAAAATGGTCGCCACGTAATAGGCGATGCCTTGGCCTTCTTCGTTCTTGAAGATGACCTTGTCGACGAAGTTGCCGATGATTCGCGCAAAGAACATCACGAAGGTGTTCACTACGCCCTGGATCAGCGCCAGCGTCACCATGTCGCCGTTGGCAACGTGGCCAATCTCGTGGGCCAGTACGGCTTTCACCTCATCGGGCGAGAACCGCTCGAGCAGGCCTTGGCTGACCGCAACCAGCGCGTCGTTCTTGTTCCAGCCGGTGGCGAACGCGTTGGCTTCGTACGCCGGGAAAATACCGACCTCAGGCATTTTGATCCCGGCTTCGCGAGACAATTGCTCGACCGTTTGCAGCAGCCATTGCTCGTGACGAGTGCGAGGCTGGCTGATGATCTGGGTGCCAGTGCTCATTTTCGCCATCCACTTGGAGATGAACAGCGAGAACAGCGAGCCGGCGAAACCAAAGACCGCACAGAAAACCAGCAGCTGACTGAGGTCGAGATCGACCCCGTTGGCCGCCATGAACCCGTTGAAGCCAAAAAGGCTCAGGGTGATGCTGCCTATCAGCACGACCGCCAGGTTAGTGGCCAAAAACAGCAGGATGCGCATCATGGTTGTAGAAATCTCCTCAAGCTAAAGATGTAGCGTACTGCGGGGTATATAAGGTGCCGCACCGGGCTATTCAACTGAGTGACTATTTCAAACTGTGTCCTACAGCTGATTCTTCGGTGGGTACCCCGTTTCCCACGCCCGCTACGGGCATGGAGGACGACGAGCCGCGACCCGTCGCCATTACGTCAGACGCATGTGATCGATATGAATCGCAAGTGTAGAAGGCGTGCAAAGATGCGGACTGCAGAAGTGTTGCTGAATCAGACAGTGCGCGACATCGGTCGGTCGCGCACTGCTGGCCAGTTACTGGCGATAGGACTTGAGGAAGTTGCCGATTCGGCCGATGGCCATTTCCAGATCATCGACGCGAGGCAGTGTGACCACGCGGAAGTGGTCCGGCCACGGCCAATTGAACGCGGTGCCTTGCACTACCAGCAGTTTTTCGGAAAGCAGCAGATCGAGAACGAATTTTTCGTCGTTGTGGATCGGGCAGACCTTCGGATCGATTTTCGGGAATGCATACAGCGCGCCCATCGGTTTGACGCAGCTTACGCCGGGAATATCGTTGAGCAATTCCCAGGTGCGGTTGCGCTGTTCCAGCAGACGGCCCTGTGGCAGCACCAGATCGTTGATGCTCTGATAACCGCCCAATGCCGTCTGGATCGCATGCTGGCTCGGCACGTTGGCGCACAGGCGCATGTTGGCCAGCATATCGATGCCTTCGATATAGCTCTGCGCGTTGTGCTTCGGCCCGGAAATGGCGATCCAGCCGGAACGGAAGCCTGCGACCCGGTACGATTTCGAAAGACCGTTGAAGGTCAGGCACAGCACATCGGGCGCCAACGATGCGGTGCAGATGTGCACGGCGCCGTCGTAAAGAATTTTGTCGTAGATCTCATCGGAAAACACCACAAGGTTGTGCGCGCGGGCGATTTCCAGCATGCCCAGCAAGACTTCCTTCGAATACACCGCGCCGGTCGGGTTATTCGGGTTGATGATGACCATCGCTTTGGTGTTCGGGGTGATCTTGGCCTTGATGTCGGCCAGGTCCGGGAACCAGTCGGCGCCTTCGTCGCACAGGTAGTGCACGGCGTTACCACCGGCCAGGCTGACCGCGGCGGTCCACAGTGGATAGTCCGGAGCTGGCACCAGCACTTCGTCGCCATTGTTGAGCAAGGCCTGCAACGACATCACGATCAGTTCGGACACGCCGTTGCCCAGGTAGATGTCTTCGATGCCGACACCTTCGACCTGTTTCTGCTGGTAATACTGCATCACCGCCTTGCGTGCGCTGAACAGGCCTTTAGAGTCGCTGTAACCCTGCGCGGTCGGCAGGTTGCGGATCACATCCTGAAGGATTTCATCCGGCGCCTCGAAACCAAACGGTGCCGGGTTGCCGATGTTCAGCTTGAGGATGCGCTGGCCTTCCTCTTCCAGTCGTTTGGCGTGCTTGAGCACCGGGCCGCGAATGTCATAGCAGACGTTGGCGAGCTTGTTCGATTTGCTGAACTGCATGGCGATGTGATCCCGAAAATGAACGATCCAGACGCTGTATGAACTACCGTACTGGGATTCCTGCGTTTGCTTGCCAGCCGGCTGCCGGAAAAAATCCGTTTGAGTGCGTGTAACGCGGCTGCCAGACTGGCATCAAATGAGGCGCAATCATACGTGCCGCCCGATCCGTGGAAAAGGTACAGATCGGGCTTTTTCAGCCGCCGAGGTGTGATGATGGAAAAGTTGCAAAAAACCCTGGAAGAATGGAAAGCCATGCTCGACCCCGAGCAGTACAACGTCTGCCGTCTCAGTGCGACCGAGCGACCGTTCTCCGGCAAATACAACGACACCAAAACCGACGGTGTCTACCACTGTGTGTGCTGCAACGAGCCGCTATTCGATTCGACGACCAAATTCGACTCCGGTTGCGGCTGGCCGAGCTTTTACCAGCCGATTGGTGAGAGTGCGATGACCGAAATCCGCGACACCAGCCACGGCATGATCCGCACCGAAGTGAAATGCGCGCGCTGCGATGCCCATCTGGGCCACGTGTTTCCCGATGGACCGCCACCGACCGGCCTGCGTTATTGCATCAACTCGGTGTGCCTGAACCTCGAACCCCGCGGGTAGCCAGCCGATCAACCCCTGTAGGAACTGCCGAAGGCTGCGATCTTTTGATCTTGTTTTTGCAAATCAAGATCAAAAGATCGCAGCCTTCGGCAGCTCCTACACGGGGATATTTTTAAACAATTGAATTGCACACAATTTAATTGCTCGCTATGTTTGGCCCTTCACGATTGCCAACGGAGCTTCATGCCATGAGCGACAACCTGCTGAACATTCCATGCACCACGATCAAAGGTGAACAGAAGACCTTGGCAGATTTCGCCGGCAAGGCGGTATTGGTGGTGAATACCGCGAGCAAATGCGGGTTTACCCCCCAGTACAAAGGCCTCGAAGAACTGTGGCAAACCTACAAGGATCAAGGCCTGGTGGTGCTCGGTTTCCCCTGCAATCAGTTCGGCAAGCAGGAGCCCGGTAACGAGGGCGCCATCAGTGAGTTCTGCGAGCTGAATTTCGGCGTCAGCTTCCCGCTGTTCAAAAAAATCGACGTCAACGGCGCCGATGCTCACCCACTGTTCGTGCAGCTGAAAAAGCGCGCCCCGGGTGTACTCGGCTCCCAAGGGATCAAGTGGAACTTCACAAAGTTTCTGATCGGCAAGGATGGTCAGTTGGTCAAGCGCTTCGCGCCGACGACCAAACCGCAGGACCTGAGCAACGAGATCGAAGCCCTGCTCAAATGAAACGTTTGCCCGCTGGTTCCCTGAAGCTCGACAACCAGTTGTGTTTCAAGCTGTATGCCGCATCCCGGGCAGTGATCCGCGCTTACAAACCAATGCTTGATCAGCTCGGCGTGACGTACCCGCAATACCTGGCACTGCTGGTGCTGTGGGAATGGCAGGACGACGCGCCGGAGCAACCGACGGTCAAGGCGCTGGGCGAACGTCTGGCGCTGGATTCCGGCACGCTGACGCCTTTGCTCAAGCGACTGGAGCAACTGCAGTTGGTACAGCGTCAACGTTCGGCGCGCGATGAGCGGGAAGTGCATTTGAGCCTGACCCCCGGCGGCCGGGCGTTACGCGAGCAGGTTGGGCCGCTGAAAGCGCGCCTGTTGTGTGACAGCGGTGTGGATCTGGATCGCCTCAACGATCTGCGCGCCGGTCTCGATCATCTCCTGGGGCAGATCAAGGCGTTGTCGTAGACGGCATCCATTGGTCGAGCAATGCCGCCAGCTCCTCGCGGCGGAACGGTTTCGCCAGGTAGTCGCTCATGCCCGCCGCCCGGCAGCGCTCGCGCTCTTCGGACATGGCGTTGGCCGTCAACGCAACGATCGGCAGATTCGGCCAGCGCCCGCTCTGGCGGATCTGCCGGCTGGCTTCATAACCATCCATCACCGGCATGTTGCAGTCCATCAGAACCAGGTCGAAGTCATGAAACTCCAGTTGGTCCAGCGCTTCGGCGCCATGGGCGGCGACTACGACCTCGCAGCCAAGCTTGCCGAGCATGCCTTTGGCGACCAATTGGTTGACCGGGTTGTCCTCCACCAGCAGCACGCGGCCGCGGATCAAGGCCGGTGCTGTTTCAAGCCGTGCATCGTTGACCGTGGCCATATCCGGTTGCAGGGTCCTGCGCAAATTCTGATAGAGCGCGTTGCGCGCCAACGGTCGCGCCTGTTGCTGCAACGGCGCGAGGGCGGCGGCCTCTTCGCTGGGCAGGAAGCTGCCGTACGCAGTCACCAGCAGAATCGGGGCGACGATTGCCGGTCGCAGACCGAACAGGCATTCCGGGCAATCGGTGATCAGCACGTCCGGCGACAGGCCCAGAAGGGAATCGTCGATGGTGCGTTGCTGATAGTCCAGCCCCCACACCGGCAGCACACGTTGCAACAGTTCGGCGAGGCCACTGCTCGCGGACGTGATTGCCAGGACTTTACCGTTCAAAGGGGGCAGGGCGAGCGCACGTGTGTGGCAGGGCAGTGGCAGCTCGGCGCAGAACTGACTGCCGAAACCGGTCTCGGAGCTGATGGTCAGCCGCCCCTGCATGGCTTCGCAGAGGTTGTAAGTCAGTGCCAGCCCCAGCCCGGTGCCGCCGTACTGACGGGTAATGCCGGCGCCGGCCTGGGTGAACGGCTGGAATATTTTCACCTGCGCGTCCTGCGCGATGCCGATGCCGGTGTCGCAGACTTCGATACGCACGCCGTCCTTGTTGACTGAGAGCCGCACGTCGACACGGCCAAAACGAGTGAACTTCAACGCGTTGGAGAGCAGGTTGCTGACGATCTGGCGAACACGCGTCGGATCGCCCAGCACCAGCGCCGGAAAATGCGGATCGATCAGGCACGTCAGTTCGACGCTCGGCGCGGCATTTTGCGAAAGCAGATTGGCCGTGTCCTCGGCCAGCGAGGCGAGGTCGAACGGAATGTGCTCCAGTTCCAGTTGCCCGGCATCAAATTTCGAAAGATCGAGGATATCGTTGAGCAACTCCACCAAGACCTTGCCCGAGTCGTGGGCAATCGACAGTTGCTGCTGTTGTTCGGGATTCAGCGGACCATCAAGCGACAGCGCGATCATCCCCAGCAAGCCATTGAGCGGTGTGCGAATTTCATGACTCATGTTGGCCAGAAACACCGATCGCGCTTCGGCCATCTCCAGCGCGGTGCTGCGTGCAACTTCAAGTTCCTGATTGGACTGGCTGAGCCGAGCATTGATTGCTTTGAGTTCGGCGGTGCGCGCCGACACCATGGTTTCCAGTTGCCCGAGGTAGTCGGTCAAGCGATTTTCGGCGTTGCGGCGTTGCTGTATTTCCGTGGCGATATTTTCGAACTGTTGGTTGGCCACTTTGACCAGCACGCCGATTTCGTCGTTGTTGTGCCCGGCGGGGCATTCGAGGATGGTCGGCTCGGCGCTGCGCGGGTCGCGGTCACTGAGCTCGCGAATCACCCGCACCAGCGGTTTGGTCAGCATCACGTAGAACAACGCCAGGAGCAGGCCAGTGAGAATCAGGCTGCGGGCGAAGCCATTGAGCAACGTGACCTCGGCCCGGCGCAGAAAACGGCTGCCGAAGGCGTAGGTGTCGACCTCAAGGCGCAGGACACCGAGGGATTCGCCAGGCAAATGGTCGAGATAGAGGCGATCCTCGAACTGCCGCTCGGCGCCGAAAAGGAAGTCACTGATCACCCGATAACCACTTTGCAGTCCCGGGCGTTTGACGCTCGCCAGCACGGTACCGTTGTTATCGGTCAGTTGCGCAGCAATCACCGCTGGCGAGCGCAGCAGGCCCATGGTGAGTTCCTGGGCCAGTTCGGCGTCGATGTTGTAAGCAATGCGTGAAGCCGGGTTATGGCTGATTTCCAGCAAAGACAGGATTTCACGGTTGATGGACGCGTCTTCACTGGCATAATCGATGCCGATTTGCAGCAGGCTGAGCAGCGTGCCCAGAATGAACCCGACCAGCACAGTAAGCCTGGCTTGCTTGTATGACAGCCGGTGGGTGAATTTGATATCCATGGGGTGTTGAACCACTTCCGTTTCCCTTCGCTGCTCAAGCATAGTCGATCATGGATGGATACCGAGGTTCCCGAATCGCCTTGTAACAAGGCGCTGTGCGGGTATTTTGGTCCGTGTGTCGTCGCGAAATCGCCATCATCACTGTGAAAGTGCCCGAGGAGAAGACGTGGATTCCCGATTGAATGCTTTTCTTGAACGCGCCGAGTCGGTCCTGGCGCGCATCGAACCGTTGCTGCCGGCGCCACGCCCGGACATCGACTGGGGCACCTGTCTGGCCGCACGCTGGCAGCGCGACGGCCGCAGCGGTTATCTGATGCCGCTGGAAGTCAGTCTCGACATGCGTCTGTCCGATCTGATTGGCGTAGATCGTCAAGTGGAGCAGTTGGGGCGCAATACCCAGCAATTCCTTGACGGGATGCCGGCCAACCATGCCTTGCTGTGGGGTTCGCGCGGTACCGGCAAATCTTCGCTGGTACGCGCGCTGCTGGCCGAACACGCCGGTGTTGGTCTGCGACTGATCGAGATCGAGCGTGATCATCTGGCCGACCTGCCGCGGGTGGTTGAGCAGATCGGCAAGCTTGCGCAGCGCTTCGTGCTGTTTTGCGACGATTTGTCGTTCGAATCGGGCGAGGGTGATTACCGCGTCCTCAAAAGCGTGCTCGACGGCTCGCTCGAGCAGGCGCCGGACAATGTGTTGCTGTACGCCACCTCCAACCGGCGCCATCTGGTGCCGGAGAAGGAAAGCGATAACGAAAACTGGAAACGCGTGGACGGCGAACTGCACCCAAGTGAAGCGGTGGAAGACAAGATCGCACTGTCTGATCGTTTCGGCCTGTGGCTGTCGTTTTATCCGTTTACTCAAGAACACTTCCTGAACGTCGTCGAACACTGGATCGGCCAGTTGGCTGCGAAGGCCGGCCTGAGCTGGCAGCGTGACGAAGCACTGGACATCCTTGCGGTGCGCTGGGCCACCGGCCGCGGTAACCGCAACGGACGTTGCGCGTACCAATTCGCTCGTTACTGGGTGGGACTGAAATTGTTGGAGCACAAGGCATGATTGATTTGCAACAAAGCGGCCAAGGCCTGGAAGGTTACGGCATGTTGGCCGCACAGCTGGAATCGCTGCTGGCGGACGAGCGTGATTTTATCGCCAACGCGGCGCAGTTTTCGGCGTTTCTGTTCAACCAGCTCGATGACCTGAACTGGGCGGGTTTTTACCTCAATCGCAACGAAGAACTGGTGCTCGGCCCGTTTCAGGGGCAGATCGCTTGTGTGCGCATTCCATTTGGTCGCGGTGTCTGCGGCGCAGCAGCGGCGACGTTGCAGACGCAGCGGGTGGAAGACGTTCATGCGTTTCCCGGCCATATCGCGTGCGACAGTGCGTCGAACAGCGAGCTGGTCGTGCCGCTGGTCAAAAACGGCCGCCTGATCGGTGTTCTCGATCTCGACAGTCCGAAGCTGGCGCGTTTTGGCGAGCAGGACCAAGCAGGCATCGAGCAACTGGCAGCGATTTTCCTGCGCCTGACCGACTGCTGATCACTCTTGAAGGCCAGCCTTGCGCAGCAGGCTGGCCGGATCCACTGCATCGATTTGTTGCGGGTCGAGAAAACGGCTGGCGTACTGCAAGTACACGCCCTCGCTGATGAACAGGCCAAACAATTGCGCATCGATGTGCGCTTCCCGGGACATCGTTGCCATGATGCCCAGCGCCTCGCTCAGAGATTTGGCTTTCTTGTATGGCCGATCCGCTGCCGTCAGCGCTTCAAAGATGTCGGCAATCGCCATCATCCGCGCAGGCAGACTCATTTCCTCACGCTTCAGGCGTTTCGGGTAACCGGTGCCGTCCATTTTCTCATGATGGCCGCCGGCAATTTCGGCGATGCTGTCCAGGTGGCCTGGGAAGGGCAGGCGGCTGAGCATCATGATCGTCTGCACCATGTGATGATTGATCATGTAGCGCTCTTCACGGGTCAGCGTGCCCCGAGCGATGCTCAGGTTATACAGTTCGCCGCGATTGTATTTGTAATGCGGCACATCCAGCTTGAAACCCCAGGGATTGTCTTCCGGGATCAGTTCGTTGGCGTCGCGTTCGAGCAGATGCTCGGGCTTGTCCGCCAGAAGCCGTTCGCTGACCGGCAAGCGCGGCGCCGGCGTACGCGCCTGCCGCTTGCTTTCCTCCCATGACACGCCCAGACGGTCGTCCAGTGTGCGCACCCAGGTGCGTTGCGCCACGCCATCGAGGCGTTGCCGATCTGCCTCGGCCATGGTTTCCACGCCCAGGTTGCAGCGAGCGACGAACGCAAAGTCCTCGTCCAGCGCTGCCAGCGTGGTGTCGCGCATTTCGCTGAGTGCAACCTCGTTACCGCCCTTGGCCAGCGCTTGCCAGTAATCTATCCAGGCATCGCGTTTGAGTACTTCGAAACGTGTGCGGATTTCATGAATGCGGTCGTTGATGGTTTCCAGTTTGGTGGCTTTGTCGACTACATATTCCGGGGTGGTGATCTTGCCGCAGTCGTGCAGCCATGCGGCGATGTGCAGGGCCTCCCACTCGTCTTCGGTCGGCTGGTAGGCGCGAAAGGCCGGGGCCTGGCTGGCAGCGGCGGCCTGAGCGAGCATCAGAGTCAGTTCGGGTACACGCTGACAATGGCCGCCGGTGTAGGGGCTTTTAGCGTCGATGGCGCCGGCGAGCAATTGGATGAATGCATCGAGCAGCTGCTTTTGTCGGGCTTGCAGTCGCTGGCTTTCGATGCTGACCGCCGCCGCACCGGAAACGGCCTGCAGGAAGGCAATGCGGTCAGGTCGCAGTTTCTCCAGTTCGCCCGCAGCGCCGCTGTCGTTTGACAGGAGAATCAGCAGGCCGATGGTTTCGTCGTGGCGATTGTGCAGGCGAATACCGATCAGGTGGATACGTGGCGCCTCCATGGCCAGCAGAACCTTCTGCAGATCTGCCGCCTGATCGTAACCCAAATGGCAGACCACATTGTTGCGACTGACCAATTGCTGAAACCATGTCGGCCCCGTGTTGTTCTGCAAGTCATGGCCCTGAATATCGAACGCCTCCAGCGCTTGGGACGTGCCGTTGATGACCAGTCCGTAAGGCTCCATCCGGTTGCCATCGCTTTCACGCAGGTAGATCAAACCGGCTTGAGCCTGGGCGATCTGCACAGTTTCGAACAGCACCCGTTGCAGCAACGGTGCGAAACGGGTTTCGGCGCCGAGCGTGTCGGTGATCCGGAAAAAACTCGCCAGGGTGTCTTTCATCCGCGCCATCGACAGGCTGAGCTGGTCGATTTCCAGCACCGGCGAGCGCCGTGCGAGCGGAAAGTCGAAGTCGAAGCTGCGGATAGCGTCGGCTTCCTTGACCAATGCGCGCAGCGGTTTGACCAGCAGCCGGGAGATCAGCCAGCCCAGCGGCAGGCACAGCAGCAAAGTGGTCAGGGTGATCAGCGCGCCTTGCCAGCGCAGGCGATAGGCATCGACCAGCAACTCGTCCTCGGGCACCAGCAAAGCCAGTTGCAGACCTTGCGGGCCACCCTCCTGAATGCTACTGCGGGCGACGATCCATTGGCGATCGTCAACTTGCAGCCGATTGCCGCGGTGTTGACCGTCGAGCAGGGCATGCAGGGCCGGGCTCAGGTCGGCGACTTTGGCCAGATGCGCATTTCGGTCATCGACGATCAGACGGCGGCTGTCGGGGTAGGCCACTGCATTGCCATCGGCATCGAACAGGGCAATTTCCGTCGACGGCGTGACCTTGTGCTTGCTCAGGGTGGCGGACAGCGTCGCCAGGGTCAGATCGGCACCGATGACCGCGTTTTCACCGCTGCGCCGGGCGAGGGTCGTACCGACATTGCGCGTGGAAAAAAACACATAGGGTTCAGTGGTGATCTGTTCGGATTTGCTGCGTGCGTCGGCAAACCAGGCGCGACTGCGCGGATCGTAGGCCTCGTCGCTGTTGTCCCGTTGCCCGATAGGCGTCAAGGTTCGATCGAAGAACAGCGATTGCGACTGCGCAGTGCCTTGCCCATCGTGTTCGATGCTCCAGACCTGATAGACGGCAGCATCCGGTGCCTTCAGCTGGTCCCTGAGTGCGGCCGTCCGCAGCGGCCGCACCATAAAGAAATCGCCATTGGCATAGCCCAGGTAGAGCGAGGCGAGGTTGGGGTTGTCGGTCAGTGACTGGCTGAACGGCTTGAGCAACGGCAAGCGTTGTTCAAGGTGGGTGGCCTGGCTGGCCGGGTTCTCCGCCAGCAGGCTCAGCAAATGCCGGATCGGCTGGTAGGTGGCCGCCATGTCGAGGCGCACATCCTGCTCGATCCGTTCAAACAGCTTTTCGCTGCTGGAGAGAATGATCTGCGTGGTCTGGCGGTAGTGGAACAGGCCCAGCACCACGCCGGTGAGCAACAACAGGAAGGTGAACATGACACTGATGTGCACGTGCAGCGGAAACCGGTGTTGCTCCGGGCGCAGTGGGCTGGGCATTTCGGACTCTCCATGATGTTTAACTCACTGCTCAGCGCCCAAGCATAGTTAAGCCCCGTTCATTTTGCCTTGCCCGGTCAGGGTCAATTGTTGCTCCAGTGCTTGCTCAAGATCGAGCATCGCAATGCCGCTCGCGTCGCGTCGCTGATTGATCTCGTGGGGCGACAACGCCTGGGCGCAGGCTTGTTCGAGGGCGTCGCAACATTCGATCAGCTGTTTTGCCTGTGCGATGCGCGCGGCGCCCTTGATTTTATGGGCGATCAGCGCCAGCGCATGACGATCGTTTTCGGCGGACAACGCCAGCAATTCCTCACGATCAGCGCGATTACTGTTGAGCAGTTCGGTCATCAGGCGCCTGGCCTGGGCGGGATTACCGCCGGTGAGCAAACTCAATCCGTCAACATTGAAGGCAGGACAACGTGCGGCGGGCTGGACGCCTCCGACCCATTGGCTGAGCACGTTCAGGCTCAGGGGTTTGAAGAGGCAGTCGTCCATTCCCGCCTGTTTGCAGCGTTGCACTTCCTCAGGCAAGGCATTGGCCGTAAAGCCGAGCACGATGCAGGGCGGTTGTCTGTTCTGCAGCTCATGCTGGCGGATGGCACCGGTCAACTCATATCCATTCATCAACGGCATGTTGCAATCGGCAATCACCAGATCGAACTGACCCTTCTGCCATTGCTCGAAGCCGCTGCGCCCATCTTCAGCGGTGCAGAAGCGATGGCCGAGGAACTCCAGTTGCTGACACATCAGCAAGCGATTGGCCGGATGATCGTCGACCACCAGAACGTTTAACGGCGCAGCGGAAGTGTGGATGGCGGGTTCGGGTTTTGCCGTGGTGGCCTCGGCGGCAAAAGTCTCCATGGGCAGCGACATGATGACCCGGGTGCCGATGCCGGGGTGGCTGCTCAAGAGCAGCTGGCCGCCCATCATTTCGCAAAGGCTGCGACTGATGACCAGACCCAGTCCCGCGCCGCTTCGGCTGCGCTGGCCGCCACTGTCGGCCTGGGCGAAGGGTTCGAACAGACGCTGCTGGTCCTCGGCACTGATGCCGACGCCGCTGTCCTGCACTGTCACTTGGAGGAGGCCGTGTGCCGGAGCGTCTGCAGGGATCAGGTCGAGCGTTATCCTCACCTGGCCCTGCTCTGTGAATTTGATGGCATTGCTGATCAGATTGGACAGCACTTGCTTGAAGCGCAGCGGATCAAGGCACACGTCGACCGCGAGTTCCGGCGGGTTAATCGTCAGCAGCAGCGACAGGTTTTTCTGCCGGGCCAGACCCTCGAAGATGCGCACCACAGCGTTGACGGTGTCGATGAGGTTGACCCGCTCAGGCGTCAGGCTCAGACGCCCTGATTCGATTCTGGCGATATCGAGAATGTCACCGATCAGTCCGAGCAGGTCTTTGGCGGATTGGTAGGCAGTGTCGATCGATGAACGATCGGCATGCTCCGGGGCCATGCGCCTGAGTGTCAGTTCCAGCATGCCGATCACGGCATTCATCGGCGTGCGGATTTCATGGCTCATGGTGGCGAGGAAGGTGCTTTTGGCCCGATTGGCGTCATCGGCCTGTTCCTTAGCGGCGCGCAGATCGTCCAGCAACTGTCGGCGCTCGCTGATATCGATCCAGCCACCGATAATGCCCTGCACATCGCCACTGGAGTCGCGGTAGGGGAGGATCCAGTGGTAAATGGTCAGACGCTGGCTGCCGATGTGCAACGGGCGGTCCAGCACCAGCGGACGGCCTTCGGCAATCACGCGCTGATAATCGGCGTGAAAAGCGCGGGCTTCGAAGGCATTGCTCAATGAGCCCTCCATCACGGTTTTGCCGATTACGTCTTCGCGCTGGGCGCTGAACGCCTGCAGGTAGCTGTCGTTGCAACTCTGCAACAGTCCCGCGCGGTCGCGGACGTAGATCGGGTGAGGTGTACCGTTGACCAGCGAGCGCATGAATTCGAATTGATCGCTCAACGCGCGCTCCGCTGCCTTGCGTTGATTGATCTGGCGCCGCATGTAGGCATTCCACGCCAGCAGCAGCATCAGCAGCAGACACGCACCGAGCACCACCTGATAGAACAATCGCTGGTAGTTGCGCCAGGCGCTTTGCGATGCGGCAGAGTAACCCCGCCAACGACCGTTGATGACGCCGAGTTCTTCAGGGGCAATGCTCAACAAGGCTTTGTCGAGGATCGAGGCCAGCTCCGGGTTGTCCCGTGCAGTGGCCAGTGAGAAAGCGGCCTGACCGGTGCCGATGGTGGTAGTGATCTGTAGCGGCTGCTCAAACATCCGTGACGAGATGAAATAGTTGGCAATGACCAACGTGTTGATGGCGCCATCGACGTGACCGTCGGCGAGCATTGATACGGCGCTGAAGGTGTCCGCTGTCTCGATCAGGTGAATGCGGGGGAACTCGCGGCGCAGATATTCGACCATCGGATTGCCCTGGGCGATTGCCAGTTGCTTGTCCTTGAGCTGGTTCAGGTGCGACGGACTGTCGGCAGTCTTGCGGGTCAACAGGACGTAAGAGTTCTCCAGATACGGACGACTGAAGCTGAGGGTTTTTTCCCGTTCCGTGGTCGGCAGCAACGCTGCGATCAGGTCAGCCTGATGGGCGTCGATCTGTTTGATCATTTCGGCATCGTTTCGACTGCGGCGGATCTGGAAGCGCAGGCCGGTGCGCAGGCGGATCAACTCCAGCAGATCCGCGCTGATGCCGCGCAAATTGCCATCGCTATCGAAAAACGTCAGCGGTGCAAAAGCCTCGTTTGCCACCACCTTGACCACTGGGTGACGTTTCAGCCAATCCTCTTCCCGCTGGGTCAACTGCAGCTTTTGGTCGGTAAGCAGCAGGTCGCTGCCAGCAGTCCAGCGTTTGGCGATATTGTCGCGCTCGCCACGGGGTATCGCTTTGATCACTTGATCGATGACGCTCAACAGCGAGGTATTGTCCCGGCGCACTGCGAAGCTGAAACCGTTGGCTTCCTGCTTGCCGAAATTGGCCATGCGCACGTTGTTCAGATAGCCCTTGTTGATCATGTAATGGGTGGAAAGCGTGTCGCCGAGAAAGACGTCGGCCTGGTCGAAGGCCACGGCGTTGATCGCATTCTGGTAGGAGGGATAGCAGGTAATCAGTGCTTTGGGGTACAGCGCTTTGACTTCGGCCAGCGGCAAATAGTGATAAACCATGCTCAGGCGCATTCCGGCCAGTCCCTCGCTGAGGCGACGGGTTTCACCTTCGCGGGTGACCAGGACGGGCTGGTCGACGGCGTAAGGCTGGGATAATGCAAGTCGGGCGTCGTCGGCTTCGAAACCGTTCGCCGTGCCCAACAGATCTATTTTCCCGTCGACCAGCGCCCGGATCGCTTCAGCCCGGGAGGCAAACCGGCGGATGCGGATGGGCAACTGCGTGGCCTGACTCAGCAAGCCGGCGTAATCGGCGGTCAATCCTTCGTAGTCACGACCGCTGACCGTCATGTCGAAGGGCGGGTAATCAGGGGCGGAGGTTCCCAGGACCAGTTCGTTGCGGGTCTGCAACCATTGCCGTTGCGGTGCCTCGAAAACAACCTGGACCGATTCGCTCGCCGACCGGCTCAACAAGGCAAAGTCTGACGAGGTGTCGGCGCTGGTGCGCAAAGGCATGCACAAGCAAATAAAAATGCTCAATGCAATCAGGTAGTCCTTCAATCGACTGGGCATGTTGCCTCTCACACAAGTGCGTTTCGTTTGGCCATCTCGATAAGTTCTACAAGGGACTTGGCTTTGAGTTTTTGCATCAGCCGTTTTTTATAAGTGCTGACTGTTTTGTTGCTCAAAAACATGCCTTTGGCGATTTCCTTGTTAGTGCGTCCCTGGGCAAATAACTGCAGAACCATCAACTCGCGGTCATTCACCGCTTTGAATAACTCTAGCTCCGTATAGCGGGCATCATCACTGCGCACGGGATTCAATGCCTGGCTGGGGAAATAGTTGTAACCGGAAAGTACAGCCTTGATCGCACTCACCAGTTCGCTCAAGTCTTCCTGTTTGCAGACATAACCGGATGCGCCCGATTGCATGCACCGAATGCCGAACAAGGTGGGGCATTGCGCCGTCAGGATGAGGATTTTCAACGGTGAGCCCATCGCGTTGAAACGGGCGAGTACCTCGAGACCATCCAGTTTGGGGATGCTGACATCGAGGATGACCAGATCTGGCGCGCACTCACGGACCATTTGCATGGCATCGACCCCGTTATCGGTTTCGCCGACGACCTTGTAACCCTCATGTTCCAGCAACATTCGAACGGCAAGACGTATGACCGGGTGATCGTCGACAATAAAAACGGAGTTCATAATCAAATCCCATACAAGCACGAATAAAGCGCGCACCTTAGCTCAGATGAATGAATGGTCGCAGGGACCGATGGGGTCTCAGAGGCTATATGGGAAAAGTCCTACAATTAAAAAGGACTGGGACTACCACTGTGCTGGGCCGTGCGTAAGTAACAGCACTTGTGTTTATAGGCGAAAGTCGAGAACGTTGTGTTGGCGAAGACAGTTTGCCCGTCGTGTTGTTGTTTGTTTAAGAGTTTTGTTTTCGAACCGTTGGCAAGAGTGCGGTCAATGTCGTTGTGGGTACTCGACCGACCCGTTGACGGGTCGGTCCAGCGGTGGGTTTTCAACGGTGGGAGCGACCGGTCATTTCCAGCGCCATGTCGCTGGCGTAGCTGTCGGTCATGCCCGCGATGAAGTCGATCATGCGCAGGAAAGACGCGTGCAGCGGGCTGTTCGGGTCAGGCGCGTTGTTGCCGAGCAAGTCGAGAATCCTGCGACTCTTGAAGGAGGGTGTGCGCCCATTGTGTTGTTCAAGTGCGGCACCGCAGAAAGCATTCAAGAGGATTTCCAGCGTGGTGTAGGCGCCGATTTCGTGCAGAGTCTTGCGTTTATCCTGAAAGATTTTCTTGCGCGCCATGTCCTTGGCATTCAACACGCAACGCTTGGCGGGGCCGTGCATGTGTTCCACCAGGTCGCCATGCAGCGTGCCGGCGAGCAATGCGTCCTGCTGCTCGACAAATGCCCGCGCCGCAGCGTTGGTCAGATGTTCGATGGCTTTGCCGCGAAGAATGGCGAGTTTGCGTCGGCGCGAATCCTCCGGGCCGAGCTGGCGATAGGTTTCCGGAAGATCGTCGCCGACCAGGCCAAGCAGCAATGACTCGACTTCGGCGTATTCCAGCAGGTCCATTTCGAGACCGTCTTCCAGATCGATCAGCGCGTAACAGATGTCATCGGCCGCTTCCATCAGGTACACCAATGGATGCCGCGCCCAGCGTTGATCTTCGAGTTGCGGCAGGCCGAGTTTGTGGGCGATTAGCTCAAGCAGCGGCAGTTCACTTTGGTAGCAACCGAACTTGTGCTTTTTGTAACCGAGCGAATCGGCATGCCGAGCGGTCCAGGGATATTTCAGATAGGTCCCGAGCGTCGCGTAGGTCAGGCGCGTACCGCCGTCGAATTGATGGTATTCGAGCTGCGTGAGCACGCGGAAGCCTTGGGCGTTGCCCTCGAAATTGAGGAAGTCACCGCGCTCCGCTTCGCTCATGCCGTCCAGCCAGCCACGCCCGGCGGCCTGTTGGAACCAATGGCGAATGGCATCTTCACCAGAATGGCCGAAAGGCGGATTGCCGATATCGTGGGCCAGGCAGGCCGATTGCACGACCATGCCCAGATCGGCCGGATCACACCAGTCGGGGAGGGCGCTGCGCAGGGTTTCTCCGACGCGCATGCCCAGCGAACGGCCGACGCAACTGACTTCCAGCGAGTGGGTCAGGCGCGTATGGATATGGTCGTTGCTCGACACCGGGTGCACCTGAGTCTTGCGACCCAAGCGGCGAAAGGCACCGGAAAATATGATGCGGTCATGATCTTTGTGGAAAGGGCTTCGGCCGAGTTCCTGAGGGCTGTGCAGCGGCTTGCCGAGTCGTTCGCGGTTGAGCAGGGTTTGCCAATCCAAGGCTGATTCTCTCCGTCTGGTGACTGATCACCCTAGCTTCCCGGTTCAGCCCGGCGCCTGCAAGCGGAACTACAGGCCCGCCGCATCAATGTCGATCAACAGCAGCCGATCGCCGTTATCAAAAAACTGTCCGGCGGTCAGGCAATACTGATTGCTGGTTGCATCGCGATAGGTGTTGGAAAGCGTCAAGCGCCGTTCTTCCCAACCTTCAGCCAGCAAATGATAGAAGTACGGGCGCCACGACCAGTTGTGTCCCAGATAACGATTGTCAGCGACCCAACCGTTGTGTCGCCACTCAAGATTGGGCGTCAGTTGCGTGCCATGGCGGTCGCATTGATAGAACCGCAGCAACCATGGAAACGCCTCCAGTTGCGGTAACGCGCTCAAAGGCGCATGGGTCTGCGCCCAGGCTTGCAGGATCGCCATCAACTCGCTGAGTTGCTGGCGCATCTGCATCAACCGACCGCGTTCGATAAGCTTCTGCTGCACATAGCGCTGACGCAATTCGGCGAACCGCGGCACGAACGCGTCGCTGGCGAAAAACGCTTCTTCGGCCCGCGCGAAGAGAAAGCCCTGCACATAACGCGAGCCGCATTCCAGGGCGAAATTCAGCTGCGCCTCGGTCTCGACACCTTCGGCGATGATCCAGCAGCCGGTTTTCTCGGCCATTTGCGCCAGTGCCTTGACCACATCACTACTGGGGCCGCCCAACGCCGCGGCCTGGAACAGGCGCATGTCGAGTTTGAGAATATCCGGTTGCAGCGCGAGCACGCGATCGAGTTGCGAATAACCGGCGCCGAAGTCGTCGATGGCAATTCTTGCGCCGGCTTCGCGATAGCGCGCAACCACTTCGCTCAAGCGTTGACTGTTACCACCCAGTTCGGTGATTTCGAAGACGATGCGTTGTGGATCAACGTCGTGCCGCGCCAGTTGTTTGAGACTGGGCAGGGCCTGATCGGCCCGCAGGCGACTGATCCAGCGGGGCGACATGTTCAGGCTGAGAAACCATTCAGGCGGCGCGTCGCGCAGACGGCTCAGTGCATTGTCCCGGATCTGCCGGTCCATGCGACGCAGAGCGATGGCGGGTGTGCGCGGGTCGGCGAACAGCGGTCCGACCGAGGTCAGTTGGCCATCGGCCTGGCGCAGGCGACCCAATGCTTCAACGCCTGCGATGCGTCCGGTGGCGGTATCGATGAAAGGCTGAAAGCAGGCGAGCGGTTGCCCGTCGATCACGGAGCCTCCTTAGTCATTGTTGTTCTGGTTTGACCCCGCCGGCCGGGTAGGCGCGCGGGATTGAACCTCCGGATACGGAGGTCCATCCCGACAGTGTTGCAAGAATGTAGCCAGATGCGTCTGCTCAGCGTTTGCCAGACTGCATGACCAGTTTGATCAACGGGCCGAGGGTGGTACCGAGCCGAATCAACCGGCTCGCCCCACCGCCGCCGCTTTTCGCGCCCTTGCCGGTGAGAAAGCCCAGCAGGGTGACAGCCGCTACGCCCCACAATGGCGCGTGCTTGATACCAAAACCACTCTGCAGGTTTTGCGTCATGCCGCGCATGCGATGCAGCGGTTGCAGCACTTGCCCGGCTTCCTGACGGATTTCCTGGCGGTGCATTTCCATGCGCAGGCGAATCAACGCCTTGCGCATTTCTCGTCGCGAGCTGTTGTGTGGAAGTTCAGGCAGGCTCATGGCAGCAGGCGCTCCCGATCGTTGGCCAGCTCTTCGAGCGTGCCGTGGAATGGCGAGGATTCATCGAAGATCGCTGCCTTCAGACGCACGCCGCAGAAGATCGACGCCAGCGTGTAAAACACGCACAGGCCGATGATCGCTGGCAGGCGGTAGGTGTCCCAAAAGAGGATCATCACCAGCGTCGACAACCCCACCAGCAGCAACAGGGCGAAGACCAGCGCCAGGCCTGCAAACAGCAGCAGGCTGACGGTGCGCGACTTCTGCTCTTGCAACTCTATGCCGAACAGTTCGACATGGCTGTGCAGCAAACCGAGAACGGCGGCGCCCAGACGCCGCGTGGAAGAGGCGGTGCCCGCAGTCGGGCCGGATTCACCGATCGACATGATCAGCGCCGAGTGGCCAGCAGGCCAATCAGGAAGCCCACGCCTGCGGCGATACCGACCGATTGCCATGGGTTGGCCGAAACATAATCTTCGGTCGCAGTCACTGCTGCCTGGCCGCGCTCGCGCAGCGTTTCTTCGGTCAGTTTCAAAGTTTCACGGGCTCGCAACAGGCTTTCATGGATCTGTTCGCGCAGTTCATCTGCCTGATCGCCGGCCAGGGTGGCGGTGTGCTCGAGCAACCGTTCGGTGTCGGCGACCAGGGTCTGGAAGTCGTTCATCAGGATTTCTTGAGCGTTTTTTGCCTTGATGCTGGCCATTGGTGGATCTCCGTAGGTGACGTCTGAAGCGTTCGAGTATGAGCCTTGCGTGAAGGTTCAGTGGAAATGGCTGGTACAACTTTTGCTGTGTCGTGGTGCGTTGCCTTGAGGTTGTGCGCTGTTGCCGAGCGTATGCCTCGAAAACCTTATCCTAAATAAGCCCGGTTCGTGTCAGGACATCGGCCATGTGCGCCAAAGTGGCTCATTCAGTTTTCGCGTGAATGATCTGCCGTCGCACATTGGTGCATGGAATGTGCACATGAACCGCTTTGGTGCTTTTTCCGCCTTCAGGTCTGCCGTTCTATGGAAAATCTGCAAAGCGCTGTGGACACGCTGGTTCACAGCTCCAACACCTTGTTCATTCTGATCGGCGCTGTGATGGTGCTGGCGATGCACGCCGGTTTCGCCTTTCTCGAGGTCGGTACGGTCCGGCAGAAGAATCAGGTCAACGCCTTGTCGAAAATCCTCAGTGACTTTGCCGTTTCGACGCTGGCCTATTTCTTTATAGGCTATTGGATCTCGTACGGTGTGACCTTCATGCAGCCGGCGGCGGTTTTGAGCGCCGATCACGGGTACGGGCTGGTTAAGTTTTTCTTCCTGTTGACCTTTGCCGCCGCGATCCCGGCAATCATTTCCGGCGGCATTGCCGAGCGTGCGCGGTTTGTACCGCAGTTGTGCGCGACGGCATTGATCGTAGCGTTTATCTATCCGTTCTTTGAGGGCATGGTCTGGAACGGCAATTTCGGTCTGCAAGCGTGGCTGACGGAGCAGTTCGGCGCAGCTTTTCACGATTTCGCCGGCTCTGTGGTGGTGCATGCCATGGGCGGTTGGCTGGCGCTCGCCGCGGTGCTGTTGCTTGGTCCGCGTAACGGCCGGTATCGCGATGGCCGATTGGTAGCTTTCGCGCCGTCGAGCATTCCGTTTCTGGCGTTGGGCTCGTGGATTCTGATCGTCGGCTGGTTCGGCTTCAACGTCATGAGCGCGCAGACGTTGCAAGGCGTCAGCGGCCTGGTGGCGGTCAATTCGTTGATGGCAATGGTCGGCGGCACTGTGGCGGCGTTGATCGTCGGGCGCAATGACCCAGGCTTTCTGCACAACGGCCCGTTGGCTGGCTTGGTAGCGATCTGTGCCGGGTCCGACCTGATGCACCCGGTAGGCGCGCTGGTCACCGGGGCGATTGCCGGCGCGTTGTTCGTCTGGTGCTTCACGGCCGCGCAGGTCAAGTGGCGCATCGACGATGTGCTGGGCGTGTGGCCATTGCACGGCTTGTGCGGCGTATGGGGCGGTGTCGCCTGTGGCATATTCGGCCAGAGCGCACTCGGCGGCATCGGCGGCGTCAGCCTGATCAGCCAATTGATCGGCAGCGCACTCGGCGTTGCGGTCGCGCTGATCGGTGGCTTCCTCGTATATGGCGTGATCAAGGCGTTGCATGGGCTGCGCCTGAGCCAGGAACAAGAGTATTACGGCGCCGACCTCTCGCTGCACAAGATCGGCGCAGTGAGCCAGGACTAAGTCTCCTCACCTTCGGCCCCCGAATAGAAACCGTGAAGCAGGCGATAGCGGTCGATGCGCACCTGATCGACCTGTTCCTGCACTTGGTGCGCCGGCAGGCCGAGCATGACCAGCGCGTGAGAGGCGAGCATCAGGCTCGATTCCAGCAGCTCCGGCACCACTTCGGTGGCGCCGGCGGCTTTCAGCTCGGCCCACTGACTGTCATCGCGGGTGCGCACCAGAATCGGCACATGGGCATTGAGCCGGCGCGCCTGCATGAGAATGCTCAGGGCGACGTCGCTCTGATCGACGGCGATCACCAGCAATCTCGCGCGCAACAAGCCAACCGCCGTCAGCAGATCGCCGCGTGATGAGTCGCCGTAATGCACGTCGTTTTCGCTGGTCGCAGCTTCTTGCACGCGCACCGGGTCGCTGTCCAGCGCGATGAAAGGTTGCCGGGCGCTGCGCATGAAACGCCCGATGGATTGGCCGACTCGGCCGTAGCCACAAATCACCACGTGCTGGTCGAGGTCGGCGTTGAGCGCGCTGATCTTTTCGATCTGCGCCGCCTGATTGGGTTTGCGATGCAACGCCGCTGCTATACGTGGCGCGACCCGCAGCAACAGCGGAGTCATCACCATCGAACAAAACGTCGCCGCCAACAGCAGGGCGCCGAGCCGTTCAGGCAGCAGGCTGTTTTGCTGCATCTGCGCCATTAGCGCAAAGCAGAATTCACCGCCCTGAGCCAGGGCCAGGCCGCTGCGCCATGCTGTTTCACCGTCGCTGCCGCGCCATTTCACCAGCAGGGCGACAACGATGCCCTTGATCACCATCAAGCCGACGGTGAGCCCGATGATCAGCAGCCCATCACTGGCGAACAGTTGCAGATCGATCAGCATGCCGATGCTGACGAAAAATACCCCGAGCAGGATGTCGCGAAACGGTCGGATATCAGCCTCGATCTGGTGCCGATAATGACTTTCACCGAGCAGCATGCCCGCCAGAAAGGCACCGAGCGCCGGCGACAGCCCCAGCAAATGCGTCAGCCATGCAGTGAGCAGAACGATCACCAGCGCGAGCAAAACGAACAATTCCGCCGAGCGCGAGGCCGCCACTTCGTGAAACAGCCGTGGCAAGAGCCAGCGGCTGGCGAGCAGCAGCCCGACAAAGAGCACCACGGTTTTCACCAGTGTCAGCGGCAGTGCCCAGTACCATGCTTGCGTACCGTTGCCGGCGAATACCGGCACCAGCGTCAGTAACAGAACCGCCACTACATCCTGAAAGAGCAAAACGCCAATCGCATTCTGGCCGTGGCTGGTGAATACCTCGCCAAGGCTGCCAAGCTCTTTGCTGACGATCGCCGTTGACGACAGGGACAGTCCGGCGCCGAGCATCAGGGCTGGCGTCAGCGGCATGCCCAGCCACATCAGCAGCAATCCCAACAGCGCGGTACTGATCAGCACCTGCTGGCTGCCGAGGCGAAACACCACTTGGCGCAGCGCGATCATCTTCGACAACGAGAACTCGAGCCCGAGGGAAAACAGCAGGAACACCACGCCCAACTCCGCAACATCTGGCAGATGCTCGCTTTCGTTGACCCAATCGAACGCGCTGGGGCCGACCAGCAAACCCACGCACAGATAGCCCAGCACCGGAGGCAGACGCAGGCGGCGAAACAGCGCAATTACCACGAGCGACGAGGCGAGGATGATCAACAGATTGGCAAACACTGGACACTCCGATGTCAGGGCATTGGCCTCTCAAGCGTAGAGGCAAAAAGACCGAGAGCATCGCTTAATCGTTTTTTTGCCGGACTGATGTGCGTCAGGGTTTTGCGCGGCAGTGGCCGCAGGTGTGCTTGGACCTTTCGGCGGCGGTGGGTCGACGGGTTTTCCAGCGCGTCCTAGAATGGGCGCTCCATTACCTGGGCCAGTCATCATGCCTCCTGAATGTCAGTTGTTCGGCACCCTTGGATGTCATCTGTGCGAAGTCGCCGAAGCCGAATTGATGCCCTTTGTCGAGCATGGTCTGCTGGTGGAACTGGTGGACATTGCCGAAGATGAGTCGTGGTACGAGGCTTACAGCTTGCGTATTCCGGTGCTGCGCCGCGTTGATACCGGTGCGGAGCTGGACTGGCCGTTCAGCGCCGATCAAGTGGTGGCTTTCCTTCGCTGAGGCGATTTTTTTGGGCATTCCGCTGGTCGTGCGCGTTTATCCATTCCTTGGCACTTTGCCGTTTATTCGGTTACTGTATGTTCATACAGTAAATGCTTCAGCCTGCTGCATCCCGTGGTTATCACAGGGTGGCGCAGGAAACCGGACGTCAGAGGGATAAACCGTGGTCAATGTCGAACAGTTGAAGAACAGCGTGAACCGGATGTCGGTTGACGTGGTGCGCGAGGCCGTCATCGAATTGCGCCTCGACGGCCTGGTCACGGAAGGCAAGACGCCCTTTAACAAAGTGCATTTCAATACGTGTTTTGCCGAGATCGAGGCGCTGTTTCAACGCGCCGGCTACCACAAACAACTGGATGTGGTCGGTTACCAGGGCTTGTTATACGCCTTGTATGATCCGGGGCGCTGGGAGGCGGTCGACGTGTTGCGCTGGCTGAAGGAGTTCACAGAAGCGGCGGCGCTCAGGTCGATTCCGGCCTGAGGATTGGGCTAGTTGCTTCTGACTCAAGTGTTGGATAATGCCGGCCTGCCTCGAGAGTTTGAATATCCGTATGTCCACCCCATCATTTTCTGCTGCACAGCAACAGGCCAGCACGTTGTATCTGCCTCCGGGCAACTGGTCGACGGTTCTCGATTGCCTGTGCGAGCACTTCCGGGCCATCGGCCGTGAGCAATGGCTGGACCGCATTGCACGGGGTAGGGTGCTGGATAGTCAGGGTCAGCCGATTGCGCTGGATCTGCCGTATAAGGAAGGTTTGCGCATTCATTACTTTCGCGAAGTGCCGGACGAAAAACCGATTCCGGTGGTCGAGTCGATTCTGTATGCCGATGAACATCTGGTCGTGGCAGACAAACCGCATTTTCTGCCGGTGACGCCCGCAGGTGAATACGTTGAGCAAACTTTGCTGCGGCGGCTGATTCGTCGTCTGGACAATACCCATCTGGTGCCGCTGCACCGGATCGATCGACATACCGCAGGGCTAGTGATTTTCTCGGCCAATCCGCAAACCCGCGCGGCTTACCAGTCGTTGTTTCCGACGCGGCAGATCGACAAGCGTTATGAAGCGATTGCACCGGCATTGCCTGAGCTGAATTTTCCTTTGGTGCACAAAAGTCGTCTGGTTGATGGCGAACCGTTTTTCCGCATGCAGGAAGGGCCGGGAGTCAGCAACACCGAAACGGCAGTGGAAGTCAGGGAGAAGAACGGCGATCTGTGGCGCTACGGGTTGTTTCCGGTGACCGGCAAGAAGCATCAGCTACGAGTCCACATGACCGCGTTGGGCGCCAGCATTTGCAACGATCCGTTCTATCCCAACGTCCTGCAAGACATCGAAGACGATTACGCCAATCCGTTGAAGCTTCTTGCTCAGGGGTTGCGATTCATCGATCCGGTGAGCGGCGAAGAACGTCAATTCGAAAGTCGAATCACTTTGCAGTGGTAACACCCGAGGATTTCCAGCGCCCATGAAAAAGCCCGCATTGAATGCGGGCTTTTCTGTATCTGGTTTCGACGCCGAGCTTACAGCTCTTTAACGGTACGAACCTGATCCTTGTTGATGCGGGTTTCTTTGCCGTCCAGCTGCTGGAACTCGTAGAAGCCCGAATCATCATCGTATTGCGGGGTGTCGACGGCCTGGATTTCGCGACCGTCATTCAAGGTGATCACTGTAGGCGAGGAGCAACCGGCGAGGGTGGCCAGGCCCAGTGCGAGCATGAAAGTGGCGAGGGTCCGTTGAGTCATGGGTGTGTCTCCGAATGGGAATTCTTTTGGTTACTGAGCTTGAGACGTATGCAAGGCGTGCAAGTTCCTTGAGTGGTGTCAGTCTGACACAGTGTTGTAAGAACTTAACAGTTCGGGGGTGTTGAGGTTGGCGAGGCGCGGGTCGTTCTCAGGGCACTGCAGAGCCGTGGCACCGAGGCTGCGCATCACCCGACCGGGGCTGCGTTCGCCGGCATTCCAGGCGTCATCGAATGCCGATGAAAGCGCTACCGGAATGACACACAACAAGGGTTCCCAGTGTTCGCCATGGCGCAACATTAAAGGTTTTTCAGAATGCAGATCAGCGCTCTCGCGCATGCTTTGCAGAAGGGCAGCGTCGATGCGTGGTACGTCACACGGCAACACCAGCAGATGGCTATGGCGCGCGGCTTTCAGGCCTGCACGAATCCCGGCGAGTGGCCCTGGAAAACCGCTTTCGTCGTCCATCACCAGCTGATCAGCAAATGGCGCGTAGAGCTCTCGATTACGGTTGCACGAGATAATCAGATCGTCCGTCAGCGCACGCACCTTGCGCTGCAAGTGTGCAATCAGAGGCTCGCCCAGCCATGGAAGCAACCCCTTGTCCTGGCCACCCATGCGCTGGCCGCGTCCGCCCGCCAGAAGCAGAATCGAACAGAGTGGCAATGGCTTATTCAAGGGCATGGCGGCTCTCCACAGGGGCGGCGAAAAAAGGGGGCGCTGTGATATAACACCGGGCTGTTTCCCCTACAACTGGATGAGCCTATGAAAGCCAAGGCTGATGTACCTTTCGTACCGCTCAATATAGCGGTGCTGACTGTCAGCGATACTCGAACGCTGGAAACCGACACCTCCGGCCAGGTCTTCGTCGACCGCCTGGCAGCGGCTGGCCACAACCTGGCAGCGCGGGTGTTGCTTAAAGATGACTTGTACAAAATTCGCGCGCAAGTCGCGAACTGGATTGCCGACGATGTTGTGCAGGTCGTGCTGATCACCGGTGGTACCGGTTTTACCGGACGTGATAGCACCCCGGAAGCCGTTGCCTGCTTGCTGGATAAGCAAGTGGACGGCTTCGGTGAGTTGTTCCGGCAAATCTCGGTGGCGGATATCGGTACCTCAACCGTGCAATCCCGCGCGCTGGCCGGTTTGGCCAACGGCACGCTGGTCTGCTGCTTGCCAGGTTCGACGAACGCCGTGCGTACCGGCTGGGACGGCATTCTCGGCGAGCAACTGGACGCGCGTCATCGTCCGTGCAATTTCGTTACCCATCTCAAACAGGCGGCGCCTTGTGAATCCCGTGGGTAAGCCGGGCAAGACCGGCACGCTGATGCCGGTCGAGGCCGCACTGGCCCGTCTGCTGGAAATGGCAGAGGCCTCGCCGATCACCGAGCGCGAATATCTGCCGTTGGCCCAGGTCGATGGGCGCGTGCTGGCCGACGATCTGATCTCGACGCTGGACCTCCCGCCATGGCCGAACAGTGCCATGGATGGCTACGCCCTCAGGTTGGCCGATTGGACCGGCGAGGCATTGCCCGTCAGCCAGAAGATCTTCGCCGGGCAAGCCCCTGAACCGTTGCAGCCTGGCACGTGCGCGCGGATCTTCACCGGCGCGCCAGTCCCGTCAGGTGCCGATTGCGTTGAAATGCAGGAAAACGCCGTGGTTCAAGGCGATGAACGGGTTTGCTTCAACGAGGCCCTGACGGTAGGACAGAACATTCGCCCGCAAGGCCAGGAAACCACCGCTGGTGAGTTGATTCTGCAAGCCGGAAATCGCCTGGGCCCGATCGAACAAGGCTTGTGCGCTTCCTTGGGCTGCGCCGGTCTGAACGTTGTGCGCAAGGCTCGTGTCGCGGTGCTGTCCACCGGTGACGAGTTGGTCGAGCCCGGACAGGCGCTGGGCCCGGGGCAGATCTATAACAGCAATCGTGTGCTTCTTTGCAGCTGGCTGCAGCGCTTGGGATGCGAAGTGGTTGATGCCGGGATTCTGCCGGATGATCTGGCGGCCACTCGCGCTCGACTGGGCGAGTTGCAGGATGTCGACCTGATTCTCTCCACCGGCGGTGTTTCGGTGGGAGAAGCTGACTTTCTCGGCATCGCATTGCGAGAAGAAGGCGAACTGGCACTCTGGAAACTGGCGATCAAACCCGGCAAACCGTTGACCGTCGGCCATTTCTGCAACGTGCCAGTGATCGGCTTGCCCGGTAACCCGGCTTCGACGCTCGTCACCTTCGCCTTGCTCGCCCGTCCCTATTTGCTGCGCCGTCAAGGTGTCAAGGACGTCGAACCCTTGAGGTTCCCGGTGCCAGCGGGTTTTGACTGGCCACAGCCGGGCAATCGCCGTGAGTATCTGCGCGGGCGACTGGAAAACGGTCGGGCGATCATTTACCGCAATCAGAGCTCGGGTGTTTTGCGCAGTGCGGCTTGGGCCGATGGGCTGGTCGAAGTGCTGGAAAACCGGACATTGATGGCCGGTGATGAAGTCGTCTTTATCCCACTCAGCGATCTTCTGGGCTGAGCCTTCGCTTCGCGAATGCAGGCTCGACGATGAACGTCGACGCCTGCACTTCGTGGGTTACTGGCCGATCAGGGTCACCAGTTGATCAAACCGACTGTTGGCCACCCAACCCAGCAGGCCCAGCACCACCGCTGTCGCACCTGCCGAATAGGCCAGGCGATGTTTGATCGCTTTGACGTCACCTCTGACTTCGTCCATGTCGCGACGGATGTACTTGAGGTGTGTTTCCAGTTCGGCAAAGCGGGGTTCCATATCGTATTCTCCGGTGCTTTTGGGACTGCCCGTAAAATCGGTTTTCTGCGAGACGCGGCTTTCGCTGAACGGAGCAATCTGACTCACTGGTTTTCTGGCTTCAGGCGCTGGCATGTGAATATCCATCGGTTGTGATGCCACATTTACCGCCAAGCCTGTCGGCGTAGCCGATGAGACCGATAAGGGTGTATCCATTCATTACATGCACATCCTTGTGTATTGGGACTGAAAATTTAAACCGCCAGCGCACGGTGAACTACTGATCCGGTCAGGTCAATTAAGCCGTTTCCGCATGTTTTGTAAGAATAAGTACCGCCTTGTAGGACGCCCAAGCCAGACGCCTGAATTAATTGTCGATCTTGCGGCTTTTTTTGCGGTCGCGATGGTCAAGATATGCACGACATCCATTTGTGGAGTAACCGTTATGAGTGAACGCAAGGCGCTATTGATTCTGCATGGCAAGCAGGCACTCAACGAATCGGTGCGCGCAGCAGTCGAGGGCCAGCGCGCGCAAGGCTGGGAGCTGGCGGTGCGACTGACCTGGGAAGCGGGCGACGCTCAGCGTCTGGTGGAGGAAGCGTTGGCGGCGGGTTATACAAAAATCATCGCCGGGGGTGGTGATGGCACCTTGCGGGATATTGCCGAGGCCCTCGCGAAGAGTTCACAAAAGGCCAGTCTCGTGCTCTTGCCACTGGGCACTGCAAACGATTTTTCTCGCGCGGCGGGAATTCCCTTGGAGCCGGCCGAGGCCCTGCAACTGCTTGATACGCCGCCGTCAGCGATTGATCTGGGTGAAGTCGGTGGACAGATTTTCCTGAACATGGCCACCGGCGGATTTGGCAGTCAAGTCACCGCCAACACCTCGGAAGATCTGAAGAAAGTCTTGGGAGGGGCCGCCTATCTGTTCACCGGATTGTCCCGATTCAGCGAGTTGCATGCAGCGTACGGTGAGTTGCAGGGGCCGGATTTTCACTGGAGTGGCGAACTGCTGGCGTTGGGTATCGGCAATGGCCGGCAGGCCGGTGGCGGGCACGTTTTATGTCCCGAAGCGCGCGTGGATGACGGATTGCTGGACATCAGTATTTTGCCGGCGCCACAAGAGTTGGTTGGCACGCTGAAGAACCTGCTGACCGACGGCTTCAGCCTCGACAGTATGTTTGTGCGCGTGCGCTTGCCGTGGGTCGAGATCAAGGTCGCCGAAGGGCTGTACATCAATCTCGATGGTGAACCGCTGGAAGGCGATAGTCTGCGTTTCGAGGCGAGTCCGGCGGCGCTGCAGGTGCACTTGCCGAAGGATTCACCTTTGCTGTCCGGCCCGTCTTCGGTCAGTCATCAAGACTGATGATCTGCTCGCGCACGGCAAACAGCACCAGGCCTGCTACGTCATAAATTTGCAGGCGTTTCATGATCTGCGAGCGGTGGGTCTCGACCGTTTTGATGCTTAGGCCCAAGCCATTGGCGATTTCCCGAGTCGATTTGCCCCGGACGATCAGGCGGAGAATCTCCAACTGGCGCGCCGTCAGATTATGCGAGTCGGCGACTTCCGGTTGCTGTTTCTGATTGCGTGTCAGCGCCTGATTTATCACGGTGTGGGCGATCGCCGGGCTGAGATAGCGCTCGTTGTTGCGCAATGCATCCAGAGCGTGTTCCAGCTCAGTGGCGGTGGTGTCCTTGAGCAGGTATCCATGCGCGCCTGACTCCAGCGCTTGCATGATCAGCGCCGGGTCGGTGTGCATCGAAAGGATTAGCACCTTGCTCTGCGGCCGCACGCGTTTGAGCCGTTGCAAGGCTTCCAGGCCACCGGTTTCACGCATGGAAATGTCCAGCAAGACAATATCAGGTGCCAGTTGCTCGACCATTTCTAGCAGTTGCGAGCCGTCGTTGGCTTCGCCGATGACGGCGTAGCCGGGAATATCCAGCACCAGAGCGCGCACGCCGGCCCTGATCAGCGAGTGGTCATCCACCAAAAGTAAATTACAAGTCAACGCATAACCTTATTGGTACTGGCCCGTTCGAGTGCACGGGGCGCCCAGGGCAGAAGTGCTTCGATTTGTGTGCCTTTGCCCGGCTCACTGGTGACCGTCAAGGTGCCACCCAGTTGTTCAACCCGTTCGGCCATCCCGGCCATGCCGCGTTGTCCTTCCCGTCCCGGATTGGCGGCGGGGGCAAATCCCAGGCCGTCATCGCTGATCAGCAGCGTAAGGCCCTGCGGCAGACGTTGCACGCGGATCAACAGATTATTGGCCTGCGCGTGTCGCAGGATATTGGTCACGGATTCTTGAGCGAGGCGAAACGCAACCACCGCCATTTCTTCCGGAATGCCATTGAGGCGCTGCTGGCAATCGAGACTCCAGTGAATGTCCGTGTTGGTCAGCGTCTTCAGCAGATGCGCGCGCAGGCTCGCTTCGAGGCCCAGGCTGGTCAGCTGGCGAGGATTGAGAATGGCCGAAACATCGCGCACTTTGTTGAGGGTTTCTTCAAGGGTGTCGCACAGCGCTATGCACTGCTCTTGCAACTCCTGCGGCATTCGACGTTTGAGCCATTCGCTTTGCAGTTTGGCGGCAGTCAGCAATTGGCCGATATCGTCGTGCAGTTCACGGCTGAGCCGATGACGCTCGTTTTCCTGGACTTGCAACAGGCGGTCGGCGAGTTCCTGCGGCTGGAACTTGATCGATTTGCGTGAGAGCCGATATTGCACCCACACACACGCAGTGGCTGCGACGTTGAGTAACAGCAAACCCAGGCTGAGTGGCGCAGCAAAACCATAGGTCAGCACGCTGCCGAGTGTCGCCGCCACACTCAATATGAGGGTAAACCGGCGGGCATTTTCCCGCGAGGGAGGCCATGTGGTGATTGACTTGAGGCTGGCGTACATAGCGGATGGAGCCAATGGATGTTCGCTGCGGATAGACCGGCGGGAGGCTGGCGGTCTCTGTCTGGACATGCTTTCTGTGATGTATTGATTCAACGACGCGGTGAACGATATAAGGCCGTTAACTTCGCTGGAAACCGGGACATTGAAATCATCGTGCCATTAACACGAGGCAACTAACGGTCGGCATAATACCACTTAACATACCGTTGGTCGCGTTCGCCATATATGTCCAGTCGGTCAGGAAATACGTCTCGATTGGACGTTAGTTCCATAATGGAAAAAGCCTGTTTATTGTTTCCCATAGATACCGATGATTGTTCAAAATCAGTTTTTAAACACGGGGTAAACCCTGAGGTCGATGCGAAGATATCCGCATCAATCAGGTGTAATTATTTGATTCGATTTGTCGCTGGCAGGTATGCAGCCCTCGATAACGACATTCGGCAGACTTCAAGACTGCGCGCTCGGCGCAATTTTATCGGTCAGGCCTGCCGCTCGAGGTAGGTCAATGGCAGCAAACGTTTGCTCGTCTGCGTCGGTTGAAAATGAATTTGGCCTACCTGAAACGCCAGGGCATCAACCAGCGCGGCCTGTTCACTCTCATCGAGACTGAGTTGCCCGGTTTTCGGGTCGACCAATTCCAGTTGCCACGCCATCAACGTAAAGCAATCCCTCAGTGCATCAAGAGCCTGTTCGTGAAGGTCGACCTGATCGCGGGTCAGATTGAGCAGGCTGTAGATGTGCAGGGAAAACTCGGCAATCGCTTCGAGAGCCAACGCCTCGGCGCGACCCGCAAGCTTGAGCAGCGTGCTCAGCATGCAGTCGATGGCATCCTTGTCATTGCTGATCAGTTGCAGATGGCTGAGGCATTCTTCGGACTTGGCCAGCAGCGTTTCGGCCTCGACCATGAACTCGGGGAAGCGTTGTGCCCAGTCTTTTCGG
Organism: Pseudomonas fluorescens; assembly: GCF_900636825.1. Lineage (NCBI taxonomy): Bacteria > Pseudomonadati > Pseudomonadota > Gammaproteobacteria > Pseudomonadales > Pseudomonadaceae > Pseudomonas > Pseudomonas fluorescens. The sequence goes on along the minus strand of NZ_LR134318.1, from coordinate 4,130,906 downwards.
TCGATTGGCATGCTTATCTCCACAGCGTCACGTCTGATGAGGGAATGCCGTGTGTGGCGCCGATCATGAATCATCGGCCGACCGCGCTCAGCCGTGCACAGGCACGACCCGAGGTTTTCCAGGGGGTGGGATTCCGCTGAACTGCGATCGCACACAATAGCCTGACTCCGTTCATGCAATGAGAATGGCGTCACATTAATGGCTATTGGATATTGCGAATATCAGGTTGGGCCTGATTGAAGATAGGGGAATCCCTTAGATGAGGGAACCTACGGCGCAAACAGAGGTCGCGCCGGGAAGAGTGTAGTAGACAAATTTCACGAAGCCAGTAAACCATGATGTTAATGTGACATCAATAAGCGTTTATGGCATTTTGATCAGGTTTTTTGCGCGCATCAAGGTTCGTCCATCGCGGCCGATAAACACACTTAGTGAATTCATCAGAACAAGCCCAGGAGTCATTGATGGCCGGCATTCTCGACACGGTAGACCAACGCACACAACTGGTGGGTGAGAATCGCCTGGAAATTCTCATGTTTCGTCTGGCCGGACGCCAATTGTTCGCGATCAACGTGTTCAAGGTTCAGGAAGTGCTGCAACTGCCCAAGCTCACCTTGATGCCGCAGCGCCATCCGTTTGTCTGTGGCGTGGTCAATCTGCGCGGGCAGACCTTGCCGGTCATCGACTTGTCCCAGGCGATCGGCATGCGCCCGCTGGTGCCGGGGCCGAACAGCACGATCATCGTCACCGAATACAACCGCTCAGTGCAGGCGTTCCTTGTCGGCGGCGTCGACCGCATCGTCAACATGAACTGGGAGGCCATTCTGCCGCCGCCAGCCAGTGCCGGCCGTCAGCATTATCTGACCGCGATCAGTAAGGTCGACGATCAGTTGGTGGAAATCATCGACGTGGAAAAAGTACTCGCCGAGATCGTCCCTTACAACGCCAAGGTCTCGCGGGAAAAACTCGAAGATCCGGTGCTGGAACGTGCGCGTGGGCGCGAAGTGCTGCTGGTCGACGACTCCAACGTGGCGCTTTCGCAATTGCGTGACACCCTCGGCCAGTTGGGCGTGAAGATGCATATCGCCAGTGACGGTTTGAAAGCCTTGAACATGCTCAAGGCCTGGGCCGATACCGGTGTGAACATGACCGACAAACTGCTGATGATTTTCACCGATGCGGAAATGCCGGAAATGGACGGATACCGTCTGACCACCGAAATCCGTAACGACCCGCGTCTGCGTGGTTTGTACGTGGTGCTGCACACCTCGCTATCCGGCAGTTTCAACGACTCGATGGTGAAGAAAGTCGGCTGCGACAATTTCCTTTCCAAATTCCAGCCGGACAAGTTGGTTGACGTCGTGCGCCAGCGTTTGATGCTCGACGCCGTGCCGGCCTGATCACATGCTCTTGTAGCGAGGGGATTTATCCCCGATGGGCGCGTAGCGGCCGCTTGATCTACATCCAGCAAGCGGGGCCTGCTGCGCAGTCGATCGGGGATGAATCCCCTCGCTACAAGTCGGCATTTCAGATTGACCTGGAGTGTGCAAACTCTGCCTTTGATTCGCGCATGAAGCTCGTATAGGGTGGCGCTTTTATCCTCCAGGGAAGTTGGCCATGCTGCGGCTGAGTGCGCTTTATCGTTACCCGTTGAAATCCGGCCAAGGCGAAGAGCTGCAACGCAGCGAGCTGGACAGGCTGGGCCTGGCGGGTGATCGACGCTGGATGCTGGTGGATGAAGCCAGTGGCCGTTTCTTGACCCAGCGTGCCGAAGCGAAGATGAGCCAGCTGTCGGCGTTGTGGAATGCCGGCGGCGGTTTGACCCTTAGAGCCCCCCAGCAAGGTTCGATCGACATTCCGTTGCCTGGCGAAGACGCCGAACTTCGCGGCGTGACGATCTGGCGCGACACCTTGCGCGTGCCCGACGCCGGCGCAGACGCGGCGCGTTTCGTCAGCGAGTTTCTTGGCAAGCCGACGCGTCTGGTGCAAATGCCATTGGAGCGGGCGCGAACCACGCAATCAGGTTTCGGCAAGGACGAAGACCAGGTGGCGTTCGCCGATGGCTATCCGTTGCTGTTGATCGGCGAAGCCTCCCGGTTGGACTTGTCGGAGAAAGTCGGGCGGTCGTTGGAGATGCTGCGTTTCCGCCCGAATCTGGTTATCGAGGGGAGTGCGGCCTACGCCGAGGATAACTGGAAGCGTATTCGCATCGGCGACGTTGAATTTCGCGTGGTCAAGCCGTGTGCGCGTTGCATCATGACCACCGTCGATCCACAAACCGGCGAGCGCAGCGCTGATCGCGAGCCGTTTGCGACGTTGCAAAAACTCCGCGCCACGGCGGATGGCGCGATGTTCGGCCAGAACCTGGTCAACGATAGCAACGGTTACCTCGAGGTCGGCATGCCGGTAGAGATCCTCGAGTAAGCGGACGCCGAAACGAAAATGCCCGTGTCGTTGGACACGGGCATTTTTTTGCGCAAGGAAAATCCGCAGGATCAGCCGCGGTACTCGCACAGATAAGCGGTATCGACCGCGACTTTCAGCTGGAACTTGCTGTTGGCCGGTACGTTGAACTGGCTGCCAGCAGCGAAGGTTTCCCAATCAGTGCTGTCCGGCAGTTTGACGGTCAGGGCGCCGGAGACCACATGCATGATTTCACGCTGGCTGGTGCCGAATTCGTATTCGCCCGGGGCCATGACGCCGATAGTCGCGGGACCCTCAGCAGTGCCAAAGGCGATCGACTTGACGGTGCCGTCGAAGTACTCGTTGACTTTAAACATGGGCGATTCCTCGAAAAGGGCTTAAAAGGGGGCGGCCAGTATGCACAAGGCTTGCAACCTCGTCACGTCCCTAAAGCGGCAGCACCAGCGGCAATAAACGCGCGGTATTGCGTGCGTCCTCCAGCGCCCGATGTTGCTGCCCTGAGAACTGCATGCCAGCCAGTTGCAATGCGCCGTTGAGACCTAACGGCCGCTCCAGGCGGCGGGCCTTGGCGAAGCGTTGCTTGAGGTTCATGTGCGGCACGCGGCTCAAGCCGCTGTCGATGTGCAGGCGCTGCCACTCCTGAAGCAATTGCTTGCGATCGTAATCGCCCCAACTGGCCCAGCCTTCGAGCCGAGGTTGATGTTGTGCGAGCCAGCGTTCGAACGCCGGCCAGACCTCGGTCAGTGGCTGCGCTGAATCGATATTGGCCTGGGTGATGTGCGTCAGCTCCCGACAGAACGATGTCAGCAGCGGGCGCCGTGTCGGTTTGACGAAGCGCTGGAAGTGATCCTGCTCGCGCCCGGTGCGGTCAACCAGCGTCGCACCGATTTCGATAATTTCCATTTCCGTGACCGGCCAGCCACCTTCATCGGTAGTGGCTTCCAGATCTATGACCAGCCAATGGGGCATCGCAGGGTTCCTGATTTCCGCGTTCTGATTCATCAGAGCGTAGTCAAACCCCGCGCTTGTGTCTGGGCGACTACTCGACCTGCAACAGAACCTGACGATTTTTTACCTGATCGCCGACCTTCACTTGCACCCGTTTGAGCACGCCATCGATGCCGGCCTTCAGCGGATGCTCCATTTTCATTGCCTCCAGCACCACCAGCAACTGGCCTTTGCTGACCGTACTGCCTTCGCTGACCAGGACGTCGACAATCGCGCCGTCCATCGGTGCTTTCAGGGTGCCGGAAGCGACGCTGGTCTGACTGTCGATCCGCGCATGAGTTCGATCCTCCAGGCGCAGGCTGCCGGGATGGGTGAACAGCCAAACCTGCTCGGCGTCCAGCCGATAGGCATGACGTTGACGCAGGCCGTCGATCTCCAGGTTCACCGACTGCGCGCTGTGGTTGATAACGTTGACTTCCAGCCTGCGCTCGCCAACGTGTACTTCGAATTTCCCCGATGTGCGTGCCAGCAGTTCCAGCGTCCAGTTCTGCTCTTCACTGCCCAAACGATAATGCAACGGCACGCTGGCGTTGTTGCGCCAGCCGCTCAGCGCTGCACGATGGGGCAGGGCGCTGGCCTGATAAAACAACACCGCAGCAACCGCCAGTTGCTCTGCCGTCGGCACAAATGCGTTCAGGCAGGCATGGCTTGAGAAATGTTGCTGGATGAAAGCGGTGCTGAATTGCCCGTCAATGAATTGCGGATGTTGCAGCAGCGCTTCGAGCAAGCGTTGATTGCTTTGGACGCCCAGCAGCACCGTATCCTGTACCGCGCGCAACAACTTGCGCCGCGCCTCTGCACGGGTGGCACCGTAGGCAATGAGTTTGCCGAGCAGCGGATCGTAGAACGGACTGACTGACTGGCCTTCCAGCAGACCGTGATCGATCCGCGCGCCGTGTCCCAGCGCCGGTTCCCAGGCCACGATGCGCCCGGTCTGCGGAAGAAAATCCGTTGCGGGATCTTCGGCGTAGAGGCGTACTTCCATGGCATGGCCATCGAGGCGAATCTGCTCCTGCCTCAAGGGGAGCGGCTGACCTTCGGCAACTCGCAGTTGCCAAGCGACCAGATCCAGTCCGGTGATCAACTCCGTTACCGGATGCTCGACCTGCAGGCGGGTATTCATTTCCAGAAAATAGAATTGCCCGCGCGCGTCGAGCAAAAATTCCACGGTGCCTGCGCCCACGTAATTGACTGCGCGACCGGCCTTCAGCGCCGCTTCGCCCATGGCCAGACGCAACTCGGCGGTCATCACCGGGCAGGGCGCTTCCTCGATGATTTTCTGATGGCGGCGCTGGATCGAACAATCGCGCTCGCCGAGATAGACGAGGTTGCCCTGTTGGTCACCGAACAGCTGCACCTCGACATGGCGCGGTTCGATCAAGGCTTGTTCAAGAATCAGTTCGTCACTGCCAAACCCGTTCAGCGCTTCGGAACGCGCGGTGCGCAGTTGCGCCGGCAGATCGCTGGCGTCGTGCACCAGACGCATACCGCGTCCGCCGCCACCGGCGCTGGCCTTGATCATCAGCGGATAACCAATGCGTTCGGCTTCATCGAGCAACGTGGCGTCGTCCTGCGCTGCGCCCTGGTAACCGGCGATGCATGGCACGCCGGCGTCGAGCATGGCGATTTTCGACAGGCGTTTGCTGCCCATCAGTTCGATGGCTTCAATGCTGGGGCCGATGAAGATCAGGCCGGCCTCCGCGCAGGCACGGGCGAAACCGGCGTTTTCCGAGAGAAAACCATAACCGGGATGGATCGCATCGGCGCCGCTGCGGCGGGCCGCGTCGAGAATCGCCGGGATATTCAAGTAGGATTGCTGCACCGGCGCCGGGCCGATGCGCACGGCTTGATCGGCCATTTGCACATGCAGCGCATCGGCGTCAGCGTCGCTGTAAACGGCGACGGTGCGGTAGCCAAGCGCCTGGGCGGTACGCTGGATGCGGCAGGCGATTTCACCGCGGTTGGCGATCAGGATTTTGTGGATGGCGGGCATGGTGGGGTTCCTGAAATTTGGCGGTGAATGTGATGGCCTCTTCGCGAGCAGGCTCACTCCCACAGGTTTGTGAGCGACGCAAATTCCTTGTGGGAGCTAGCCCTGCTAGCGAAGCTTTTAGGTGGCCCACCGCGGTTTACGCTTTTGCACAAAAGCCAATGTGCCCTCGATCCCTTCCTCGCCGATCACCGCTTCGCTGAACCACTGAGCGGCGTCATCGAGCAGCTCAGTCGACGGCTGCCCGGCACTCGCCAGCAACAATTTCTTGGTCATCGCATTCGCCTGCGGCGCGCAGCGCAGCACTTGCTGCAACACCTCATCCAGCCGCTCGGCCAGCGCCTGCGCATCCTGCTCGACGAAATGCACCAGGCCCAGCCGATGCGCCTCATGGCCGTCGAAACGTGCCGCCGTCAGAGCCAATCGGCGGGCTTGAGTCAGTCCAAGGCGCTGCACTACGAAAGGTGTGATCTGCGCCGGGATCAGACCAAGGCTGGTTTCCGGCAAGCCGAACTGCGCCTTGTGATCGGCGACTGCGATATCACTGACACACGCCAGACCGAACCCGCCGCCGAGCACCGCGCCTTGCAGCAGCGTAATCAAGACTTGCGGCGCGTGTTGCGCTTCTTCCAGCAGCGCGCCAAACGCACGGTTCAGTTCGCGGTAGGCGTGGGCACCCTGCGCCCGCGCATCGGCCATGTCCTTGATGTCGCCGCCGGCACAGAAATGCCCGCCCGCACCGCTGAGGACCAGTGCCCGCACAGAGCGATCGTCGCTGATCGAAGCCAACACCGCGCGCAATTCGCTGACCATCTGCAGGCTCATCGCATTACGGCTGTCCGGGCGGTTGAGGGTGATGTGCAGCACGCCGCCATGGGGTTCGAGCAGCAGCGTCTGGCAATCGGGCAAGCGGCTCATTTCTTTTTCCCCGGCAGGATGCCCATCAGTTTGCAGATGATCCCCAGCATGATTTCGTCGGCGCCGCCGCCAATCGACACCAGCCGCACGTCACGGTAAGCGCGGGCTACCGGGTTGTCCCACATGAACCCCATGCCGCCCCAATATTGCAGGCAGCTGTCGCTGACTTCGCGGCCCAGACGTCCGGCCTTGAGCTTGGCCATCGACGCCAGCCGCGTGACGTCCTGGCCTTTGATGTATTGCTCGGTGGCCTGATAGACCAGCGCGCGCAGGCATTCGATTTCGGTCTGCAACTCCGCGAGGCGAAAGTGAATCACCTGGTTGTCGATCAGTGCATTGCCAAAGGTTTTGCGCTCCTTGCAGTACTCGATGGTGCTGTCGACGCAATATTCCAGACCCTTGATCATGTTCGCCGCGCCGAACAGGCGTTCTTCCTGAAACTGCAGCATCTGCATCATGAACCCCGCGCCTTCGTGGCCGACGCGGTTGCGCTGCGGCACGCGTACGTTGTCGAAGAACACCTGCGCGGTTTCCGAGCTGCGCATGCCGAGCTTGTCGAAATGCGAACTGAGGCTGATCCCCGGTGTGTTCATCGGCACCATGATCAGCGACTTATTGATGTGCGGCTTGTCGTCCGAGGTGTTCGCCAGCAGGCAGATGAAGTCGGCGCTCGGCGAGTTGGTGATCCACATTTTGCTGCCGTTGATCACGTAGTCACCGCCGTCCTTGCGCGCCGTGGTTTTCAGCCCGGCAACGTCGGAGCCGGCACCGACTTCAGACACGCCGATGCAACCGACCTGTTCGCCCGTGATCGCCGGGCGCAGGAATTCTTCGCGCAATTCGTCGGAGCCAAAACGCGCCAGCGCCGGTGTGCACATGTCGGTCTGCACGCCAATCGACATCGGAATGCCGCCGCAATGAACGGTGCCGAACTCTTCGGCAGCGACAATCGAATAACTGTAATCAAGGCCCATGCCGCCGAATTTTTCCGGTTTGGAAATACCCAGCAAACCAAGGTCGCCGGCCTTGCGGAAGATCTCATGGATGGGAAAGCGCCCGGCCTTTTCCCATTCCTCCACATGCGGATTGATCTCATGGGCGACGAACTGGCGGACCGTACGGCGCAGGGCTTCGTGTTCCGGGGTGCAGATCATTGTTATTGTTCTCCGTAGGATCCGTGGTGGTCAGAAGCGGCTGACGCCGAAGCTGTTGGGTTGCAAGGTGCGGATGTCGGCTTCATGGCAGATATCCAGCAGATAGCCGAGCAAGGTACGGGTGTCGCGCGGATCGATCAGGCCATCGTCCCAAAGATTGGCGCTGCCATAGAGCGCGGTGGACTGGCCGTCGAGCTTCTGTGCGGTCATTTGTTCGAGCATGTCGAGCATCTTATGATCCGGCACCAGTCCGTCCTTGAGCTGTTTGGCTTCGGTGACGATGCGCAGCACTTTACCGGCCTGGGCGCCGCCCATCACTGCGGTGCGGCTGTTCGGCCAGGCGAAGATGAAACGCGGATCGAGACCGCGTCCGCACATTGCATAATTGCCGGCGCCGTAGGAGCCGCCGACAACGATCGTCAGTTTAGCCACCCGTGCGTTGGCCACCGCTTGAATCAGCTTCGAGCCGTGTTTGATCACACCTTGCTGTTCCGATTCGGTGCCCACCATGAAACCGGTGGTGTTGTGGAAAAACAGCAGCGGCGTCTGGCTCTGGTCGCACAACTGGATGAATTGCGCAGCCTTGCTCGCGCCGTTCGGTGTGATCGGGCCGTTATTGCCAATGAACCCGCAGGCGCGCCCCTGAATCTTCAGTTGGCCACACACGGTTTGCTGATCGTATTCGCCTTTGAATTCGACGAAGCAGGATTCGTCGGCGATGCGCGCGATGATTTCGCGCACGTCATAGGGTTTTTTCGGATCGTCGGGGATGAGTCCGAGCAACTCTTCGATGGGGTAGAGCGGCTCTTTATATTGCGGCTCCGGCAGCCAGGGCAATTGCTCGTTCCATGGCAGCATGCGCAGGATTTCCCGCACCTGGCGCACAGCGTCGGCATCGTTCTCGGCGAGGTATTCAGCCGTCCCGGCAACCTGCGCATGCATCTGCGCACCGCCCAGCTCTTCGTCGGTGGCGACTTCTCCGGTCGCGGCTTTGAGCAGTGGCGGGCCGGCGAGAAACAGCTTGGCCTTGCCGCGCACGACCACCACGTAATCCGACAACCCCGGTTGATAGGCACCGCCAGCGGTGGCCGAACCATGTACCACGGTAATCTGCGGCAACCCCATCGCCGACATCCGCGCCTGATTAGCGAAGCTGCGCGCGCCTTCGACGAAAATGTCCGCGGCGTAATTGAGATTGGCGCCGCCGCTTTCGGCGAGGGTGATCATCGGCAGTTTGTTTTCGCGGGCTATCTGTTGCAGGCGCAGGGATTTTTTCAAGCCGCTCGGTGAGATGGTGCCGCCCTTGATCGCGCTGTTGTTCGCCACCACCATCGCCCGGATACCGCAGACGTAACCAATGCCCGCGATCAGCCCGCCACCGGCCGAGCTGCCGTCCTTGTCGTCGTGCAATTTGTAGCCGGCAAGGCTGGCCAGTTCAAGAAAAGGCGCACCGGGATCGAGTAACAGATTCAGGCGTTCGCGCGGCAGCAGTTGCCCGCGTTTGTCGAATTTCTCTTTAGCCCCGGCGGCTTTGTTCAGCAGGTTCTGTTCGAGTTGCTGCACTTGTTCGATGGCGGCGAGCATGGCCGCGCGGTTTCGTGCGAACGCTTCGCTGTGCGGGTCGAGTTGAGACTGGATCTGCGCCATGGTTATTCCTTGTCCTTGAGGACGTCGGGACGAAGCACATCCGGTAAATAGGCGCGGTGAAAACCGTTGAAGGATTCGCTGTGGCTGGCCTTGTGCAGGGGCCATGCACGGCTGCCGAGGCTGGCCGCACCGTCGATTTTCACCGTGCTGCCGCTGATGAACGCCGCCGCCGGGCTGAGCAGAAACACGATTGCCGCGCTGACTTCCGACTCGGTGCCGATACGCTTGAGCGGCACATGCTCGCGCAAGGTCGGGATCACGGCTTTGAACGCGCCCTCGTAAGTGTCCATGCCGCTGGATGCAATCCAGCCCGGCGCCACGGCGTTGACTCGCACTCCGGCATAACCCCATTCAAACGCGGCCGTCTTGGTGAAGTTGTCCATTCCCGAACGTGCTGCGCCCGAGTGGCCCATGCCGGGCATGCCGCCCCACATATCGGCGAGCATGTTGACGACGCTGCCGCCATGTTTGCTCATCGACTGGTTGAACACTTCGCGCGCCATCAAAAAGCCGCCGACCAGATTGGTGCGCAGCACGGTTTCAAAACCTTTCTGATTGATCGAGGCCAGCGGCGACGGGTATTGGCCGCCGGCGTTGTTGACCAGACCGTGGATGGGCCCGTGTTCGGCGACCAGCGTCTTGATCAATTGCTTGACCGCTTCTTCATCGCGGATATCGCAGGCCTGCCAGTGCGCGTGGCCGCCGTCCTCGGTAATTTCGGCGGCGACCTTTTCGAGTTTTTCCGGCTTGCGCCCGACCAGCAGCACCTTCGCGCCAAGCGCTGCCAGTTCATGCGCGGTGCAGCGGCCGATGCCGCTGCCGCCGCCGGTGACGATGATGGTCTGGCCGCTGAACAGATCGGCGCGGAAAATCGACGCGTAAGCCATGCACACCATCCTCTTTAATCGAGCTGTTCGGCGATGCTTTTTGGCACCGGAATCGGGATTTCCAGCAGTTGCTGGGCGAAGGCTTTGCCCTGCGGATCGATGCGCAGACTGGCCACGCCGCCACCGCCGAGGGCGTTTTCCAGGAGAAAGTTGAGGCTGTGGGTGCCGGGCAGATACCAGCGTTCGACGCGGCCGTGAATCGGGTCAAGCACGTGGCGCATCCACTCGACCATCACCTCTGGCGTCAGCGCTTCGGCGATCCACGGCAGGTATTCCGGCTGGCGCGGCAGCACACCGATGTTGCTGTGATTGCCTTTGTCGCCGGAACGCGCCACGGCCAGTTTCACCAGCGCCACGCTGGTGTCGGCACGGCCTTGCGGTTTTGGCGGTTGATGGGCAATCGGCAAGTCCTGGCTGTCGAGCGCCTGCACAGCGGGCAGGGCGCACGGATGGCGTTCACCGGCGAGGTCGACTTGCACGGTGCAGACACTTTTATCGATCAGAAAGGAGAACAGGCGAATCAATGGGTACACCGTCGGCCGGCCACCGACGATTCCGGTAAGCCCCGGCGCCATGCCGGTCGCGGCCTGGGCAATTTCCCTGGAGAACATCACCAGTGCCTGTTTGCTCGGATGACGCACGGCGAGTTTGATCACCACTTCGCGGCTGTCCTGGCGCTGGCCGTGGGGGCCGTAAGTGGCTTCGCTGCCGAGCAGTTCGATATTGGTTTCGGTGTAAGGCGCCCAACCGCGCTGGCTGAACATCTGCGCGGTCTTGTCGAGAATCGCCTGACTGACGCGGCGTGCCTTGGCCACCGCGTCGATGCCGGCGATCAGGCAACTCGCGGTGCAGCGGAAACCGTCCGGGTACGTGGCGCTGACCTTGTATTGGTCGGTCGGCGGCAGGCCCTTCGCGCCGTGCACATGCACGAGGTTTTTGCCTTGCTGCCGAAGTTTGACCTGGGTGAAATCACAAATCACATCCGGCAACAGGTACGCCTGCGGATCGCCAATCTCGTAGATCATCTGTTCGCCGACAGTCAGCGGCGTGATCAATCCGCCGGAGCCTTCAGGTTTGCTGACGACGAACTGGCCGTCGGCGCTGACCTCGACGATTGGAAACCCGATGTTTTCGTAATCCGGCACGTCGCGCCAATCGGTGAAATTGCCGCCGGTGCATTGCGCACCGCACTCGATGATGTGCCCGGCCAGCGCGGCTTGGGCGAGTTTGTCGTAGTCGTGCCATGCCCAGCCGAATTCGTGCATCAGCGCGGCGCTGACCACGGCGCTGTCGACGACCCGCCCGGTGATAACGATGTCGGCGCCCAGACGCAGGGCTTCTACGATGCCTGGCGCGCCAAGGTAGGCGTTGGTCGACACGCATATTGGCGGCAGCGGGGCGCCACTGAGCATTTCGCGAATGCCGCCGAGTTGTTTGAATTGCGGCTGCAGGTCGTCACCCAGCAGAACGGCGATTTTCAAGTCAATGCCGGCCTTGTCGCAGGCCGCTTGCAGGGCGGCGGCGCAGGCTTGCGGATTGACCCCGCCGGCATTGCTGATGACGCGAATGTTCTGCTCCGCCAGTTGCGGCAGCAAGGGTGTGAGGATGTCGATGAAGTCCCCGGCGAACCCCGCCTGCGGGTCCTTCATGCGTGCGCCGGCCATGATCGACAGAGTGATCTCGGCGAGGTAATCGAACACCAGATAATCCAGCTTGCCGCCGTCTACCAACTGCGCGGCGGCGGTCGATGTATCTCCCCAGAATGCGCTGGCGCATCCGATGCGAACCGTGGTGGACATTTTGATCTCCGACTCAGCAACCTGCGGCAGAAGTGTCTGGAGGCTACCAAGCAAGCGCTTGGTTTGTAAACAGTTGAAATTATCTTCTGCCCAAGCGCTTGCTTGGTTGCCGCTGGCGGCTTAAATTGCGCGCAACCCTGCGGTTTCGGGGGGCAACAGACTGATCGACTGTAGGAGAGAACGGGTGAACGAGCAAAAAGCCCTGGGCGTCATGCGCGAACTGGTCGACAGCGGTCAGTTGACCGACCCCGACAGCGCCCGTGGCAAATTGCTGCAAGTGGCGGCCCACCTGTTCCGCAACAAGGGTTACGAACGCACCACGGTGCGCGACCTGGCCGGAGCAGTGGGGATTCAGTCGGGAAGCATTTTTCATCACTTCAAAAGCAAGGACGAAATCCTCCGGGCGGTGATGGAGGAGACCATTCGTTACAACACCGCGTTGATGCGCGCTGCGCTGGCCGACGCCGGCAATGTGCGCGAGCGGGTGCTGGCGCTGATTCGGTGTGAATTGCAGTCGATCATGGGCGGTAGCGGCGAAGCCATGGCGGTGCTGGTTTACGAATGGCGTTCGTTGTCTGAAGAAGGCCAGGCCAAAGTGCTGGCCTTGCGCGACATCTATGAAGATATCTGGCTGCAAGTACTCGGCGAAGCGAAGGACGCCGGGTTCATTCGCGGCGACGTATTTATTACCCGACGTTTCCTCACTGGCGCGCTGTCCTGGACCACCACCTGGTTCCGTGCCGGCGGCAGTTTGAGCCTCGATCAATTGGCCGACGAGGCGCTGATTCTGGTCCTCGAAGAGCGCTGAAGCGCTTTCTATCCGGCCGGGAAACTGGCTAACTGGGCGAAACCGCCTAGCTTGAATGCATTGATCGTTATTTTTTCGGGGAGTGGGGTGTTTTGAAGTCTTCGCCAATTCGGACGGCTGCGGGGGTTTTCCTCGTGGTGCTGGCTGCATTTTGGGTATTGCCCGCTCAAGCAGCGCAATTGGTCCGGGTCGGCGCTGCGCATTTTCCGCCTTACACGATTCGCCCGGAAAACGGTGCCGATACGGGATTACTGCCGCAATTGATCGAGTCATTGAACCGGCTGCAGAGCGAATATCAGTTTGTTCTGGTGCCGACTTCGATTCCGCGACGTTTCGGTGATTTCAAGCAAGGCCGGATCGACATGGCGATTTTCGAAAACCCGGAGTGGGGCTGGAAGAACATCCCTCACAGCGATGTCGACATGGGCCTGGAAGATGCCGAGATTTTCGTCGCGCAGCGCGAGCCCGGTCGTCAGGAGCAATATTTCGCCGATCTCAAAGGCAAGCGCCTGGCATTGTTCAGCGGTTATCACTACGAATTTGCCAACTTCAACGCCGACCCGAAATTCCTCGCGCAGAACTTCAAAGCCACGCTGACCTATTCCCACGACAGCAACCTGTTGATGGTGCTGCGCGGCCGTGCCGACATCGCTTTGGTGACCCGTTCATACCTGAGCGATTACCTGCTGCGCAACGAAAAAGTCCGCGACGAGTTGTTGGTGTCGCAGCGCACTGATCAGGTCTACCACCACTACGCCATTCTGCGTCCGACCGCGCCGATCACCGCAGAAGCGTTCGGCAAGTTGTTGCAAGGGCTGCGGGACAACGGCGAAATGCTGAAAATCTTCGACCCGTACAGGATTGCGGTGGTGCCGGTTCCTCAACGCTGAGGCAGCAATTTTTTGCTCGCGCCTAAATTTCCCCGTTCGGCTCACGTCACATCGACTAACTGTCGATGATTATCGTGAGCCCGACCCATGTCCAATCTGAATGACCTGACCGCCCTGGCTTTGCCTTCGGGCAGTGAATTGCTAGCCGACGCCACCGAAAGCCGTCTGAGCCTGAGCCTGGACGGGCAGCCGCTGATTCGCCTGCGTCTGGATCGTGAAGCCAAAGGGCCGATCCAGCTCGATGAGCGTTTTGCCTTGCCGCCCGGGCAAGCGTTGTGGGCGGCCTGCTATTGGCTGTTCGCCCGCGATCCGCAGTGTCAGCAATTGACCTGGCAACTGGATCAGCCGCCAACCGAGGCGTTGCTCAGTGGTTTGCTGGTGAACACCGAAGTAGCGGGCGAATATCGCTGCGAGCGCACGTTGTTCTGGCAATTGCCGCAACCGTGGCTTGGCACTGCGCTGACCGTCAGCTATCCGCAGCAGATGGTCATCAGCCAAGGCAAGCGCCATCCGCTGCGTGCGGTGAAGCCGCGTGGGGAAGTCTATCGGCGTTTCGATGCGCGTCTGGGTGCATGGATTTCGCTGCGCACGGTGGAAATCGAAGAGGATCTGCCGCGTTTCAATCGCTGGCAGAACAGCCCACGGGTCGCCAGTTTCTGGCAGGAGGAGGGCAGCATCGAAAAGCACCGCGAGTACTTGAGCAAACTCGATGCCGATCCGCACACGCTGACGTTGATCGGCTGTTTCGATGATCAGCCGTTTGCCTATTTCGAGGCGTATTGGGCCAAGGAAGACCGCATCGCGCCGTTCTACGATGCCGGCGATTACGACCGGGGCATTCACATGCTGGTGGGGGAAGAAGATCACCGCGGCCCGCACAAAGTCGCGAGCTGGTTATCGGCGCTGGTGCATTACCTGTTTCTGGATGATCCGCGGACCCAGCGAGTCGTCGCCGAGCCGCGTGCCGACAACGCGAAGATGATCGGCCATATGCACAATCAATGTTTCCACTGCGAAAAGGAATTCGACTTCCCGCACAAGCGTGCGGCGCTGATGATACTGGGGCGCGAGCGGTTTTTTGATCGGTGCAAATTGGCGTGATACCGCATAAACCAAAAAGATCGCAGCCTTCGGCAGCTCCTACTCGGGAACGCATTCCTCTGTAGGAGCTGCCGAAGGCTGCGATCTTTTTTTTATTGGACGACGCCGGCTCAGCGACGCCCCGCAATCACCACATCCCGACGACTGCCCGACACCTTGCGGCAGTGCACCAGAGCATCGCGAATCATGAAATTGACCAGGGTCGGCGACACGCCGAGTTCCTTGGCGATGTCCTTTTGCGGCACGCCGTGCAGACGGTACATCTCGAAGGCGTAACGCGTGCGGCTGGGCAGCTCGGTCAGCGCGTCGGCAATGTTTTCCAGGGTCGAGAAGTTGATGTGCGAGGTTTCCGGCGAAGCACCCTGAATAACCACGTTCAGCCCTTCCTCTTCAGGCCCGGAATATTTCTGCTCAAGCGCCTGTTTGCGGTAGTGATCGATGGCGAGGTTGCGCACGATCTGGAACAGGTAACTCAGTTGCGCCTTGATGGACGACGTGATCGGTGGTGCCGATTGCAGTCGGAAAAACGCATCCTGCACCACGTCTTCGGCGCGCGAACGGCAGCCCGTGATACGAGCTGCAATCTTGACCAGAATCAGTCGATTGTCGACGAATGCCTGAAGTAGCGGTGAATCGCACCTGCTTGTGGATACTTGTTCCGTCATGGAAATCACCTTGCTGCCAATTGGTTAGTGGGAGGCCTTTGGGGCAGGGCCGTCCTACACATCGAGCGACAAATTATGTTGAATGATAATGATTGTCAATTGAGAAAGAGAATTAATGATCCATGCCGGTGCATTGTGAGAACTGCGACACGTCGCCGCATCCCGGCCCCATTGGCGATCCAGCCTGGCGACTAATTATTTCCAGACTTCATCCGTTCTCATTGGTGAATGGCTCCGGGGTACGACTCCCCGGCCACACCGCATTCCCATGCCTTGCGCGGTCGGCGTAGACCGCGTCCTGCATGCCCTCGGAAGGGCGTGACGCAGCAACCCGATTCCACTAGCAAGCCGAATTCAGGCAGGAAACCTCATGACCGACGCGTTCGAACTCCCCAGCACCCTGGTCCAAGCCCTCCAGCGCCGCGCGGCCCTGACGCCGGATCGACTGGCCTTGCGGTTTCTTGCCGAAAATCCGCAGCAGGCTGTGGTTCTCAGTTATCGCGAACTCGATCAGCGCGCGCGAACCATTGCCGCTGCGTTGCAGGCCGAGACAGAGTTCGGTGACCGCGTGGTGCTGCTGTTCCCGAGTGGTCCGGATTACGTCGCGGCGTTCTTTGGTTGCCTGTATGCGGGGGTGATTGCCGTGCCGGCCTATCCGCCGGAATCGGCGCGTCGTCATCATCAGGAGCGGTTGCTGTCGATCATCGCCGACGCTGAGCCGCGCTTGTTGTTGACCAGCGCTGACCTGCGCAGCACCTTGCAGCAGATCGAAGGCGCGCCGCCGCTGTTGTGCGTCGATACGCTCGACAGCACGTTGGCGCAAAACTGGCTTGAGCCAATCCTGCCAAGCGACCACATCGCCTTTCTGCAATACACCTCCGGTTCCACCGCATTGCCCAAAGGCGTGCAAGTCAGCCATGGCAATCTGGTCGCCAACGAGCTGCTGATTCGTCACGGTTTCGGCATCGACGTCAACCCGGACGACGTCATCGTTAGCTGGTTGCCGCTGTATCACGACATGGGTTTGATCGGCGGTTTGCTGCAACCGATTTTCAGCGGCGTGCCGTGCATCCTGATGTCGCCGGCGTATTTTCTTGGGCGGCCATTGCGTTGGCTGGAAGCGATCGCCGAATACGGCGGCACCATCAGCGGCGGGCCGGATTTCGCCTACCGACTGTGCAGCGAGCGGGTCAGTGAATCGGCGCTCGAACGTCTTGATCTGAGCCTTTGGCGCGTCGCCTATTCCGGTTCCGAACCGATCCGTCTCGATACGCTCGAGCGCTTCGCCGAGAAGTTCGCCCCGTGCGGCTTCAGCGCGGACAATTTCATGGCGTCGTACGGTCTGGCCGAGGCTACGCTGTTTGTCGCCGGCACCCCGCGCGGCAGCGGCATTCCGGTACTGCGCGTAGACGATCAGGCGCTGGCGCAGAACCGTGCCGAGCCGGGCGAAGGCAGCCCGATCATGAGCTGCGGTATCAGCCAGCCGGAGCACGCGGTGTTGATCGTCGAACCGAATACGCTCGAAGTGTTGGCCGATAATGCCGTCGGCGAAGTCTGGGCAGCCGGTCCGAGCATCGCGCGCGGTTACTGGCGCAATCCCGAAGCCAGCGCCAAGACTTTCGTTGAACACGCCGGCCGAACCTGGCTGCGCACCGGTGATCTGGGTTTTATCCGTGACGGCGAACTGTTCGTCACCGGGCGCTTGAAAGACATGCTCATCGTCCGTGGTCATAACCTCTATCCGCAGGACATCGAGAAGACCGTCGAGAACGAAGTCGAAGTGGTGCGCAAGGGGCGTGTCGCAGCCTTCGCGGTCAATCATGAGGGCGAAGAGGGCATCGGTATCGCCGCCGAAATCAGCCGCAGCGTGCAGAAAATCCTGCCACCGCAAGCATTGATCAAAGCCATTCGCCAAGCGGTGGCCGAGGCCTATCAGGAAGCCCCAAGCGTGGTGGTGCTGCTCAATCCGGGCGCGCTGCCAAAAACCTCAAGCGGCAAATTGCAACGCTCGGCCTGCCGCAATCGTCTGGCCGATGGCAGCCTCGACAGCTACGCAGTATTCCCGACGACGGCATCCGAAAGCCAAGAGGCAATCACCAGCGCATCCGAACTCGAAGCCCTGATCGCGAAAATCTGGGCCGAGCAACTCAACGTCAAACAGGTCAACGCCGACGATCACTTCTTCCTGCTCGGCGGTAACTCGATCGCCGCCACGCAAGTCATCGCCCGGGTTCGCGAAGAACTCGCTCTAGAGTTGAATCTGCGCCTGCTGTTCGAAGCCCCGACGCTTTCTGCATTCGCCGCTGCCGTGGCGCAAGAGCAAGAGGACGGCGGCCAGGCACAAGGCGCAATCACCGCGCTGTCGCGCACCGAACCGATGCCGCAATCGTTGGCGCAAAACCGTCTGTGGATCACCTGGCAACTTGACCCGCAGAGCAGCGCTTACAACATTCCCGGCGCTCTGCGCTTGCGCGGCGAACTTGACGAAGACGCCTTGCGCGCAAGCTTCCAGCAACTGATCGAGCGCCATGAATCCCTGCGCACCCGTTTCTTCGAGCGTGACGGCGTGGCCCTGCAACAAGTCGTTGCCGCCGCCGAATTCAACCTGCAACTGATCGACATCAGCGACCTGCCGGCGCCTGAGCGGGAAGCCCGCGCCGAGCAGATTCGCGAAGACGAAGCGCACACCCGATTCGACTTGGAAAAAGGCCCGCTGCTGTGGGTGACGCTGGTGCGTCTCGATGACGAGGATCATCAACTGCTGGTGACGATGCACCACATCATCGCCGACGGTTGGTCGCTGAATATTTTGCTCGACGAGTTCTCGCGCCTCTACGCTGCGGCGACCCAAGGCGTCACGGCAACGCTGGCGCCACTGCCCACGCAATACGCCGATTACGGCAGCTGGCAGCGCCAGTGGCTGGCGCAAGGTGAAGGGGAGCGGCAACTGGCCTACTGGAAAGCGCAGTTGGGCGAAGAACATCCGACGCTGGAACTGGCCACCGACCACCCGCGTTCGGCCAAACAAAGCCACGGCGCGGCGCGTCACCGCGTGCGCCTGAGCGCCAGCCTCAGCGAGGCGATCCGGCAGACCGCGCAGGCCCACGAGGCCACGTCGTTCATGTTGTTGCTCGCGGCATTCCAAAGCCTGCTGCACCGCTACAGCGGTCAGCGCGATATCCGCATCGGCGTGCCGAATGCCAACCGTCCGCGCCTGGAAACCCAGGGCCTGATCGGATTCTTCATCAACACCCAAGTGCTGCGCGCACGGATCGATTCGCGCTTGCCCTTCGTCCAACTGCTGGCCCAGACCCGGCAAGCCGCACTCGGTGCGCAAGCGTATCAGGATCTGCCGTTCGAACAATTGCTCGAAGCATTTCCACAGGCCCGCGAGCAAGGGCTGTTCCAGGTCATGTTCAATCATCAGCAGCGCGATCTGAGTGCGCTCAAACGTCTGCCGGGTCTGCTCGCCGAAGAGTTGCCATGGCACAGCCGCGAAGCCAAATTCGACCTGCAATTGCACAGCGAAGAGGATCGCAACGGGCGACTGAGCCTGTCGTTCGACTATGCCAGCGAACTGTTCGATGCCGCGACCATCGAGCGGCTCGCCGAGCACTTCAACAACCTTCTGACCGACATCTGCGCGCGCCCGCAACAAGCCATCGGCGATCTGCAATTGCTCAGCGTCAGTGAGTTCGATCAACAGAAAAACTGGAGCAGCGCGCCGTGTGTTCCGGCGCAACAATGGCTCCCCGAGCTGCTCAACGAGCAGGCACGCCGCACCCCGGAACGCATTGCACTGGTGTGGGAGGGCGGCCAGCTCGATTTCGCCGAACTGCACAATCAAGCCAACCGTCTCGCGCATTACCTGCGTGACAAAGGTGTCGGCCCGGATGTCTGCGTGGCCATCGCCGCCGAGCGCTCGCCGCAACTGCTGATCGGTGTGTTGGCGATCATCAAAGCGGGTGGCGCCTACGTGCCCCTGGACCCCGATTACCCGGCCGAGCGCCTGGCCTACATGCTCAGCGACAGCGGCGCGGAACTGCTGTTGACGCAGACTGAATTGCTCAACCGCTTGCCGGCGAGCGACGGCGTCAGCGTCATCGCAATGGACGCGCTGCACCTGGAAAACTGGCCGAGCCAGGCACCCGGTCTGCATTTGCATGGCGACAATCTCGCCTATGTGATTTACACCTCGGGCTCCACGGGCCAGCCCAAAGGCGTCGGCAATACCCACGCGGCGCTGGCAGAACGTCTGCAATGGATGCAGAACACTTATGCGCTGGATGAAACCGATGTGCTCATGCAAAAAGCACCGATCAGTTTCGACGTCTCGGTGTGGGAATGCTTCTGGCCGCTGATCACTGGCGCTCGGCTGTTGATCGCGGGCGCGGGTGAGCATCGTGATCCGCAGCGCATTGCCCAGCTCGTTCAAACCTACGGCGTGACCACGCTGCACTTCGTGCCGCCGCTGCTGGCGCTGTTTATCGATGAACCGTTGAGCGCCGAATGTACCAGCCTGCGCCGCGTGTTCTCCGGTGGCGAAGCCTTGCCGGCCGAGTTGCGCAATCGCGTACTGACGCAACTGCCGGCGGTGCAATTGCACAACCGTTACGGCCCGACCGAAACCGCAATCAACGTGACTCACTGGCATTGCACCGCCGCCGACGGTGAGCGCTCGCCGATTGGCCGGCCGTTGGGCAACGTGACTTGCCGCATCCTCGATGCTGACCTTAATTGCGTACCGGTCGGCGTGCCGGGTGAGCTGTGCATCAGCGGCATCGGCCTGGCGCGCGGTTATCTTGGTCAGCCTTCTTTGACCGCTGAACGCTTTGTCGTCGATCCTGCGGGTGAGGAGGGCGCGCGTTTGTACCGCACCGGCGACCGCGCCCGCTGGACGACCGAAGGCGTAATCGAATACCTCGGCCGTCTCGATCAGCAGGTCAAGCTGCGTGGTTTTCGCGTCGAACCGGAAGAAATCCAGGCGCGGCTGCTCGCGCAGGCCGGCGTCGCGCAAGCGGTGGTGCTGGTGCGCGAAACCGCTGCCGGCGCGCAACTGATCGGCTACTTCACCGCCATCGATGCCGGTGAAAACTGCGACGAACACAGCGCTCGCCTGAAAACTGCGCTTGCCGCCGAGCTGCCGGAATACATGGTTCCTGCGCAGCTGATGCGCCTCGACGCCATGCCGTTGAGCCCGAGCGGCAAACTCGACCGCCGCGCGCTGCCCGAGCCGCAGTGGCAAGTGCGCGAACACGTCGAACCGGCCAGCGCGCTGCAGCATCAGATCGCCGCGATCTGGCGTGAAGTCCTCGGCGTCAGCAAGGTCGGCTTGCGCGACGACTTCTTCGCCCTCGGCGGCCACTCGCTGTTGGCCACGCAAATCATCTCCCGCAGCCGTCAGGCGTGCGACGTCGAGTTGCCGCTGCGCGTCTTGTTCGAACACAGCGAACTGGGCGATTTCGCCGAACAGATCCGCCTGATTCAGGCCAGCGGTCACACCAATCAACAGCTGCCGATCGGCAAGGTCGACCGCAGCCAAGCGGTGCCGTTGTCCTACTCGCAACAACGCATGTGGTTCCTTTGGCAAATGGAACCGGACAGCCCGGCGTACAACGTCGGCGGCATGGCGCGCCTGCGTGGCGTACTGCATGTCGAGCATTTCGAGGCCGCGTTGCAGGCGCTGATCCTGCGTCACGAAACCCTGCGCACCACATTCCCCAGCGTCGACGGCGTCGCCCGTCAGCAGGTACATGCCGAGACGGCCGTGCGCATGGGCTGGAAAGATATTTCCAGTTTCGCGACCGATGTGCGCGAGCAGAAAGTCCAGCAACTGGCCGATGCCGAGGCGCATCTGCCGTTCGATCTGGAAACCGGCCCACTGCTGCGCGCCTGCCTGGTGAAAACCGCTGAGCAGGAACATTACTTTGTCCTGACTCTGCATCACATCGTCACCGAAGGCTGGGCGATGGACATCTTCGCCCGCGAACTCAGCGCGTTGTACGAAGCCTTTGTCGATGAGCGCGATTCGCCGCTGCAACCGCTGCCGGTGCAGTACCTCGACTACAGCGTGTGGCAGCGCAGCTGGCTGGAATCCGGCGAGCGTCAGCGCCAGCTCGACTACTGGACCACGCAACTGGGCCGCGAACATCCGTTGCTGGAATTGCCCGGTGACCGTCCGCGTCCGCCCGTGCAGAGCCATCAGGGCGAACTGTTCCGCTTTGATCTGAGCGACGACCTCGCCGCGCGGGTGCGTACATTCAATGCGCAAAACGGTCTGACCCTGTTCATGACCATGACCGCCGCGCTTGCCACGCTGCTTTACCGCTACAGCGGCCAGACCGATCTGCGCATCGGCGCGCCGGTCGCCAACCGCATCCGCCCGGAAAGCGAAGGGCTGATCGGTGCGTTCCTCAATACCCAAGTGCTGCGTTGCCAACTCGACGGCATGATGTCGGTCGGCGAATTGTTCGAGCAGGTGCGCCACACGGTGATCGAGGGCCAGTCGCATCAGGATCTGCCATTCGATCATCTGGTTGAAGCGTTGCAGCCACCGCGCAGCGCCGCATACAACCCATTGTTCCAAGTGATGTGCAACGTGCAACGCTGGGAATTCCAGCAGAGCCGTATGCTGGCGGGCATGACCGTCGAGTATCTGGCCAACGATGCGCGGGCGACCAAGTTCGACCTCAATCTGGAGGTCACCGACCTCGACCATCGCCTCGGTTGCTGCCTGACGTACAGCACCGATCTGTTCGACGAAGCGACCATCGCACGCATGGCCAGCCATTGGCGCAATTTGCTCGAAGCGCTGATCGCCGATCCGCAGCAGCGCCTCAGTGAACTGCCGCTGCTCGATCAACCTGAACAACAGCAGTTGCTCGATAGCCTCGGCGTTGAGCCGGGCGAACATCGTCTCGACCAGTGCATCCATCACCTCTTCGCCGAACAGGCACTGGCGCGTAAAGATGCACCGGCTCTGACCTTTGCCGGGCAAACGTTGAGCTATGCCGAACTCGACGCCCGCGCTAATCGTCTGGCCTGGGCGCTGCGTGAGCGTGGTGTCGGCCCGCAAGTGCGCGTGGGTCTGGCGCTGGAGCGTTCGCTGGAAATGGTCATCGGTCTGCTGGCGATTCTCAAGGCTGGCGGCGCGTATGTGCCGCTGGACCCGGAATACCCGCTCGACCGTCTGCATTACATGATCGAAGACAGCCGCATTGGCCTGTTGCTCAGTGATCGCGCGATGTTCAAAGCCCTCGGCGATCTGCCGCCAAGTGTGGCGTGCTGGTGCCTGGAAGACGACACTGCAGCGCTCGCCGATTACCCAGCGACCGAGCTGCCATTTATCAGCCTGCCGCAGCATCAGGCGTACCTGATTTACACCTCGGGCTCGACCGGCAAACCGAAAGGCGTGGTGGTCTCCCACGGCGAAATCGCCATGCATTGCCAAGCGGTAATCGAGCGTTTCGGTATGCGCCCTGACGATTGCGAACTGCATTTCTATTCAATCAACTTCGACGCCGCCACCGAGCGGCTGCTGGTGCCGCTGCTCAGCGGTGCGCAGGTGGTGTTGCGTGCGCAAGGTCAGTGGGACGCGGAAGAAATCTGCGGCTTGATCCGGACGCATAACATCAACGTGCTTGGATTTACCCCGAGCTACGGCAGCCAGTTGGCGCAGTTCCTGTCGACGCAAAACGAAACGTTGCCGGTGCGGATGATCATCACTGGCGGCGAAGCGCTGACCGGTGAGCATCTGCATCGCATCCGTGCGGCGTTCACACCGGCGCAATTCTTCAACGCCTACGGCCCGACCGAAACCGTGGTGATGCCGCTGGCCAGTCTGGCGCCCGAGGTGCTGGAAGAGGGCGCCGGCAGCGTGCCGATCGGCAGTGTGATCGGCGCGCGCGTGGCGTACATTCTCGACGCCGATCTGGCGCTGGTGCCGCAAGGCGCGACCGGCGAATTGTTCATCGGCGGTGCGGGTCTGGCCCAGGCCTACCACGATCGTCCGGGCATCAGCGCCGAGCGTTTTGTCGCTGACCCTTTTGCCGTTGATGGCGGGCGCATGTACCGCACCGGCGACCTGGTGCGCCAACGTGCTGATGGTCTGGTCGAGTATTTGGGGCGAATCGACCATCAAGTAAAAATCCGTGGCTTCCGCATCGAACTGGGCGAAATCGAAACGCGCCTGCTCGATCACCCTTCGATCCGCGAAGCGGTGGTGCTGGCGCTGGATGCGCCGAGTGGCAAGCAGTTGGTGGGTTACCTGGTGACCGAAGTAGCCGAGCAAAATGAAGCGCAACAAGCGGAACTGCGCGAGGCACTGAAGTCGCACCTCAAGGCGCAACTGCTGGATTACATGGTGCCGACTCACCTGATCCTGCTGACCAGCATGCCGCTGACCGCCAACGGCAAACTTGACCGCCGCGCCTTGCCGGCACCAGATCCGGAACTCAACCGTCAGGACTATGTGGCGCCGAGCAACGAACTGGAACAGACCCTGGCGCAGATCTGGTGCGACGTGCTCAACGTCGAACAGGTCGGCCTCAATGATAATTTCTTCGAACTGGGTGGCGACTCGATTCTGTCGATTCAAGTGGTCAGTCGCGCCCGTCAGCAGGGTATTCATTTCAGCCCGCGCGATCTGTTCCAGCATCAGACCGTGCAGAGCCTTGCCGCCGTGGCCAGCCGCACCGAGCAGATGACCGCCGAGCAAGGTCTGGTCGTCGGTGAAGCGCACCTGACGCCGATTCAGCACTGGTTTTTCGACAGCGACATTCCCGCGCGTCACCATTGGAATCAAGCGCTGTTGCTGGCGCCGATCGCAGCCCTTGAACCGCAGCTTGTGCAGCAAGCGTTACGCGCAGTGATCGAACAGCACGATGCCCTGCGGTTGCGCTTCAGCGAAGTCGAGGGCCAATGGCAGGCGATGCATGAGCCGCTGACTGACGAAGCTGTACTTTGGCAATCCCGCGTCGATTCGATGGACCAGTGCGAAGCGCTGTTTGCCGAGGCCCAGCGCAGCCTCGATCTTGCCCAAGGTCCGTTACTGCGTGCGGTGCTGGTTGACGGTCCGAACGGCGAGCAACGGTTGTTTATCGCCATCCATCACTTGGTCGTCGACGGTGTGTCGTGGCGTGTCCTGCTCGACGATATGCAAACCGCGTATCGCCAACTCGCCGCTGATCAAGTGGTGAAATTGCCGGCGAAAACCAGTGCGTTCAAAGACTGGACGGCACGTTTGCAGGCCTATGCCGGCAGCGAATCGCTGCGCGAAGAACTTGACTGGTGGCAGACTCAACTGGCCGGGGCGAGCGCCGATCTGCCTTGTGAAAATCCCCAGGGCGGGCGGCAGAATCGTCATGCGCAGACCGTCAGCGTGCGGCTCGACGCCGAGCGCACCAAACAACTTCTGCAACAGGCGCCGACGGCTTATCGCACGCAGGTTAACGATCTGTTGCTGACTGCCTTGGCGCGGGTGCTGTGCCGCTGGAGCGGTCAACCGTCGGCGCTGATTCAATTGGAAGGTCACGGCCGCGAAACCCTGTTCGACGAGATCGACCTGACCCGCACGGTCGGCTGGTTCACCAGCGCCTACCCATTGCGCCTGACTCCGCACAACATTGAAGAAGCTGCGGGGCAGGGCGCTTCGATCAAGGCGATCAAAGAGCAGTTGCGCGCGGTGCCACACAAAGGTCTTGGTTATGGCGTGTTGCGTTATCTCGCCGACGACCTCAGCCAGCGCAGCATGGAAGCACTGCCGCATGCGCCGGTCACCTTCAATTATCTCGGTCAGTTCGACCAGAGTTTCGCCAGCGATGCGCTGTTCCGTCCGCTGGACGAAGCGGTCGGTGTTGCCCACGATCCGCAGGCGCCGCTGCCGAACGAGCTGAGCGTCGACAGTCAGGTTTACGGCGGTGAATTGCTGCTGCGCTGGACCTTCAGCGCCGAGCGGTACGACACGCAAACCATCAACGACCTGGCCGATGCCTACCTTGGCGAATTGCACAGCCTGATCGAACATTGCCTGCAAGAGGGTGCCGGCGGCCTGACGCCGTCGGACTTCCCGCTGGCCAAGCTGACCCAGGCGCAACTCCACGCGCTGCCGGTGCCCGCCGCGCAGATCGAAGATGTCTACCCGCTGACGCCGATGCAGGAAGGCATGTTGCTGCACACCTTGCTCGAGCCGGGCACCGGTCTGTATTACATGCAGGATCGCTACCGCATCAACAGCGAACTCGATCCCGAGCGTTTTGCCCAGGCGTGGCAAGCGGTCGTTGCCCGTCACGAAGCGTTGCGCGCCTCGTTCTGCTGGAACGTCGGCGAAGACATGCTGCAAGTCATTCATGCGCCGGGTCGCACGCCCATCGAGTATCTCGACTGGAGCGCCATCGCCGAAACCGAGCAGGAACCGCAGCTGCAGGCACTGCTGAAAAGCGAGCGCGAAAGCGGTTTCGATCTGCTCAATCAGGCCCCGTTCCACTTGCGTCTGATCAAGGTCGGCGCGGCGCGTTACTGGTTCATGATGAGCAACCACCACATCCTCATCGATGCCTGGTGCCGTTCGCTGTTGATGAACGACTTCTTCGAGATCTACACCGCCCTTGGTGAAGGTCGCGACGCCCGGCTGAGCGTGCCACCGCGCTATCGCGATTACATCGGCTGGTTGCAACGTCAGAGCCTGGCCGAAGCGCGGCAGTGGTGGCGGCAGAATCTGCAAGGCTTCGAACGCACCACGCCGATCCCCAGCGACCGTCCGTTCCTGCGCGAACATGCCGGCGAAAGCGGCGGCATGATCGTTGGCGACCGCTACACCCGCCTCAATGTCGAGGACGGTGTGCGGCTGCGTGAACTGGCGCAGGCCCATCAACTGACCATCAACACCTTCGCCCAAGCGGCATGGGCCTTGGTGTTGGGGCGCCTGAGCGGTGATCGCGACGTGCTTTTCGGCGTGACCGTGGCCGGGCGCCCGGTGGACATGCCGGAAATGCAACGCACGGTCGGCCTGTTCATCAACAGTATTGCGCTGCGGGTGAAGATGCCGGAGGACGATCAGCGCAGCAGCGTGCGTCAGTGGCTCAGCGCGTTGCTCGACAGCAACATGCAGCTGCGCGAATACGAATACCTGCCGCTGGTGAGCATTCAAGAACAAAGCGAATTGCCGAAAGGCCAGCCGCTGTTCGACAGCCTGTTCGTCTTCGAAAACGCCCCGGTGGAAGTCTCGGTGCTGGACCGTGCGCAAAGCCTGAATGCGACCTCGGATTCCGGTCGTACCCACACTAACTTCCCGCTGACGGCGGTGTGCTATCCAGGTGATGATCTCGGTCTGCATCTGTCTTATGACCAGCGCTATTTCGACGAATCGACCATCGAACGCATGCTCGGCGAATTCAAGCGACTGCTGCTGACGCTGGTCGATGGCTTCCATGGCGACATGGCCGATCTGCCGCTGATCGGCGTTGATGAGCGGGATTTCCTGCTGCACCGTTGCAACCAGAGCGCGCGGGATTATCCGCTGGAGCAAAGTTATGTGGCGCTGTTCGAAGCTCAGGTCGCCGCGCATCCGCAGCGTGTCGCCGCCAGTTGCCTCGATCAGCAACTGAGCTACAGCGAGCTGAACCAGAATGCCAACCGTCTCGGCCATGCCCTGGTCGCCGCGGGTGTGCAGATGGATCAGCCAGTGGCGTTGCTCGGCGAACGCAATCTTGATTTGCTGGGCATGATCATTGGCAGCTTCAAGGCGGGCGGGGGTTATCTGCCGCTGGATCCAGGCCTGCCGACCCAGCGTCTGCAACGCATCATCGACCTGAGCCGCACGCCGGTTCTGGTGTGCAGCGCGGCGTGCCGTGAACAGGCGCAAATGTTGCTGGAGCAATTCAGTTGTTCGCACCGGCCGCGCCTGTTGGTCTGGGAAGAAGTGCAGGATGCGGCGCTGTCGGCAGACAATCCTGGTGTTCACAGTGGCCCGGACAACCTCGCCTACGTGATCTACACCTCGGGCTCCACCGGTCTGCCGAAGGGCGTGATGGTCGAGCAGCGCGGCATGCTCAACAACCAGTTGAGCAAGGTGCCTTACCTGAATCTGAGCGACGCCGACGTGATCGCCCAGACGGCGTCGCAAAGCTTCGACATTTCCGTCTGGCAGTTCCTCGCCGCGCCGTTGTTCGGTGCGCGGGTGGACATCGTGCCGAACGCCATCGCCCATGATCCGCAAGGTTTGTTGGCGCATGTGCAGGCGCAGGGCATTACCGTGCTGGAGAGCGTGCCTTCGCTGATTCAAGGCATGCTCGCCGCGGATCGCCTGAGCCTCGATGGTTTGCGCTGGATGTTGCCAACCGGTGAAGCGATGCCGCCGGAACTCGCGCACCAATGGCTGCTGCGTTACCCGGACATCGGTCTGGTCAACGCTTACGGCCCGGCCGAATGTTCGGACGACGTGGCGTTTTTCCGGGTCGACATCGCGTCGACGCGCGGCAGTTATCTGCCGATCGGCACGCCGACCGACAACAATTTGCTCTACCTGGTCGACGGCGCGCTGGAACTGGTGCCGCTGGGCGCAGTGGGTGAATTGTGCGTGGCGGGCACCGGCGTCGGTCGCGGTTATGTCAGCGATCCGCTGCGCACCGCGCCGGTGTTTGTACCGAATCCGTTCGGTGCGCCGGGCGAGCGTCTGTATCGCACGGGCGACCTGGCGCGGCGCCGCAGTGACGGTGTGCTGGAATACGTCGGCCGGGTCGACCATCAAGTGAAGATTCGCGGTTACCGAATCGAGTTGGGCGAGATCGAAGCGCGTCTGCATGAGCAACCGCAAGTGCGCGATGCTGCGGTGGGTGTGCAGGAAGGCATCAACGGCAAGCATCTGGTGGGATATCTGGTTGCTGCCGACACTGCGCTGAATCCAGGCGAACGTCTGGAACGAATCAAGCAGCGTCTGCGTGCCGAACTGCCGGAATACATGGTGCCGCTGCATTGGTTGTGGCTCGAGCAGTTGCCGCTGAATGCTAACGGCAAACTCGATCGCAACGCCTTGCCGGCGCTGGAGATCGGCCAGTTGCAGAGCGAGGATTATCTGGCCCCGCGTAATGAGCTGGAGCAGACGCTGGCCGATATCTGGGCCGAAGTGCTCAAGGTCGAACAGGTCGGTGTTCACGATAATTTCTTCGAGCTGGGCGGGCATTCGCTGTTGGCCACGCAGATCGCCTCGCGAGTGCAGAAAACCCTGCAGCGCGACGTGCCGCTGCGGGCGATGTTCGAGTGCAGCACCGTCGAGGAACTGGCCGAGTACATCGATGGCTTGGCGGCCAGTGCCATTACCGAGGAGAAAGTGGATCGGTTGAACGATCTGATGGCGGAGCTTGAAGGACTGTAAAAATCAAAAGATCGCAGCCTGCGGCAGCTCCTACAAGGAAACGCGATGTTCTCTGTAGGAGCTGCCGCAGGCTGCGATCTTTTTGCTTTTTTGACATCGTTTGCACAACACAAACCGCATGATTTCCCGATTGACGACAACCAACCGGCAGCCCAATCTGCCGGTTCTGTTTTTTAACGCGCAGGTGAATCGATGCCTTTTTTCACGGTTGACGGACAAGCGCTGCATTACATTGATCAAGGCACCGGCCCGGCCGTATTGCTGGCCGGCAGCTATCTGTGGGATCAGGCCATGTGGGCGCCGCAGATCGCGGCGCTGGCGGCGGATTATCGGGTCATTGCCCTGGACCTCTGGGGTCATGGCGAGTCAGGCCCACTGCCGCAAGGCACGACATCACTGGACGACATCGCCCGTCAGGCGCAGGCCTTGCTCGATCACCTGGACATTGATCACGTGACGTTGATCGGGCTCTCAGTCGGCGGCATGTGGGGGGCTCGCCTGGCATTGGCGGCACCGCAGCGGATCAACGGCCTGGTGTTGATGGACACCTACCTCGGCGTCGAGCCTGAACCTACCCGCCAGTATTACTTCTCACTGTTCAAGCAGATCGAAGACACCGGCGAGATTTCCGAGCCTTTGCTCGACATTGTCGTGCCGATTTTCTTCCGTCCGGGAATTGATCCGCAGTCGGCGCTGTATCAGAATTTTCGCGCGAAACTGGCGGCGTATCCCGCCGATCGGCTGCGCGACAGTATCGTGCCAATGGGGCGTATAACCTTTGGCCGGGATGATCTGTTGCCGCGCCTGAGCGAATTGAATGCGGCGACGATGTTAGTGCTGTGCGGTGATCAGGACAAACCACGGCCGCCGTCAGAGGCGAAGGAAATGGCCGAGCTGATCGGTTGTCCTTGGGCGTTGGTGCCGGAGGCGGGGCATATTTCCAATCTGGAGAACCCAGAGTTTGTCACCGAAGCGCTGTCGCAATTTCTGGCAAAGCATCATTGAAAAGATCGCAGCGTGCCGCAGCTCCTACAGGGGACGTGTGTAGGAGCTGCGGCACGCTGCGATCTTTTGATCTTGCTTATTTAGGCCCCAGAATCTTCACCAATTTGTCCTGCGAAGGCGCGCCTTGCTGCTGTTGCAGCTCACCTTTGTCATCCATATAGAAAATCGCCGGAGTGGCCTGCAATTCCAGGTCTTCCATCAACTGCATGTTCGCCGCCAGTTTGGTCTGCACCGCCACCGGAATATTTTTCAAGGCTTTCAGCGTGCTGCCCTTGCCAGCCTTTTCGTGATCTTCCAGTGCCTTGGCCGGATCCTTTGCCGCCAGCAATGCTGCCGATTTGCCCGGACTGTCCTCGCGAATGATCCCGACCATGATGTGCCGCAACTGCACCTTGCCGGCCTTGACCCATGGCCGCGCCTGTTCCCAGAACATGTTGCAGTAGGGACAGTTGGGGTCGCTGAACAGGTAGACGGTGCGCGGTGCATCCTTGTTGCCGTCCTGAATCCAGTTGCTCGCCTCGAACTTGGCCCAGACTTCCTTGGACATCGGCGCGTAGACCAGCTTCTGCAGCGGTTCGCTGCTCAGATCCTTGCCATCGGCGTCGTAGAGATTGCCAAGCAGAACGTGCTTGCCGTCCGGTGTCAGGTACAGCGCCATGCCGCGGTTCTGAAATTGCGCCGCGTAACCGCGCAGGCCATCGGGCGCATCGAACTGGCCGACGATTTTCGCGCCTTTGGCTTCTATCTGCTTGATCGCCGCGGGCAATTCTTCAGCGGCATATGCCACGGGCAGGTGCAGCAGGGCAGAGCCTACAGTCAGCGTCAGCAGGTGGCGGAGGCGGGGCATGGCAGTTTCCTTGCAGAGGTGGCCGGTGCGGTGGCCTGATTTGGGTTTGCAGCCGGGGTCTCGAAATTTTCCAGGGCACGGGCCAGGCTGGCGTTAGACAGCTCGCCGAGGTGACTGGCCAGCAGACGACCATCCGGGCTATAGAACAGCGTAGTCGGCAATGCCATGGAACCAACGGCCTGACCCAGACGACCGCTGCGATCAAACAGTACGTTGTTCAGGCTCAACCCTTGAGTTTCGAGAAACGTGGCGACGCTTTGCATGCTCTCGGCCTGATTGACAAACAGGAAGGTCAGGTCGGGACGTTGTTGCTGTGCGCTTTCCAGCACCGGCATTTCGCGCCGGCACGGCGGACACCAGGTCGCCCACAGATTGATCACCAGCGGGCCGCCCTGATAGTCGCTCAGTTGAATGGTTTGCCCGGCAGCGTTGCGCAGGGAAATCTCCGGCAGGCGTGTGCCTTGCTCGTAGATATTCAGCGACAAGGTCGCCAGTAACCAGAAGATCACGCCACTGGCCACGCCCGCGCCCAGCGGACGACGCAGTCCCGGCCGGCGCCAGCCGCGGTAGAACGCGGCCAGCAGCAATACGATCACGCCCGGCCAGGCGAGAAAGCCGCCATCGCGCAAATCGACGATCTGCCAGGGATCGTTGCGATAATGATTCCAGTACAACGCCACAAAGGCTACGCGCGCCGCGAGCATGCCGAGCAAAAACAGGCTGAACAACGCCGACTCGGGGTTATCGCCGCCGCGCTTGGCCACCCGCCAGCCGACAAAGGTCGCCAGCGCCAAGGCACTGATCAGCAGCAGGTGATTAAGCGCGATGGCGAAGGTGCCGAGGGTGAAAGTCAGCATTAATTGGCGTCTCGGGTAGCGTTCCAGCGTTGCAGGAACGTGTCGGCATCGACTTCACCGGTGATGCGCTGGCTGCGCCGCTCTTCGCCGTCCGCACCGATCCACACGAAACTCGGTGGGCCTGGCACTTTGTAACGGCTGAGCAGCTCGCGGCTGGCGGCATTGTCGGCAGTGACATCGAGCCTGAGCAGGCGCACATCGCTCAATGCCTGCATGACGTTGTCCTTGCCGAACACCTTTTTTTCCATGACTTTGCACGACACGCACCAGTCGGCGTAGTAATCGAGCAAGACCCATTGGCCTTGGGTCTTCGCCGTATCAAGTTCGCGTTGCAGGGCGACCGGATCCTTGATGGTCGTGAACGCTTCATGGCCATCGGACGCGGCGCTGACCGTGCGCCCGGCGCTGTAAACTTCAAGTGGGCGGTACGGATCATCGCTGCCACCCGCCGCGCCGATCACCAGCAGACTGCCCCACAAACCCAGCAGCAGCGAGGTCGCGCCAAACATCTGTGCGACCCGGCCGTAACCTTCGGACTGTTTCCAGGCGCTGTAAGCGGCGATCAGCAGCAGCGCGCCGCACAGGCCCAGCCACACCGAGGGATCCAGCACCGGACGCAGCATCAGCACAGCGGTGGCGAGGAAGAGGAAACCGAACACGCCTTTGAGCAGGTTCATCCAGGCACCCGGTTTTGGCAGGAAGCGGTTGCCGACGGTGACCAGCAGCAACAGCGGGACGCCGATGCCGATGCCGAGCGAAAACAGGATCAAGCCACCGTGCAACGCATTGCCGCTTTGCGCTATATACAGCAGCGCACCGGCCAGCGGCGCGGTCATGCAGGGGCCGACCAGCAAGCCGGATAACGCACCGAGGATCCCGGCACCGACGAGGCTGCCACCGCTGCGGTTACGCGAGGCATGCTCGAGACGATCACGCAGCGCCACCGGCAGTTGCAGTTCAAAGAAACCGAACATCGGCAATGCCAGCACGACGAAGATCGCCGCAAAAGCGCCGAGCAGCCAAGGGTTCTGCAACCAGGCCTGCAGGTTCGCCCCGAGCAATGCGGCAATCACGCCCATCGATGCATAAACCAGCGCCATGCAGATCACATAACTGCAGGCCAGCGCGAAACCACGGCGCGGCGTCGCGCCGCTGCCGACCACCATACCGGCGAGAATCGGCAGCATCGGCAATGTGCATGGGGTGAAGGCCAGCAACAGGCCAAGGCCGAAAAACACCAGCAGGCTCCAGCCCAGTGCGCGTTGTTGCAAGCCGCTGGCCAAGGCCTGGTCCGGCGCTTGTGTACCCGCGGTCGCGGTGGCTTCGCCACCCAGGTCAATCACTCGAGTTTGCGGCGGATAGCACAGCCCAGCATCGGCGCAGCCCTGATAACTGACTTTGATCTGGCCGCTTGCCGAGGCCAGAATCTTCACCTCCAGGCCTTGCCGATAGACCGGTTGCTCGCCGAAAAACTCATCGCTGTGAGATTCGCCAGCAGGCAGCGCCGGTTGTTGTTCGGCACTCAGACCCTCGAACTTCAGGCGTTTCTGATACAGGTAATAACCATCGGTAATCTGCCAGAACAGCTGGGTTTCGCCCGATTGCAGACGCTCGGAAGTCAGCACGAACGCCTTGTCGACCGGCAGAAAGTCGGGTTTGGTCTCAAACGGATTATTGCCAGCCTGGGCCAGGCTTGAAATCAGCAGAGCGAATAACAGAAAAAAATGACGCATGGAGAAGCCTTGTCCCTGTGCAAGTGAAGACACGGTGGCGGTTGGCGATTAACCGATGATTAACCATCTGCAAGCGGCATTGTCGACGACTCAGGGTCAATAGTCGCGATAAGTCGAGACTGGAACCTTCCGCAAGCGGGGCCGATGGTAAACCATCCGGCCCCGCTCGGCTTTCAGTTGGTCAACAGGCCTGGCCAGGTCGCATTTGATACTTTTGACGGGCCCTGGACCAGTCTGTTCTGCGGAATGTTGTAAACCAGATATTCCTCGCCGGTCAGGAAGATGTACAAGTGACTGTCGGACAGTGTTCGGTCATATTGTGCAGCCGTCACGATTCTGTTTGCGTAGGGTGCCAAGGCGCGCATGCCGGTGGACGTAGTGAACGCCTGGCGGGTGAGGCTGTTCCGCTTGAAATCGAAAGTGAGGTAATGCCCATCGTTCAGCAAGAATTTGAACAGTGATGGATAGCCGACGGTTTCCCACCATGTCCCTGCGATTATCTTGAAAAAGTACGGCAGAATCGGCGCCCACAATGAATTGGCAACTTTATAAGTGCCGGCGACAGTGTCGGTATCCTGATTGTATTTGCACACCATGGGCGTATCTCCCTGTGTGTAAAACAACCAGGCAATATCTTCGTCACTTCCCGCGTTCCAGCCTAGCGAAGTCGTAGTGAAGCCGAAACGCAGACTGGCTACATGAGGTGAAAATGTATCCCAATGCCCGTCTACGGTGGTCGGATGTCCCTTCATTACTTCTCGCTCAGCCATGTCGACGCGAGAGTATGTTTTAGTGTCTTTGAAAAAGAAGTAAATAAGATCCGGCCCGGAGCGCCAGTCGACCGCGACAATGTTTTTCATTCTATCCATGAATAATAGTTCCTGTTGAAGATGCATTGGAGTAAAGGATGACGCATGGAATCAGTTGATGTGTTTTAAGTACTATTGAATGGTTCGAAGTTAGCGTATTCGTTTGTGCGCTTAGTTGAAACTTCCTTCGCGCTTTGGAGTGTTTCGATATGAAACTTGACGGAATAACACTGATGGTGGCTGGGCATATTTCATTGAGAGTTATTTGCTTTGCGTGAGACCCCGACCGCGCCATAATTACCGCTTAATCCTGATCTGTTTGACTCAGGCTTTTCCTGGCGGGGTATCCATGCACGTACTGGTTTGCGAAGACGACGAATTGATCGCCAGCGGCATCGTGGCCGGCCTGACTGCTCAGGGCCTGACCGTCGAGCACGTCAACACCGCATCGAAGGCAAGGGCGATGCTCAAGGTCGCCGAATTTGACGTGATGGTGCTCGATCTCGGCCTGCCCGACGAAGATGGCCTCAAGTTGCTGCAGCAACTGCGTCATAGCGGACTGGAAATTCCTGTGCTGATTCTGACCGCGCGCGATTCGGTGACCGACCGCGTCGACGGCTTGCAGGCGGGCGCTGACGATTACCTGCTCAAACCGTTCGACCTGCGCGAGCTGTTCGCTC
The DNA here is from genome assembly GCF_900636825.1 of Pseudomonas fluorescens. Lineage (NCBI taxonomy): Bacteria > Pseudomonadati > Pseudomonadota > Gammaproteobacteria > Pseudomonadales > Pseudomonadaceae > Pseudomonas > Pseudomonas fluorescens. The sequence continues at coordinate 4,096,315 of NZ_LR134318.1, read as the reverse complement.
GGTTGCAGACCCTGTTGCGCCGCGTGGCCGGGCGCAGCGTGAATCTGATCGAACACGGCGCACTGACCTATGACCCGAGCAGCCGCGAAACCATGCTCTCGGGGCAACCGGTGGATTTGTCACGGCGTGAGCAAGCGTTGTTGCAAGCGCTGCTGCACAATCGCGGTCGGGTCCTGTCAACCGAACAGCTGAAAGACAGCGTCTATGGTTTCAGCGATGAACTGGAGAGCAACGCACTGAACGTGCATATCCATCACCTGCGCAGCAAACTGGGCAAAGGCATCGTTGAAACTGTACGCGGTCTGGGCTATCGCCTCGGCCCGGCGGACGGTGGAGATCAAGGCAAGTGATGAGTCTGCGATTGCGTCTGAGCCTGACCCTCGGCGCGGCGTTCGCGCTGATCTGGGCACTGGCGGCGGCGTGGATGCTCAGTGATCTGCGCAACCAGATGATGTTTTCCCTCGACCAGCGTCTGGTGGCTTCGGCGCGCATGGTCGCCGGGTTGCTGGAGCAGCTGCCGACCTTGCCGAGCAAAGGCGAAGGCACGCATTTCAGTGCCGAACAATTGAATATTCCGGGCGGCATGGCCTGTCAGGTCAGTTCGTTGCGCGGGGAAATTCTCGCCCGTAGCCACAACAATCCCGAACAAGCGCTTGAAGCCGAAAAAATGGGCTTTCACGATCAGATGATCGACGGCGCGCCGTGGCGCAGCTTCACCCTGGCGCGCGGCGATGTACGCATTACCACGGCAGACCGGCAGATCGAGCGCGAAGCGTTGAACATGTCGATCCTGCTGGCGGCGTCGGTGCCGGTGGGCGTGGCGCTGCTCGGTTGCCTGTGTCTGTTGTGGCTGGGCATCGGTCAGGGGCTGGCGCCGCTGAATCGCCTGCGCGAGGCGTTGATGCGGCGCAATGCCGATTCGCTCGAGCCGTTGCAGCTGCAATCATTTCCCAGCGAGCTGAAACCGCTGCTGGAAACCCAGAATCAGTTGTTCCAGCGCATCGGCAAAACCATCGAGCGCGAACGTCGCCTGACCGGCGATGCCGCCCATGAATTGCGCAGTCCGCTGACAGCGATCAAGACCCACCTGCAGGTAGCGCGGATGACCGATGGCGTTGCCCGCGATCAGTCGCTGGCGCGAGCCGAGGAGGGCGCCGATCGCTTGCACCGCACCCTTGAACAATTGTTGTTGCTGGCGCGAGTCGAGGGCAGTCTGTCGTTTGATGACGGCTCCCAATGCAGCGCCGAACAGGTCGCCAGACTGGCGATTCAGGATGCCACCGGCGGCGAGCGCGGGCGGATCCAACTGCAACTGCCTGCCGGACTTTCGGCAGCTCCGCTGCAGATGCCGGCCGTGCTGTCGATTGCGGCGCTGCGCAATCTGCTCGATAACGCCTTGCGCCATACACCCGAAGATTGTGCGGTGGAGCTGAGCCTGGAAACCATCGGCAACCGCGTGCGGTTCATCGTGCGCGACCACGGCCCGGGCATCGCACCGGATGATCTGCAGCATCTGACCCAGCGCTTCTGGCGAAATGGGCAAAGCACCGGCTGTGGCCTGGGCCTGGCGATTGTTCAGGCGATCGTCCAGCGTTGCGACTGTGCGCTGCATTTCGACAGCCGCCTGGATGGCTTGCGGGTCGAATTGACCATGCCGTTGCAACCCGTCTGACCTCACCGCATCCCTTGTAGGAGCTGCCGAAGGCTGCGATCTTTTGATCTTTTGATCTTTTGATCTTTTGATCCTGAAAAAAGATCAAAAGATCGCAGCCTCGTTTTACTCGACAGCTCCTACAGGGATTTGTGATGCGGCACATCAAATGTAACTTCTCAGGGTTCGCTATCCGGCTGAAGTGAGGGTAAGTTCGACGCTGCTTTGACTCAATGGATTGGGGGGACAGCGCCATGGAAGCACGCATCAGCATTCGTCAGGCTACGTTGGCCTACGCCGGCATCATCCACCGCATCATCGAACGTTCGATCCGTATCGGCTGCGCGCTCGACCACCGCAACAATGCCCAACGGGTCAGCGCCTGGGTCGAGCAACACAACGCCGCGCAGCTCAGCCTTTGGCTCGCCGATTCGCGCGTTTACCTCAGCATCGCGCTGCTGCAAGACAAACCGGTGGGCGTCGGGATGGCCAGCGCCCGTGGCGACATCACGCTGTGCCATGTCCAGCCCGAATGCTTTCGTCGGGGCATCGGTCGAGCATTGATTGATGACCTTGAAGGCTGGTTGCGGATTCTTGGCGTGTCCCACGCGAGTCTCAACAGCACCCGCACCGGTGAAGCTTTTTATCGACATCTGGGCTACCGCGAAACAGCACCAGCTGCGCTGCACCAAGGCCTGCGGGCCTTGCCGATGACCAAACCCTTGGCGCTGCCGCGATAACGCGTCGACCGAGGGCCTAAATCCTTGCCTCGCTTAAGCGTCTCCAGAACAGGAAAACCTGCAAGTGCGCCCCGCGACCGGAACGCGCACCTGCCCGGTGCTGTTTTGGTCACTATTTATAGCGAATTGAGGGGTCGAGAGATGTCAGTCGCCACCAGCCTTATCGAAGAGTCGTCGGCCCGGGTCGCTTCAGCGCCGGCCGAAACGCTGTACCAGTTCAATGAGTCGCCGTTGCTCGCCCGTCAATCGCAACAGGAATCCAATGCCCGCAGCTATCCACGCCGCATTCCCTTGGCGCTGAAGCGCGCCAAAGGCCTGTACGTCGAGGACGTTGAAGGACGCACGTTTATCGACTGTCTGGCCGGAGCCGGCACGCTGGCGCTCGGTCACAATCATCCGGTGGTGATCGACGCGATCCAGCAAGTGCTGGCTGATGAGCTGCCGCTGCACACGCTCGACCTCACCACCCCGGTCAAGGATCGGTTTGTCCAGGATCTGTTAGGTTTGCTGCCACCGGCACTGGCGGCCGAAGCGAAAATCCAGTTCTGCGGGCCGACCGGCACCGACGCCGTGGAAGCGGCATTGAAGCTGGTACGCACCGCCACCGGGCGCAGTACCGTCGTGTCGTTTTCCGGCGGTTATCACGGCATGAGTCAGGGCGCACTGAGCCTGATGGGCAGCCTGGGGCCAAAAAAACCGCTGGGTGCATTGCTCAGCAGTGGTGTGCAGTTCATGCCGTTCCCCTATGACTATCGCTGCCCGTTCGGCCTCGGCGGCGTGGCTGGCGTAAAAGCCAATCTAAGCTATCTGGAAAACTTGCTCAGCGATCCGGAAGCCGGCGTGCAGCTGCCCGCGGCGATCATCGTCGAAGCGGTGCAGGGCGAGGGTGGCGTGATTCCGGCGGACATCGAGTGGCTGCGAGGCCTGCGCCGTATCACCGAGAAGGCCGGGGTGGCGCTGATCGTCGACGAGATCCAAAGCGGGTTCGCGCGCACCGGCAAGATGTTTGCCTTCGAACTTGCCGGCATCATTCCCGATGTGGTGGTGCTGTCGAAAGCCATCGGCGGCAGCCTGCCGCTGGCGGTGGTGGTCTATCGCGACTGGCTCGACACCTGGCAACCGGGAGCGCACGCCGGCACTTTCCGCGGTAATCAGATGGCGATGGCGGCAGGGTCGGCGGTGATGCGCTACCTGCTTGAACACAAGGTCTGCGAGCACGCCGCCGCGATGGGCGAACGCCTCAGCGAACATCTGCGCATCCTTCAGCGCGACTTTCCGCAACTGGGCGACATTCGCGGGCGTGGCTTGATGCTTGGCGTTGAACTGGTCGACCCCAACGGCGTGCCGGACGCCCTCGGCCATCCTCCGGCCTTCGCCCGTCTGGCGCCGCTGCTGCAACGGGAGTGCCTGAAGCGCGGGCTGATTCTGGAACTCGGCGGGCGTCACGGCGCGGTGGTGCGGTTCCTCCCGCCCCTGGTGATTACCGCCATCGAAATCGATCGCGTGGCCGAGATCTTCGGCCGCGCCTTATCTGCTGCAACGAGCGCTGTGAAAGCCACGCTGTAAATTTTCCAGCGCGCCGAACGTTCTTTCTACATACCCGGCTGCACTTCTTGTGCAGCCCACCCTTACAGCGATGGAGAACCAGCATGACGTCAGTATTCGACCGCGAGGACATCCTCTTTCAAGTCGTGGTCAACCATGAAGAGCAGTACTCGATCTGGCCGGATTACAAAGCCGTGCCGCAAGGTTGGCGGACAGTGGGCAAGAGTGGCTTGAAAAAGGAATGTCTGGCCTACATCGAGGAAGTCTGGACCGATATGCGCCCGTTGAGTCTGCGCCAGAAAATGGAAGCCCAGGCCGCGGCGCAATAAGCGTCCGGCCAAAACAAACCCGCTGAACCCGTGAGGGGCAGCGGGTTTTTTCATGTCTGACGTTAGAGCTGACTGCTCCTGTGGGAATTCGCCCTGCTAGCGATAAACGGTAACCCGATCTAAATGAATCAGGCCCCGCTCAAACCCTTGAGCAACAAGTCGACATTCCCTTCCAGCTCCGCCACCGGGTCCGCCGCATCGGTGCTCAGCACCAGCAATTGGCTGCCGGATTCGGCGATTGCTGCTTTCACTGCGTCCGAGGGCTGTCGATGGTGCAATACCAGCGCCACATCGTTGTCCTTGAGCGTTGCCGTAAGTTTCTTCAGATCCTCGGGCGTCCACTCGGTGTCGGCCCGTGAATCCTGGCCAATCAGCTCCAGATTGAGGCTACCGATCAGATAACCAAAGTGATCGCTCAGGCTCAGCACAGTAAGGTTATCGGCGCTGGCCAGCCGTGCCTCGCTGTCGGCGCTGAGTTTGAGCAGGCGTTGTTTCAGCGCCGCAAGGTTGGCTTCGATTTTGCTTTTGGCGGTTGGCGCCAGGCGCACCAGATCGGCTGCGATGACGTCCGCCATGCGCCCCATGTTATTGCTCGCCAGCCATGGCTGACTGTTCAAGCCGTCGACGGTAAGCCCCGGTTGCACGGCGATACCAGGCAATGCGCCATCCACCGGACGCGCCGCATCGACTTCGACGATGCGGATGTTGCTGCGTCGGGCAATCGGGTACAGCTGATCGTCTGGCCACAGCGAGCGCACGCCGATCACTGCATCCGCGTCGGTCGCCAGTTTGCTCAGCGCCGGCGCACCACGACCGGTGAAGTAAGCGCTTTGCCGGCTGCCCGGAAGATTGGCCGGAGCGGCGCGTTCGAGATTGACGTCGGTGCCCTTGAGCAGCACTTCGCCCAGGCCATAAGTGATCGGCAACGAGGCCAGCACCCGCAGCGGTGTAGCGCTTTCGGCGGCCATTATTGGCAGGCAGACCGCGCCGCACAGCGCCATGGCCAGAGTCAGTTTACGAAATGAAGAAGCCATTTATCCAAGGTTCCCTTTGAGGCTGGGGACGACACCGCGCGCGACGGCGGCGAGGGCGAAGGCAATGCCGGCGACCAGAATGATTGCCGCGCCCGACGGAATCGGCAGGTCGAACACAATCGGCGCGAGAATCCCGCACAAGGTGCTGACGGTGGCGATCAATACCGAACACCAGAAAAAGCCCTTGAGCGACTGGCTGAGCAAGCGTGCCGCGGCGGCCGGGATCACCAGCAACGCACCGACCAGAATCGCACCGATGACTTTCACCGCCGCCACGGTGATCAGTGTCACCAGGATCACGAACAGATAATCCAGCGTTTTCACCGCCACGCCGCGCACCGCCGCCAGTTGCGGGTTGAAACTGGCTAGCATGATGCGGTTGTACAGCGGCAGGGCCAGGGCCATGACCAGAGACCCGACGATAGCCAGCACCGCCAGATCATTGCCATTGACCGTGAGTACCGAACCGAATAACACGTTTTCGAGGATGTGCACGTTGATTTTGCCAGCGAGGATCAGCAGCAGGCTCGCCCCCAGCGCCAGCGATACCGAGAGAAATACCCCGATCAACGTATCCGGCGCCAGGCCGGTGCGGTTGCGCAGGTAATTGAGCAGGATGCCGAACAGCAGGCAGTAGCCGAACAGGCTGCCGTAAGGGCCGGTGTAAGGCTCGCCAAGCAGAATGCCGATGGCCACACCGGTCAGCGCGGCATGGCCGACCGCTTCGGAAAAAAATGCGAAGCGCTTGACCACCACCAGCGTGCCCAGACCGCCAAGCACCGGGCCGATCAATAGCCCGGCGAGCAACGCATTGACGACAAAACCGTAGGCCAGCGCTTCCGGCAGATAACCCGAGGAGGCCCAGCCCTGAACCATCAGACGAAATGCTTCGTAACTCATCAGACAGCGCTCCGTGGATGGGTGGAAAACAGGCTCAGCAGGCGTTCCGGGGTGAGTGCCTGCTGGGGTGTGGCGTCGAACAGTACGCGGCGGTTGAGGCCGGTCACCCGATTGGCCAAGCGCCCGACGGCTTCCAGATCGTGCTCGATCCACAGCACGGTGATGCCCGCTGCGCGCCAGTCATTGAGCAGCCGTTCAAACACTTGGATCCCCGCTTCGTCGAGCGCTGACATCGGTTCATCCAGCACCAGCAGTTGCGGCGCCGGGATCAGGCCCTGTGCGAGCAGCACTCGCTGCCGTTCGCCACCAGACAGCGCGCCCATCCGCCGTTTGCGCTTGTCCTGCATGCCGACGCGTTCCAGCGCCTCGCCGATGGCGGCGGCGTAACGCTTGCTCAAACCGAGAAACGCCGGGCGGCGCTGACACATTGCAGCCATGAAATCGTCGACCGTCATCGGCAGGCCGCGATCGAATTCCAGCGCCTGGGGCACGTAACCGATGACGCCGGGTTCGCCGGGCCATTGCAGGCTGAGCTGACCCTGATGGGGCATCTGCCCGAGCAAGGTCTTGATCAGCGAGCTTTTGCCGCCACCGTTAGGGCCGACCAAGGCATGCACCGTGCCGGACTGCACCTGGAAAGTCACCTTGTCGAGAATCGTCGTGCGCCCCAACGTCAGACCAATCTGCGCAAAATCCAGCGTCGGCCCCAATCCCTGTGGGCGCGAGCTTGCTCGCAAATGCGCTGGGTCATTCAACAAAGATGTGGCCGGATCCGGCGCCTTCGCGAGCAAGCTCGCTCCCACAGGGTTTTCACTGCTATCGACGAGGAGGGTTTCTTTTGAAGTCATGCCCCCGACTCCTGGATCGCGCGGACCACGGTGTTGAGGTTGCCGGTCATTTCCTTTTCGTATTTGTCGGCGGTGTATTCGCCGTAGGAAATATGCGACAGCGGATAAAGTTTCACGCCGGACTCACGTTGAATGGTGTCAACGTAACTGGAAGGGAAATCCATTTCCGAGAAAATCACTTTCACATCGAGTTCGCGCAGCTGGTCGATGGTCTTCTTCAATTGGCTCGGGCTTGGCTCGATACCGTGGGCCGGTTCGACCACCGCTGTCACTTCCAGACCGAACTCCCGCAGCAGATAGTCATAAGCCGCGTGCACCGTGGCGACGCGCAGTTCCGCGTTCGGCGCCTGGGTCAGCTTGGCGAGCGCGTCGGCACGCATCTGCCGCAGGCGTTTGCCATAGGCGCGGGCGTTCTGCGTATAGGTCTTGGCATTGTCCGGGTCGAGTTTGCCCAGTTCGCGGGCGATGTTGTTGACCTGGGCGATGGAGGCGCTGATCGAGAGGAACGTGTGCGGGTTGACCACTTTGCCGGCCCCGCGCGCGGCGACGCCGGTGGCAGCGAGCAAGGGCACGTTCTCGTTGGCTTCGATGGTCTTGATGTCTGGAGTTTCGCTGGCGGCGATCATCCGGTCGGCGAAATCGTCATGACCGACACCGTTGAGCACGATCACGTCCAGGCCACTGATACGTTTGATGTCTTCGGCACGAGGCTCATAGGCATGCGGATTGAAACCGGCGGGAATCAGCGGCACGACCTCGGCCTCGTCGCCGACGATGTTCGCCACGTAGCTGTAATACGGGTGCAGGGTGATGCCGATGCGCAGGCGTTTGGCCTGCTCGGCGCTGGCCAGCGGGCTCAGCAGACAGGCGCAAAGGCACGCCAGAAAAACACGTAACAACGGACGGCGAGGCGATGAAATGGACATGGGCAAGCGGTCTTCTCTCGAATGAAGGCGAGGATTCAATGGCGATGTTCGCGGGTAACCCCGGCATCGAATTGCGCGACGATCTGTTTCCAGCCGGCAGCGGACAGCGCGGCGTCAGACAGATCCTTAACCGGCACCAGATCGGCGCCCCGGTTCAGCCAAATGTCAGGCGCAGCGTTGAGGTCAGTACCGACGCGCATCAGGAACGAACCGGCCACATCAGGTGTGGCGCTGCGACCGAAATAGGTGCTGTCGGAAAGCATCTGCCACGCATGGCCGCCACGGCTGACCGAGCTGGCATCCTGGGCAAACGGCGCGAAACCTTCGTCGGCCAGGGCTTGCGGAGTCGGCAGGGCCTTTTGCTCTTCGCGAAGCAAGCGGATCTCGTCGAGAGTCACCCGCAGGTCGGCATAGATGCCCTGTTCAGCGGCGCTCAGGTCGCGGCGGGCGTCGTACTGGTTGCTGGCGACGGGCTCCGGTTCATGGGAAACCCCGCGCCACGCGACGACCGAGCCGGCAATCGCCAGGATCAACAGGCATAACAACAGCACGTTCAGGGTTTCGTGGCCGGCACCCGCCGGGCGCACGATCTGGGTGGTGGGTGTACTCATGGCGCTTCGATATCCGCTTGATCGATTTCGACCACATGCCCGGGACCTGCGTCAAACAACACGTAGAATTCGGCGCCGGGTTTTTTGAAGGTCAGGGTCGAATCGCTGCCGAGCTTGCCGGGTACCAGAATGGTTTCGTCGTAGCCGATCACGTCGAGGGTCACCCCCGGCGCTCCGCTGCCGTCGGAAAAGCCACCGGTGCATTTGATCTGTTCAGCATCGATGGCCTTGCATTCGCACATCGGGTTGTGGGCCAGTGCTCCAGCGCTGAAACCGGCGCTCAGCACCAGCAGCGCGGCGCTCAAAAACGGGCGCGAAGGGCGTGCGAGTTGGCTCATGGTTTGGCTCCTTGTTTGTTCAGCCAGGCGATGGTCGCGGGGGAGGCCTGGCTCAGGGGAATCGAGGCCTGATGCATGCTGCCGTCCCAGCCTTCCATGGTGATCCACAGCTCGGCGTCGGGTTTGGTCTTTTCCGGGATCGGCAGCTGCGTGCCCATGCGATACGGCGTGCCAAAGAAAATCACCCCGGCGGCACGCAGGCTGCGCGGCTTGCCGATGCGCAGGTAAGTCGCCTTGACCGGTTCGATACAGGCATCGCACAGGGCAGCACTGAAGGCTTTCAGATAGCCGGCCGGACCATCGGCGCGCGGTGCTTCGTTACGCAGTTCGGCCAGGCGCAGGCTCCATGGCCCGACCTGAATCTCGCCGACCTCGCGCTCGCCAAGTCCGCTATCGCCGCGAAACAGCGCAGCGTCGGAAAAGTACTTGGGCATGAACCCCAGCGGGATTACCAGCAGCAATACGTTGATGTGAAAGCGCCATTTGTGCCACAGCTGGCTCAGGCGCGAAGGTTGCGGGGCGGTCGTGGAATTGCTCACAGATTGGCCTCCGACGGTTCACGGTGAATGAGCGGTTGCGTGTTGGCGCGCTGCTTTTTGTTCTCGCGCTTCAGCGCGTTGGCCGTGGCCAGGGCGGTGCGTTTGGTCCAGATCAGCAGGCCGCTGAGGACCATCATGCTCAGCAGCAGACCGAAGAAGAACCAGATCAGCTTGATCCATAACCCGCCGAAATCGCCGGTGTGCAACGGACGCATGGATTCGGTGACGAACTCCAGCGAAGTGCGATCGGACAGTACGCGCGACGATGCCAGCTCGCCGCTGAACGGATTGAGCGTTGCGCTCTGATACATCAGCGGATACCAGCCGCGGCCGCGGATATCGAGGTGGCTGTAGGCATTGAATGGCATGTTGATGACGCTGGCCTCAAGACCGGGAATCTTTTCCTGGGCGATTTCGATGGCGCGGTCGAGATTCAGTCGGGCCGGTGGCAGGCCATCGGCGGTCAACGGTACGGCGTCCCGTGCCATGGCCGGAATGACCGTTTCGCTGGAGATCGAGATGTGGTTGTCGAAGAGCGCCGCTTCGATCAGGAACCAGGTGCTGGTGATGGAAATCACCGCGATAAACCAGATCGACCAGATACCGCTGAGGCGATGGAAATCGCCCCAGAAGATGCGTGCGCCGTGCCGAATACGCAGAGTGGGCCTGAAAAAACCCTTCCAGAAACGCTTGTACACCACCAGTCCGGTAATCAGCGATGCCAGCAGTGGCAGGCTCAGCGCCGACACCAGATACCAGCCCCAGCTGTAACCGTTTGTGAATGGCACCAGCCACCAGCCATGCAGGGCGCGAGTAAAGGCCTGGAAATTGAACTCCGGCGCGGTGCCCTGGATGGCGCCCGTGTACGGGTTGACGTACGTCACCAGCGAACGCCCGTCGGGGTAGCTTAGGGTGACATCCAGCGCGAAATGCGATTCGTCGGGGCGGCTGATGCGTTGCACCAGGGCTTGCGGTTCTGCGGCCTTGATCGCCGTGATGATTTCTTCATAACCAAGGCGCGGCGCATCGTCCGACGGCTGGCTGGCGCGCATCTGCGGGTTGGCGAGCCAGACGATTTCCTGGCTGACCACCGCAAGGGTGCCGGTGACACATACGATCAGGACAAAAAACCAGATCGGTAATGCCAGCCAGCTATGGACCAGGAACCACAGTTTGGAGCGGGATTTCTTTGACATGATGTTCGCGTCTTGATGTGGTGAAAGGGCGCGTACCACGGGCTTCGCAGCACGGAGATCCCCGATAGGCCGGTCGTGGCTTTTGCCTACGCGATCGGCCTGCATCTATATAAGACGGACGAACAAAGAAAATCCTGAAACGCGATGTGAAAGCAAATGTTTCGCACTTACGGTTAAGCGTGTGGAAGCTACGGCACGCTGCGATCCTCCAAAATCAAAAGATCGCAGCGTGCCGCAGCTCCTGCAGGGCCTCAACCCTGCTGAAACATCTCCATTGCCCGCTGGCTAATCTGCTCTTGGGTCAAATCCTCCTTGCGCGACGCCAGAAACCACAGATGCCCATACGGGTCTTTCAGCGTCCCGCAACGGTCACCGTAAAACTGATCCTTGACCTCGGACACCGTTGTCGCGCCAGCTTCCAGTGCCTGTTGGAACGATCTGTCGACGTCCGTGACGTACAAATGCAAACCGACCGACACCGCGTGATCCGGGTTGCTCAACGGTCCCTGATCGCAAGGCGAACCAAGCATGATGGCGCTGTCGCCAATGCGCAGCTCGGCATGCCCGATAGCACCATCGGGCATGGTCAGGCGCATGACTTCGGTGGCGCCGAAGGCTTTTTTGTAGAAATCGATGGCTTCGGCCGCCTTATGGATGCCGAGATAGGGGGTAATGCTGTGATACCCCTCGGGAATGGGTTTGACGCTCATGACGTTCTCCCTGATTTTTGTTCTACCTGTGAGGACTGCACCGGTTTTCCGGAAGAATCACTATAGAACCGCCCGCGCTTCGAGGACTTTCACCCGACGAGCGTCGCGCATGCCAGACAGACGCTCAGTCACGCATCGCGAAAATGCGGCCCCGGTCCTTTCTCGCCAAGCACGTCGCCCTGATTGCGCAGCGGGCAGGCGTCCATGGACAGACATCCACAACCAATGCAGCCATTGAGCTGGTCACGTAACAGCGTCAGTTGCTCGATGCGCTCATCGAGCTCCTCTCGCCACTGCGCGGAGAGCACCTTCCAGTCGGCTGCTGACGGTGCACGGTCATTTGGCAAATTGTTCAACGCCAAACCAATCTCTGCCAGTGGAATTCCCAGGCGTTGCGCGACTTTGATCAGCGCCACGCGTCGTAACACTTCACGCGGATAACGGCGCTGATTGCCGGCATTCCGCTGACTCGTGATCAAGCCTTTCGATTCATAAAAATGCAGGGCCGTAACCGCGACGCCGCTACGTGCCGCCACTTCACCGACGGTGAGCTGCTTGTGCCGGTTTTCCGGAGTGATCATTGCGAAAATGCTCTTGACCTTGACTTAACTAGAGGTTTTACCCTGCAGGCCTTCGAGTCGCAAGGCTCGGCTTACGACGAGTGGGGGCTTTAAATGAACAACCGCAGTTTTAGCCAATTGATCGAATTCGAAATCGAGCCGCGTCAGCAACCGGCGTTGGTCAGTGCGCTGTCGATGCAGACCGAACGTCTGGCTCAGCGCTATGAGGGTTTTGTCAGCGCCAGCGTGCAGGCCAGCGATGACGGGCGCCGGGTCTTGAGTTTTCTGCAGTGGCAAACCAGAGAGGCAGGGGAAGCGGCGTTCCGCAGTTTTGAAAGCGGCGAACAGGACTTCTGGCACCTGATCCACAGGCATCAGGCCAGAACCGTCACCTTCAATTCGTTCCAGGTATTGAGCAGCATCGCCCGCAGTCACGACGATGCGCTGCACTGCCATCTGGTTCAATGCAATGTCACAGCGTAGGAGCTGTCGGGGCTGCGATCTTTTGGTTTCTATTAAAAGGCAGATCAAAGGATCACAGCCACGGGCAGCTCCTCCACGGAGGGTCCGGTTGGGCAGTCATGCCCAATTCCTGATAGCGACTATTGAGAGTGTTGATTTTTGCGCGAGCGTGGCCGGGCGTAGCCTTTGTCCATCGACTCCCACATTGCTCGCCAGGACGCTCCCATGAACCATTTACTGACTGTTTTGCTGCTGCTCGCTGTCTCTGTACTCGCCGGTTGCGCCACCCATGTTTCCCCGGAATTGCGTCCATACACGGCCGAAGAATCCCGTGAACTGGCCATGGAATCACTCAATCGCAGCGGCTTGTCCTTCGATGAATACCATGCGAAAAAAGCCCAATTGCTCGGTCAGTCGCAGAAGACTTTCGGTTTCGACAAGCAAGGTGAGATGAGCGCCGAACGTGCCGTACAGCTGCACGGTCGTCCAAGCTGATTCGAAACTGTACCGCTTGAAGTTTCGTCCAACTGTCCGTGGGTTTCCCCGGCGGTGTGGGATAGGGTCATTACCTGAATGACCTCACGGATTGCCTCACCATGAACCTCTCGCTCGACCTGCTGCTCGGCTTCGCTTTGTTTGCCCTGGTTACCTCAATCACTCCGGGGCCGAACAACACCATGCTGCTGGCGTCGGGGGTGAACTTCGGATTCAACCGCACCATTCCGCACATGTTAGGGATTTCGTGCGGTTTCTTTGTATTGGTGGTGTCGGTGGGCTTCGGTCTCGGCGCGGTGTTTCAGACCTATCCGATTCTCTACACGATCCTGCGCTACGCTGGCGCGGCGTATCTTTTGTATCTGGCGTGGAAAATCGCCCACTCGGGGCCGGTCGGCGATAACGTGCGAGGCGAAGCCAAGCCGATCAGTTACCTGGGCGCAGCGGCGTTTCAATGGGTCAATCCGAAAGCGTGGATCATGGCCATCGGTGCCATCAGCACTTATACGCCGATGCAGGGCTACTTCACCAATGTCGTGGTGATTGCCGCTGTGTTCGCCATCATCAACTTGCCAAGCGTTGGTGTCTGGGCGGCTTGCGGCACATTGTTGCGCAATGTGTTGAAAGAGCCGCGCTGGTTGCGCGTATTCAACTGGGGCATGGCCGCGTTACTGGTGATCTCGCTGTACCCGTTACTTCTCGAAAGCTTTAGCTGACGCTTTGCTTCAACCGCCGACCCGATGCCTGTTAAGCTCGGCTTCAGGAGCGTTCCTACGCACTTTTAAATGAAGTTGTTCTTCTTTAACGGCATCCGATCAGGTATTGATGACGCTCTCGAACCCGCGCGCAGCTCACAAGGCTGCGCTGTGCTGTTTGCAGAAACGAGCCTCCTGATCCCGGAACACGCTCTGCGAGTCTTTTATGAACACACGTCCGCTGTATTTCGATTACGCCGCCACCACCCCGGTGGACGAGCGGGTCATCCAGGTGATGATCGAATGCCTGGGGTTCCACGGTAATTTCGGCAATCCTGCGTCCAGCTCCCATGCCTTTGGCCAGCAGGCCCGGCAAACGGTCGAGCAGGCTCGCCGGCAAGTCGCCGAACTGGTTGGTGCGCAAGCCGAACAGATCGTCTGGACCTCCGGTGCCACCGAATCCAATAACCTCGCGCTGAAGGGCGTCGCTCAGGCGCGCGGCGTGTCCGGTGGCCACATCATTACCAGCCAGATTGAACACAAGGCGGTTCTCGACACCGCCCGACAGTTGCAGGACGGCGGCATCGCCGTGACGTATCTGGTGCCCGACGCCAATGGCTTGATCACCCCGCACGCGGTCAGTGAAGCGATGCGTGATGACACTTTTCTGGTGTCGCTGATGCTGGTCAACAATGAGCTGGGCACGGTCAACGATGTTCAGGCCATCGGCGAGGTCGTGCGCGCTCGCGAGGCGCTGTTCCATGTCGATGCGGCCCAGGGCGCCGGTAAAGTGGCGATCAATCTGGCGCAATGGCCGGTCGATCTGATGTCGTTTTCCGCTCACAAACTTTATGGCCCAAAAGGCATCGGCGCCTTGTACGTCGGCCCGCGCGCGCAACAACGTCTGCAGGCGCAAATTCACGGCGGCGGCCACGAAGGCGGATTGCGCTCGGGAACCTTGGCGACCCATCAGATTGCCGGCATGGGCGCAGCGTTCGCCTTGGCCGCTGCGGCGTTCGACGAGGAGAAAAAGTCCATTGTCGCGTTGCGTGAACGGTTACTCGAAGCGCTGCTGAGCCTACCAGGCGTACGTCTCAACGGTTGCGCCAGACAACGTATTCCGCACACCTTGAGCCTGACGTTCAGTGAAGGGGAATTCAACAGCGCCGCGCTCGGCCATTCGATTGCTTTCTCCGCGACCTCGGCCTGCAACTCTGCGAGCAACACGCCTTCCCATGTGCTGCTGGCGCTCGGGCACGATGCGCATTTGGCGAGCCGTACCATTCGCTTGAGCCTGGGCCGTTTCACCACGGCCGAGGACGTCGACAAGGCTGTCGACCTGATCAAGACCGCCTGCGCCAGTGCTCCGGCATTCTGGGCGACAGGGCTTTAAACGAGCCGGATCAACGGCGACGAACAATAATGATGAAGTGATTAGCAGGAGACATGATGAGTACCCAGACCTTGACCGAAGGATCGGTGCCCCAGCGCCTTGCGCATACCCGTGAATTGATGCGCCGCGAAGGCATTCATGCGCTGCTGGTGCCGTCCGCCGACCCGCATTTGTCGGAATACTTGCCCGGTTATTGGCAGGGCCGGCAATGGCTTTCGGGTTTCCACGGCTCGGTCGGCACTTTGATCGTCACCGCCGATTTCGCTGGTGTCTGGGCCGACAGTCGTTACTGGGAGCAGGCGAGCAAAGAACTCAACGGCAGCGGCATCGAACTGGTCAAACTGCAACCGGGTCAACCGAGCCCGCTGGACTGGCTGGCCGAGCAGACGCCCGAGGGCGGTGTGGTAGCGGTCGACGGTGCGGTGATGGCGGTAGCTTCGGCGCGTACTTTGAGCAGCAAGCTGGAAGCGCGCGGCGCTCGTTTGCGCACAGACATCGATCTCCTGAACGAAGTCTGGAGCGACCGGCCAAGCCTGCCCAACGCGCCGATTTATCAGCATTTGCCCCCGCAAGCGACCGTGAGCCGGGGCGAGAAGCTCGCAAGTTTGCGTGAAACGTTGCAGGCGCGCGGCGCTGATTGGCACTTCATTGCAACCCTCGACGACATCGCCTGGCTGTTCAATCTGCGCGGCGGCGACGTGTCGTTCAACCCGGTCTTCGTGTCTTTTGCCTTGATCAATCAACAGCAAGCGACACTGTTCGTGGCGCTGAGCAAGGTGGATGCCGATTTGCGTGCCGTTTTGGAGGCAGACGGCGTGACCTTGCGCGATTACAGCGAAGTCGCTTCCGCCCTGCGCGACGTGCCGAGTGGCGCGACTCTGCTGGTGGATCCGACGCGGGTCACCAGCGGCTTGTTGGATAACCTCGACAGCGCGGTGACGCTGGTCGAAGGTCTGAACCCGACCACGTTGGCCAAGTCGCAAAAAAGCGAGGCCGACGCCCAGCACATCCGCAAAGCGATGGAGCAGGACGGCGCGGCATTGTGCGAGTTCTTCGCGTGGCTGGAGTCGGCCTGGGGTCGTGAGCGAATTACCGAGCTGACCATCGACGAGAAACTCACGGCCGCCCGGGAACGTCGTCCGGATTATGTGTCGCTGAGTTTCAACACGATCGCCGCATTCAACTCCAACGGTGCGATGCCGCACTATCACGCCACGGAAGAAGAGCACGCGGTGATTGAGGGTAGTGGGCTGCTGTTGATCGATTCCGGTGGTCAGTATCTGGGCGGGACGACCGACATCACGCGGATGGTGCCGGTCGGCACGCCGACTGAAGAGCAGAAGCGCGATTGCACCCGCGTGCTCAAGGGCGTGATTGCGCTGTCGCGAGCGCGGTTTCCGAAAGGGATTTTGTCGCCGCTGCTCGATGCGATCGCGCGTGCGCCGATCTGGGCCGAGAACGTCGATTACGGCCACGGCACCGGTCATGGCGTCGGTTATTTCCTCAACGTGCACGAAGGCCCGCAGGTGATTGCCTATCAGGCAGCGCCCGCACCGCAGACGGCGATGTTGCCGGGGATGATCACTTCGATCGAGCCGGGGACTTATCGCCCGGGCCGTTGGGGCGTGCGGATCGAGAACCTGGCAATGAATCGCGAAGCGGGCAGCAGCGAGTTTGGCGAGTTTCTCGAGTTCGAAACCTTGACCTTGTGCCCGATCGACACCCGTTGCCTGGTGCCGTCGTTGCTGACTCAGGAAGAGAAACAGTGGTTCAACGATTACCACGCGCAGGTGCGTGAGCGCTTGAGCCCGCTGGTCGAGGGCGCTGCACTGCAATGGTTGAAGACGCGCACTGCGGCTATTTAAGCGCGGGAGGCTCGGGCGCTGTTGCCAGCGCCCGAGTCATGCTTGGAATCAGTCTTGGCGCAACGCCTCGGCAACGAAGTCCAGACGATCCTGGCCGAAGAATAATTGGTCGCTGACGAAAAAACTCGGTGCGCCAAAAACGCCGCGTTTGATGGCCGTCTCGGTATTGTCCTTGAGTGCGGCTTTGACCGATTCGTCTTGCGTCAGCGCAAAGACCTCCTGAGGATCAAAGCCGTGTTCATTCAACAGCGACGCGACGGTGTCTGGTTCGTCCAGTGCTCGGCCTTCAACCCAGAGCGCGGTGAACAGGCAATCAATAAACGCCTGGAAACGCGCAGGCTGACGCAGTTGAATGCCCACCACCGCACGCATTAGTGTCAGGGTATTGATTGGGAAATGCGGATTGAATTTCAGCGGTACGCCATAGCGTTTGGCATAGCGATCCAGATCCTGAAACATGTAGCGACCCTTGGCCGGAATCATGGCCGGGGACGCGTTGCCGGTGGCCTTGAACACACCGCCCAGCAACATCGGGATGTAAATCAGATCACTGCCGGTTTCGGCGCAGATTTTCGGCAGTTGGGTGTAGGCCAGGTAAGTCGCAGGGCTGCCAAGATCGAAATAGAATTCAACGGTTTTGTTCATCGTGCCGCTCTCTCGTTTTTGTTGTTCGGCTGAAGGGCTTACCAGCGTTCGTTCCATGGGCGCAGGTCCAGTTCGAATGTCCACGCATCCCGCGGTTGGCTGTGCAAATACCAGTAGTTTTCGGCGATGTGTTCGGGGTTGAGAATGCCGTCCTGGTCCTTGGTGGCGTATTTCTCGGGGAAACTGTTACGGATGAAGTCGGTGTCGATAGCCCCATCGACCACGACGTGAGCGACGTGGATATTCAACGGGCCGAGTTCACGCGCCATGCTCTGCGCCAGCGCGCGGATTCCGTGTTTGGCGCCGGCGAACGCAGCGAAACCGGAAGCCCCACGCAGCCCGGCGGTCGCGCCAGTGAACAGAATTGTGCCGCGTTGCCGGGTGACCATGCGTTTGGCGACTTCCCGTGCGTTGAGGAACCCCGAGAAGCAGGCCATCTCCCAGATCTTGAAATATTTGCGCGCGGTTTCTTCGAGAATACTGCAAGGCACGTTGGCGCCAATGTTGAACACAAAGGCTTCAATCGGACCGATGCGAGTCTCGATGTCTTCAACCAACGCAATCACGTCGTCTTCTTTGCGCGCATCGCAGGCGAAACCGTGGGCTTCGCCGCCGTCAGCCTGGATTGCCGCCACCAACGGTTGCAGTTTATCGGCGCTGCGCCGCGTGATGCAGGCAATGAATCCTTCCTCGGCAAAGCGTCTGGCAATTGCTCCACCTGTGGCGTCTCCGGCACCGACTACCAATACGACCTTCTTGTTATTCATGGGTAAACCCTTTTAGTAAACGATCGTTAAGTGAACGAACGTTATGCTAGGATTCGGACAACGTCAAGGCGCTCCTGTGGAGGTAAATTCTGTGCGTTATTCCGCCAGTCACAAGCTTGAAACTCGTGAAAAGCTGCTGCAGAGCAGTGCGCTGTCGGCCAAGAAAACCGGTTTCTCAACGATTGGCGTCGACGGCTTGATGAAAGCAATCGGCCTGAGCGGCGCGGCTTTTTACAGCCATTTTTCGTCCAAGGATGATTTGTTCGGCGCGATTGTCGAGCGCGAATTGCGGCAAAGTCTCGAGCGGCTGGGCGGGGAGGGGACTCAGGATCGTGAACGGCTCGAGCGCTGTCTCAAACACTATTTGAGCATGGCTCACGTCGAGCAGCCGGAGGCCGGATGTGCGCTGCCTGCGCTGGGAGCGGAGATTGCTCGATCAGGTGAAGAAGTGCGCGGACAGGCGCAGCTGTGGATTTGTCGACTTCACCAAAGCTGGGCGCAGATATTAGGCAGCGATAGCTTGGCTTGGTCGATTCTTTCGCAATGCGTCGGCGCGTTGGTGGTAG